>JBBDWT010000239.1:0-1515 GCA_040902705.1 Acidimicrobiia bacterium | reverse complement strand
TGCGCTGATCCTTTGCGCAAGATCGAAATCCGCGGGAGCGGATCTCGGTCGCGCGTAGACCCCATGTCGGGGCCAGGACCCCACATGTCCGCAACGGCCAGAAGGACTGTTCTTTCGATAGATTCGAGGCATGGCCGACGCTGCATCCGCCCGCTCCACGCTCACCGTCGGCGACCGCAAGCTCGAGATCCACCGGCTGGACGCGCTCCAGTCGACGTGGGATGTCGCGCGGCTTCCCTACACGCTGCGGATCCTGCTCGAGAACGTCCTCCGAAACGGCAGCGAGGCCGACGTCGAGGCCGTCGCCGGCTGGGTCGCCGACGACGAGCCGAGCCGCGAGATCTCCTTTGCGCCGACACGCGTCCTGCTGCAGGACTTCACCGGCGTTCCCGCCGTCGTCGACCTCGCCGCGATGCGCAACGCGATGGCCGACCTCGGCGGCAGCCCCGAGCAGATCAACCCGCTGATCCCGGTCGAGCTCGTGATCGACCACTCGGTGCAGGTGGACGTCTTCGGCACGAACGCGGCGTTCGCGCGCAACGTCGAGCTCGAGTTCGGGCGCAACCGCGAGCGCTACGCCTTCCTTCGCTGGGGACAGAAGGCCTTCCGCGACTTCAAGGTCGTGCCGCCGGGCACCGGGATCGTGCACCAGGTCAACCTCGAGTACCTGGCCCGCGTGATCGAGGAGCGGGACGGCCAGGCGTTTCCGGACACGCTCGTCGGCACCGATTCGCACACGACGATGATCAACGGCCTCGGCGTGCTGGGCTGGGGCGTCGGCGGGATCGAGGCCGAGGCGGCGATGCTCGGCGAGCCGCTCTCGATGCTGGTGCCGCAGGTCGTCGGCTTCAAGCTGACCGGCGCGCTCCCCGAGGGCGCGACGGCGACCGACCTCGTCCTGACCGTGACCGAGATCCTTCGCCACGCCGGCGTCGTCGGCAAGTTCGTCGAGTACTTCGGCCACGGGCTAGACTCGCTCCCGCTCGCCGACCGCGCCACGATCGGGAACATGTCGCCCGAGTACGGCGCCACCTGCGGCTTCTTCCCGGTCGACGAACTGACGCTGACGTACCTGCGCCTGACGGGTCGCAGCGAGGAGCGGATCGCACTCGTCGAGGCCTACTGCAAGGAGAACATGCTCTGGCACGACCCGAGTGAGGCGCCGACGTACTCGCAGGTCGTCGAGCTCGATCTCTCGACGGTCGTGCCCTCGCTCGCGGGGCCGCGCCGCCCGCAGGACCGCGTGCCGCTCTCGCTCGCGAAGACCGCCTTCCTCGACTCGCTCGGCACCTTCGACACCCGCCTCGCGAACGGGAGCGCGGACAAGGCGCTCGCCGACACGTTCCCTGCCAGCGACCCGACGACCGAGCAGGCGCCGGGCGGCTCACCCGAGCCGGAGCCGGATGCGACCCCCGTGGCGGTCGCCGGCCCGGGTCGGGAGCGCGTCCAGGTCGCGGGCACCGACTACGAGCTCGAGCACGGCAGCGTCGTGATCGCGGCGATCACCTCCTGCAC
>JBBDWT010000238.1:0-1520 GCA_040902705.1 Acidimicrobiia bacterium | reverse complement strand
GACGTCTCGGCGATCGGCATCGGCTGCTGGCAGGTCGGCGGCGGCTACGGCCACGTCGAGGAGGACGAGTTCGCCCGAGCGGTAGGACGCGCGCTCGACCTCGGCATCAACTGCTTCGACACCGCCGAGGGCTACGGCATGGGCTCGTCGGAGCGCTCGCTCGGCGAGGCGCTCGGCCCGCGACGGGACGAGGCGATCATCGTCACGAAGTTCGGCATGAACTACAAGGACAAGCCGAACTTCCGCGACAGCAGCCGCGAGCGCGTCTTCGCATCGATCGACAAGAGCCTCAAGAACCTCGGCACCGACCGGGTCGACGTCTTCCTCGTGCACTGGCCCGACCGGGAGGTCCCGTTCGAGGAGACGATGGGCGCGCTCGAGGAGGTCGTCCGCGATGGGAAGGTCAGAGCGGTCGGGCTCTCGAACTTCAAGGTCGACGAGATCGACGCCTGCCGACGCGCGTTCCGGGTCGATGTCGTCCAGTACGGCTGGAACATGTTCGACCGCCGCATGCAGACCGAGATCCTGCCGTATTGCGAGGAGCACGGGATCGGGTTCATGGCCTACGGCTCGCTCGCGTTCGGGCTGCTGACCGGGACCTTCACCGAGGACCACGACTTCGGCGAGGCCGACTGGCGCGCCCGCCAGGGGAAGATGGGCAACATCAAGATGTTCGAGGCGCTGTTCGGCGCCGAGTCGTTCCCGCGCAACGTCCGCGCGGTCGAAGAGCTCAAGGGCATCGCCGCGCGGTACGACAAGAGCGTCGCGCAGCTCGCGCTGCGGTGGGCGATCTCACACCCTGCCGTGAGCACCGCGCTCGTGGGCACTCGCAGCATCGCCGAGGTCGAGGACAACGTCGGCGCCATCGGCTGGTCGATCGCCGACGCCGACCTCGCCGAGATCGACGGGATCTTCGCCCGCCACGAGATCGAGACCGTCCCCGACTTCTGGATCGAGGACGCATGAGGCGAGCGTCCGCGACGGACGTATCGTCCGTCGCAGGGAGCCGACCCAGCACGACGAGGCGAGCGCCCGCGGCAGACGCATCGTCCGCCGCAGCGAGCCGACCCAGCACGACGAGGCAAGCGTCCGCGGCGGACTGAGGCGCACATGGGTCAGGAGCTCTCCGAGAAGGTCGCGATCGTCACCGGCGGCGCGGGCGGCATCGGTCGCGCGATCGTCGAGCGGTTCGTCGAGGAAGGCGCGCACGTCGTGATCGCGGACGTCGACGCCGACGCCGGTGCGGCACTTGCCTCCGAGCTCGGCGACGTGGCCGCGTTCCATCGCACCGACGTCGCCGAAGTCGATGAGGTGCAGGGTGCCGTCGACGCCGCCGTCGAGCGCTTCGGCGGGCTCCACGTCATGGTCAACAACGCGGGCATCTCGAGCTCACGCCGCCGCTTCCTCGACGACGACCTGCGCGACTTCGAGCGCGTGATGGCCGCCAACGTCCTCGGCGTGATGCTCGGCTGCCAGCGCGCCGCTCGGTACATGGCCGAGCACGGCGGCGGCTCGATCAT
>JBBDWT010000237.1:0-10363 GCA_040902705.1 Acidimicrobiia bacterium | reverse complement strand
GCCGGTGATGTCGGTCCCGTCGAAGAGCACCGTGCCCGCGGTGATCGGGATCAGTCCCGAGACGAGCCGGGCGATCGTCGTCTTGCCCGCGCCGTTCGCCCCGAGCAGGGCGACGACCGAGCCCGGATCGACGGAGAGTGACACGCCGAACAACGCTCGGAACGGTCCGTAGCCGGCCTCGACGTCGCGGAGCTCGAGCAGTGGCGCAGGCGCGCCCGCCGTCGACCCGGGTCCCGGCTGCGGTCGCGGCTGCTCGACCGCTCGCGCGGCGGTGGCCTCGCTGGCGTCGGCGATCTCATCGGCGCCGGCGATCTCACCGAGGTACGCCTTCTGCACCGCGTCGTCGCTCATCACGTCCGCGGTCGGGCCCTCGGCGATCAGCGTGCCGAAGTCGAGCACGGAGAGGCGGCTCGCGAAGGCGCGCACCATGTCGACGTCGTGCTCGACGAGCAGGATCGCGGTGCCGTGCTCGCGCTGGACGTCCTGCAGCGTGCGCACCATGTCTCGCGTCTCGTGCTGGTCGAGACCGGAGGACGGTTCGTCGAGGAGCAGGAGGAGCGGCTCCGTCATCAGCGCGCGCCCCAGCTCGACGAGGCGCCCACAGCCGAGGCTCAGCGTCTCCACCGGATTCGTGGCCACGTCGTCGAGCCCGAGGAGGCCCAGCACCCGGTCCGCGCGCTCGCGCTCGTCGTCGGTCGGCTGCGAGAGGTTGAGGCAGTCCTTCCAGAGCCTTCCCGTACCCAGCCGCGAGCGTTCGGCGACGAACAGGTGGTCGCGGACGCTCATCCCACCGAAGAGCTCGATGCGTTGGAAGGTCCGACCGACGCCGAGCCGCGCCCGCTTGTACACCGGGTACCGCGTGATGTCGGTGTCGTCGAAGACGACTCTGCCCGCGTCGGGGCGCAGCATCCCGAGCAGGCAGTTGAAGAGCGTCGTCTTGCCTGCGCCGTTCGGCCCGATCAGGCCGACGGCCTCGCCGCGCTCCACCGTGAGCGAGACGTCGTCCAGCGCCGTGATGCCCGAGAAGCGCTTCGAGATACTCCGGGCGTCGAGCAGCGTCACGGGGCCACGCTCCCGGCAGCCCGGGCCGGCTTCGGCGTGACGCTCGGCGCGTCGTGGCCCGGCGACGTCGCGGCGGGCGGCGCCGCGGACCCGCCCCTGCGGTCGATCCACCCCTGGATCGCGCCGATCGCCTGACGCTTCTGGGCCTCGAGGATCCCTTCCGGGTGCCGCGCGTAGGTGAGCGCGCCGAGTCCGAACAGCACGTACTGGAGCTCCACGGAAATACCGAGCTCCTTGAGCAGCTCCGGGAGCAACGCGAGAGCGAAGCCCGCGACGATGGCGCCTTCGACCGTTCGGGCACTGATGGTCACGACGAGCACGACCCATACGAGGCCGAAGAACGGCGTGTAGTTGGCGGCGTAGTTGGCCTGGGTGTCGAACATGGCGAGCAGGCCGCCGCCGAGCCCGGCGATCCCCGCCGACAGCGCGAACGCGATGACACGCGAGCGGGGCGCGCTGATGCCGATCGCGGCCGCGGCGGTCTCGCTGCCGCGGAGCGCGTCGAGGTACTTCCCCGTCGTGCCCCGTCGCACGAGGACGACGAGCAGGCCGACGATCGCGAGCACCGCGACGCAGAAGAGGAAGAACACGTGGTTGTCCTCGAGGAAGCCCGGGCGCGGGACGTCGAGGGGGATCGATCCACCGCCGACCCAGTCGAGCGGGACCAGGATGCTGTCGAACATCAGGCCGAACGCCAGCGTCGCGAGCGCGAGGTAGATGCCACCGAGGCGCAGCGCAGGGATGGCGAGCAGCGCGCCGACGATCGCAGCCAGCGCGGCACCGGCCAGCAGCGTCAGCAGGACCGGGAGGTCCCACTCGTTGACGAGCTGCGCGGTCGTGAAGCCACCGACGGCCGCGAACGTCCCCTGGCACAGCGAGATCTGGCCGCCCATGCCCGTGATCACCGTGATCGACAGGAAGATCACGCCGAAGATGACCGCCTTCGTGACGATCAGGAGCCAGAAGGCGTCGAGCGAGAGCAGGGTGACGGACAGGCCAACGACGACGATCGCAGCACCCATTACGTATGTGGTGATCGTCAGGCCCCGGCCGCGCGCCGCGGTGGCGAGGCCGGGGGGTGGCGGGTCGACCCCGGACAGAGGATCGACGATCTCGCGCTTCGTGCGCAGCCCCGGCCAGAAGAGGAGGAGCAGGAACAAGAGCACGAACGGCAACGACGGCCGCAGGCCCTGGGCGAGGATGCTGTTGAGCGGGAGGTACCCGGCCAGGATCCCCTGGAGGATGCCGAGGAGCAGGCCGCCGAGGAGCGCCATCGGGATGCTCGTGAGCCGCGCGAACACCGCCGCGGCGATCGCCGCGATGAGCATGATCGTGAAGTACGTCGACGAGAGCTGCGCGAAGAGCGGCGCGATCAGCACGCCCGCGAGACCGGCGAAGAAGCTCGACAGCATCCACGAGAACGAGCTCACCCGGTCGGCGTTGATCCCCGCGAGGGCCGTCATGCGGGGGCTCTCGACCACGGCCCGCATGCGCAATCCGATGCTCGAGTGCCGGAACAGCAGCGTCAGCCCCACCACCGAGATCGCGGTGACGATCAGGGTCGCGGCCTCGTTGCCGTCGATGGCGTAGTCACCGAAGCGGTAGATCGCGAACTCCTCGGGCCAGAGCGTCGGCACGCCGTAGGCGGCGTCGGAGCCGAACATGAGGTTCACGAGCTCCGGGAGCGCGACGAGCAGGCCCAGCGACGTGACGAGCTTGGCGACCGCCGGCGCGGCGCGGAGATGTCGGAAGAGGAACCGCTCGAGCACGAAGCCGATCAGCGGCGCGACCACGACGACCGCGACGAGGAACGCCGGGAGGTTCGACCACTCCTGCTCGACGCGGAGCTGGTAGTAGACCGCGGCCGACACGAAGGCCTGCGCCCCGAACGCCAGGTTGAAGACGCCTGACGTCTTGTACGTGAGGACGAGACCGATCGCGACCAGCCCGAACACGCAGCCGAACGGGATGCCACGGACGATGTAACCGATCAGCTCGGTCACGTCACCGTGCTCCCGTCCGGCCGCGTTCGATGGAGCGGTGCACTCGCGCTACGAGCTGACCTGAGGCTTCGCCGGGAGCTTCTTCAGGTCGGGCGGGAAGCAGAGGAACGGCTTGCCGGGCTCACCGAACTTCGGCGCGAACTTGCCGTCCTGGACCTGCAGGACCGCGTAGCAGTCGCCCTGGTCCTCGTGGGCCTTCGTCCAGTCGATCGCCGGGACCAACCCGCCGGCGTTGTAGCCCTTCATGGCGTTGATCGCGTCGACGACCTTCTCGCGCGTGAAGTCGGGGCCTGCGGCCTTGAGCCCGGCCACGAACAGATCGGCGTTGATCCACCCGACCAGCGAGTTCTCGTTCTTGTCACCACCGCTCTTCTTGATCCACGTGTCGTAGGCCTTCAGACCCGGCGGCTTGGGCTTCGTCTCGAAGGGCGCGGCGGTGGTGAAGAGGTAGTTGCCGTCGAGGACGTCGGCGTTCTCCTTGACGAGATCCGCGTTGTAGAGGTTCGGCAGCATCTGCACCGCGTCGAGACCCTGCTTCTTGATCTCGCGGGCGAGGTTCACCGCACCGTTCCCGTCGATGCAGGAGACCACGAAGTCGACGCCTTCCTCCTTCATCTGCGCGACCTGGGCGCTGTAGTCGGGCTGTCCGAACCCGAGGCTCTTGTCCACGAACTTGACCTTTGCCGTGCCGAACTTCTTGAAGCTGTTCTCGAGCCCCTCGGCACACCCCTCCGACTGGGGGACGGCGAAGGCGAGGATGCCGACGTTCTTCTTCTTGAGCTTCTGAGCAAGCCACGGCTCGACGCGCGGCTGGCCGCACGTGAAGCAGATGAACGAGCCCGTCTGACCGAACAGGTTCGGCGGTCCGGGCGTGTTGTTCTCCGAGCCCCACTCCTCGTTGATGAGCCAACCGAACGTCGGGATGCCCTCGTCGGCGAGCAGCTGCGCGCCGCTGAACAGCTGCACCGCGATCGGGAGGGCCGCGAAGACGTCGTCCTGCGTGAGGAGGCCCTGGACCTCCGCGCGGTTGTTCGCGAGCATGTCGTCCCGCTTGGAGTCGAGCACGAGCTTGCGGCCGTAGACGCCGCCTTCGGTCTTGTTGATGTAGTCGAAGTACGCCTCGGTGCCGTCGAAGGACGACTCGAGGAAGCCGTTCGTCGGGTCGCCCTGGTCGCTGACGATGCCCCCGACGCGGATCTCGGTGTCGCTGACCCCGGGTTGGTCGACCGCCGGGAACTTCCCCTGCGCGCCCGCCGCCGAGACCCCGACGGTCCCCACCAGCGTGATCGCGGCCATCACCGCGACCCAACGCACCACCTGCACACGACACCGTGACATCGCTACCCCCCGTACGACCGCCGAACCGGTCGGCCCGCGTGGACCGCCCCTGCTCCCTCGCGGGAGGTCGACATATTTAACACCCGCGTCGCTCCAGTGCTAGGCGCGACCCTTGAAAACCTGACCAGAGCCCGAAAAACCTCGGCCGACTGATCGCTCGTCGTCTAACAGGCGCGTCAAACCGAGCGTCGGGGTCGGCCACCCCGCCGGCGCGTCGTCTCGGACACTCGACCCAGCAGCTTCGTGAGCATCCGGTAGTGCAGGTTGGTGGACGGCCACTGGGTCACGACCTTGCCCGTGGCTGACGTGAAGTAGTTGCGGCTCATGGTCCAGGAGGTGCCCACCATCTTCGACTGGAGCCAGCGGTACCACCGCGCCTCGAAGCTCGGCTTGACCTCCACGGCAGTGACGCGCTGTCGCATCATGCGGGTGATGGCCCGAACGGCGAACTCCGCCTGACTCTCGAGCATGATCACGATCTCGCCGCCGTTGGTGCCAGGCCCGTACAGCATGAAGAAGTTCGGGAACCCGGGCACCGTGATCCCGAGGTAGGCGCGCGGCTCGCCCGCCCAGTGCTCCTCGAGTGTCCGGCCGCCGCGGCCGACGACGCGAAGGCGTGCGAGGTAGCTCGTCGGCTGGAACCCCGTCGCCATGACGATCGCGTCGACAGCCCGCTCCATCCCGTCGGCGTCGACGATGCCGGTGCGCGTCAGCGAGGTGACGGCACGAGGCACGAGCTCGACGTTCTCCTGCTTGAGCGCGGGATAGAAGGTGCTGGCGAACACCGGCCGCTTGCCGGGATACGGGTACTTCGGCGTGACGGCCTCGCGCAGGTCAGGGCGGTCGGCGAACTGGCGGGCGATGTAGCGCAGGCAGACCTGGTGGCGGGTCTCGTTGGTCTTCGTTCCCGGCCGGTAGAGGTTCCCACGCCACAGGCTCTTCTCCAGCAGGTACTTCTGGCGCCAGCGCTCGCGCTTGTTGCGCCACCGCCCGGCGAGCGCCGCGCGTTCGTCGTCCGTGAGGTCGCGCTCCCCCTTGGGCAGGACCCACCCGGGCTCGCGCTGGAACACGTAGAGCCGTCGCACGATCGGCTGGATCGCGGGCACGACCTGGGTGGCCGACGATCCCGTGCCGACGACGGCCACGACCTTGTCGGTGAGATCATGCTCGTGCTCCCAGCGAGCCGTGTGGAACTTCGGACCTTCGAAGTCGTCGAGGCCCGGCCAGGTCGGGAAGCGCGGCACGTTGAGGAAGCCGACGCCGCTGATCAGCACGTGGCACTCCTCGACGGCACCGTCGGCGAACCGAACGGTCCAGACGTGGCGGTCGTCGTCCCATGTCGCGGACTCCACGGTGACACCGAGTCGCAGGTGCTGTCGGAGGCCACGCTCGTCGACCGTCTCCTCGAGGTACCTCTGGAGCTCGGGCTGCTGCGCGTGCGTGCGCGTCCAGTCGTGGGGCTTGAACGAGAAGCGGTAGAGGTGCGAGCCGACGTCGACCTCGGCACCGGGGTACGTGTTGTCCCACCAGGTCCCACCGATCCCGAGGGACGACTCGTAGATCGTGAAGGAGTGGACGCCCGCCTGCTTCAGCTTCACGCCGGCCGCGATCCCGCCGAATCCTGCTCCGACCACCACGACGCGCGGCGTTCCCACGGGGCCGAACAGCTCTGCGGCGCTGGGCTTCACTGCCACTCCGTCGGTGGGAGCGGATCCACCAGGTCCGTCACTCCCGAGCCAACGCCGGAGCCAGGTCGTGCGCGCTCGACCGCAGGCAGACCGCGACGATCTCGTCGAAGCACTCGACCATCGACGGCTTGTTCTCCATCAGAGAGATGGAGGGTCGCTCAGTACCGTCCGTAGAGGAAGTTGACGGCCGGCGACGCCGCGGGGAACGACTCGGTGATGCCGGCGGCGACGTAGCCCGAGTCGGTGATCATCGTGATCCCCGCGACCCCGGACGCAGCATCGCTGCAGAGGAACACCAACGGGTACGCCTGCTCGAGCGGCGTCGCGGCCTCGACCCCGACCTCCTCGCGGTAGTCGGCACCGAAGCCGAGCCACATCTCGGAGTTCGCCTGGGCGAGCGGCGTGTCCGTCGGCCCCGGGAGGATTGCGTTGATGCGGATACCACGCTGGAGCAGACCGAACGCCTCGCGCGCCACGTACGTGTTGATGGCCTGCTTGCTCCACATGTAGTCGGCCTTGCCCTGATCCTGGGCCCAGCGCGCCGCGTCGTCGAAGTCCGTGATGTCGAGGAACTCCTTGAGGAGCGGCAGGTTCGCCTCCCACGCGAGCCCGGCGGCGGACGAGATCATCCCGATGGCCGAACCGCGCGGGAGCATGTCGCCGGCGAGCATGCGGTCGATGAGGTGTCGGTGGCCGATGAAGTTGATGCGCTCGATCCCCGGCGTCCCGTCGGCGACCCCTGCGCACGAGAACAGCGCGTCCACCGGACCGCCACACTCCTCCACCGCCGCGTCGATCGATGCCTTGTCCGCGAGATCGACCTGGATCGCCCGCACACCCTTCTGGGTGACCGGGGCGCGATCCATCACGACGACGTCGGCACCGGCGTCCTGCACCAGCTCGGCCGTCGCCGCGCCCATCCCCGTCGCGCCGCCGACGACGACTGCCCGCTTGCCGTCGTACCTGAACGCATCGAACGTCGACATGTGCTCGCTCCTCGAGTCGCTGGGTGGTGATCATCGGCGTGTGCCGGTGCGGCCGAGGCCGCAGCGACATGGAAGGTACTGCGCGAGGTCAGCCTGCTGTCGCCCCCGCGGCCGGGGTGATCGGAGGCAGATCGGCGGTCGAGAGCATCCCCGGCGGCGCCGCGCAGACGAGCGGGATCGAGTTCACCGGTCGGTTCGCCGTGAGCGCGGGGGTGTACGACCCGAGATCCTCGAGGGCGATGGAAGCCGATCTCGACGTCGAGCGATGCGTCACCGCGCACGCGCACCCGAGCGGTCGGCGCTGAAGGCGTCGAGCGGCCGACCGAACCCCATCAGCTCGAACAGCAGCTGGGGTGAGTCACGTCGTGCCCCGATCCTCGGTCTGGGTCAGCGCGCGCGGGTCACGAGCATCGCTCCGCCGGGAAGACCGCCACCCGTGGTGACGACCGCGACCTCGGCACCGTCCACCTGTCGAGCGCCCCCCTGACCGCGGAGCTGCACGACGGCCTCGTGGAGGAAGCCGAACCCCTGGGTGCGGCCGGCGGAGAGCTGGCCACCATGGGTGTTGAGCGGCAGCTCGCCGTCGAGCGCGATGCGGGCGCCGTCGCCGACGAAGTCGGGTGCCTCACCGATCCCGCAGAACCCGAGAGCCTCGAGCCAGGAGACGCAGTTGAAGCTGAACCCGTCGTAGATCTCGGCCACGTCGACGTCGGCAGGTGTGAGATCGGTGCGACTCCACATGTGCGCGGCGGGACCGAACACCATCGGCTCGTGCGTCATGGTGCCCTGGTCCCAGGACACGGTCTCGGTGATCTGGCTCCCGATGGCCTCGACCCGGATCGCCGGGTTCGGTGCATCGGGCGCCGCGCCCGCGGCCGAGACGACGAACGCGATCGCGCCGTCGCACGGCACGTCGCAGTCGTAGAGGCCGAAGGGGGTCGTGATCATGCGCGCGCCGAGGTAGTCGCCCATGGTCATCGGGTCCCGATAGATCGCGTCCGGGTTGTGCACGGCGTTCGCCCGCGCGTTCACCGCGATCCGGCCCAACACGTCGCGGTCGGCACCGAAGCGATGGAAGTACTGCGACGCGCAGCACGCGATCCAGTTCGACGCGGACGCCGCACCGAAGGGCATGCGCCACTGGAAGTCGCCGTCGACGCGACCCGGAGCGGGTGGCGCCAGGCGGCCCGAGCGCATCAGCTCGGTGGCGGTCGACTCCCAGACGGTCCGGAAGCAGAGGACGTGGCGGCACAACCCGGAGGCGACCGCCATCATCGCCGCGACGATCGCGCCGCCGTGCCCGGGGGTCTCCATCCCGCCCTGGTGCCAGGTGGGACGGACCCCGAGCGCGTTCACGACCGCGTACACGCCGCCTTCGGAGACCCCGGACGCGCCGGGTGCCGGGCCCGGCCAGGTCGTGAGCCCGTCGATGTCGGCGAGATCGAGACCGGCATCCGCGACCGCCGCGCGGCAGGCGTCGACCGTGAGCGTCAGGGGCGCCCGCATCAGCCGGCGACCGATGTCCGACATGCCGATGCCGGTGATCGCCACCCGGTCCTCGAACTTGTCACCGGTGGGCATCGACCGGATCGCGACCTCCGGCAGGGGCGGCTCCGCCGCGGCAGCCACCGCGGCGGCATCGTCAGTCGCGGTCTGCGCCTCCGTCAGCGGCGCGAACAGCGGCAGCCAGACGTCGTCCTGCTGCTCGAACTGCGCCGCGACGCGCAGGCCGATCTGCACGTGCTCGGGCTCCGCGTCGACGATGTTCGTCGTGAGCCGTACACGGGGATCGTCGTCGAGCGCGACCACGGCCACGACGTACGGCGGCACCGGATCGGGGAGCCACTCCTGGAAGTTGACCGTGCACCCGATCACGGTCGCCCGACCCGAGACCTCCGACGACTCGAGTGCGGCATGGCAATCCGCGCAGACGGTCTGCGACGGATGCCAGAGTCGGCCGCAGCCGGGGCAAGCTTTGACGCACAGCCGCCCGTCCCGACCACCGGTCCAGAAGTCCTCGGTCTCGGGCAGCACTCGCGGCAGCGGTCGCACCGTCCTCCTCCTCGGTCTCGCCCGAGCGCCGCCCGGGTGTTCTGCGGAAATGTTGCTCTCGCGGGAGGCTAACGGAGTAACCATCACCAGGGCGCGTGATGCGTTGGCCGCGCTCATACGATGAGCCGAGCGCCTGAGCACCGGGACGGCAAGGCGGAAACGTGCTTCTCATCTGCTGAGATCGGTGCTATCGTGACGCCGCGCCGAACGGAGGAAGCGATCCCATGCCGCACTTCGCCAAGCCCGCCGAGGGCTCGTGGACCGAGCACTACCCCGAGCTCGGCACGAGCCCGGTCGACTACGCGGATTCGATCTCGCCCGAGTTCTACGAGCTCGAGCGGAAGGCCATCTTCGAGAAGACGTGGCTGAACGTCGGGCGCATGGAGCAGCTGCCCAAGGTCGGCAGCTTCTTCACCAAGGAGCTCGATGCGGCCGGCACCTCCCTCATCATCGTGCGCGCCGCGGGCGACGAGATCCGTGCCTTCCACAACATCTGTCGCCACCGCGGCAACAAGCTCGTCTGGCAGGACTACCCCGACGAGGAGACGAGCGGGACGTGCCGCCAGTTCACGTGCAAGTACCACGCCTGGCGCTACAACCTCGAGGGCGACCTCACCTTCGTGCAGCAGGAGCAGGAGTTCTTCGACCTCGACAAGGCCGACTACCCCCTCGCGTCGGTCCAGGCCGAGGTGTGGGGGGGGTTCATCTTCGTGAACCTCGATCCCACGAACACGACACCGGTCCGCGAGTACCTCGGGGAGCTCGGCAAGGGGCTCGAGGGCTACCCGTTCCACGAGCTCACGCAGGTCCACAAGTACCGCGCGGAGGTCGGGAGCAACTGGAAGCTCTTCATCGACGCGTTCGCGGAGTTCTACCACGCGCCGATCCTGCACGCGAAGCAGGCGGTCTCCGACGAGTCGCGCAAGCTCGCCGAGTACGGCTACGAGGCGTTGGCATACGGGATCGACGGGCCGCACGGCATGGTCTCCTCGTGGGGCGGCATGTCGCCGCCCAAGGACCTGAACATGGTGAAGCCCATCGAGCAGAAGCTGCGCAGCGGGCTGTTCGGTCCGTGGGACGGGCCCGACTTCGGCGAGATGCCCCCCGGCATCAACCCGGCGCGCAGCAAGACGTGGGGTATCGACTCGTTCGTCTTCTTCCCCAACTTCATGGTGCTCGTCTGGAAGCCGAACTGGGTGCTCACGTACCACTACTGGCCGACGTCGTACAACAC
>JBBDWT010000236.1:48321-57742 GCA_040902705.1 Acidimicrobiia bacterium | reverse complement strand
GTCCCGGGTTCAAGTCCCGGCAGCCCGACCACCCAGAGCACGGCACGACACGAACGGCGGCCCTGCGCATGCGCCGGGTCGTCGTTGGTGTCGTGCGGTGTGCGTGCGCGTCAGATGAGGAGCTCGGCGAGCTGCACGGCGTTCAGTGCCGCGCCCTTGCGGAGGTTGTCGCCGGTCACCCAGAGGTCGAGGGTGTTGGCCTGCGACAGGTCCTCGCGGAGCCGACCGACCAGGACCGGGTCGATGCCCGCGGCCTCGAGCGGCGTCGGAGCTCCGTCGCCGCCGTCCACGAGCCTGACGCCCGGCGCACCATCGAGGATGGCCGCGGCGTCGGCTCGTGAGAGCGGATCCCGCAGCTGGATGTTCGCCGTCATGGCATGGCCGACGTACACGGGCACACGCACGCAGGTGCCGCTCACCCGCAGGTCGGGTGCGTGGAGGATCTTCTGGCTCTCGCGGAGGAGCTTCAGCTCCTCCGACGTGGAGCCACCCTCCTGGCGGGAGCCCGCGAGCGGGATGACGTTGCCGGCGATCGGGCGGTCCCACTGCTCCCCGGGCTCGATCGCGCCCGGCGTCGCGCCTGCCCGGCGCAGGACGTCCTCTTCTCCGGCGCCCTTCGTCCATTGCTCCGCGAGCTCCCGGATGCCGGGCGTGCCCGCCCCGGACACCGACTGATAGGTGGACACGACCAACCGCTCGATGTGCGCCGCGCGATGGAGCGGAGCAAGCGCGGTGACGAGCACCATCGTGGTGCAGTTCGGGCAGGACACGATCCCTCGCGGGAGGTCGTGCAGGTCCTCGGGGTTGACCTCGGCGATGACGAGCGGAACCTCGGGATCCATCCGGAACGCCGCCGACTTGTCGATGACGCGCGCTCCCTCGGCCGCCGCCTTCGGTGCCCACACCGCCGCCAGATCGTCGTCGACGTCGATGAAGACGAGGTCGAGGCCGTCGAAGCACCCGTCGCGGAGGACCTCGCACGTGACCTCGCGCTCGCCGAACGCGAGCTTGCGTCCCTCGGAGCGCGGGGACGCGAAGGCGCGGAGCTCGCTCACGGGGAAGGAACGCTCTTCGAGGACGCGGCGCATCTCGCTGCCCACCAGTCCCGTGGCACCCACGATGCCGACCTTCATCTCGGGTCGCTCCGTCTGCGCTCGCATCCGCTCGCTCCGCCCGCGCTCGTCATGTTCGCTGCCCGAGCTCGAATGCGTCGTGGAGCACGCGCACTGCACGCTCCACGTCGTCCTCGGCCACCACGCACGAGATCCGGATCGACGAGGTCGAGATCATCTCGATGTTGACGCCGTTGGCGGCGAGCGTCTCGAACATGGTGGCCGCGACACCGGGATGGGTCTTCATCCCCGCTCCCACGAGCGACACGCGGCCGACCGCTTCGTCGGAGGTGAAGCCGCTCGCCTCGACGTCTTCGACGAGGTGCTCCATCACCTTCTTGGCGCGCGGGAGGTCTTCCCTCGGGACGGTGAAGGAGATGTCGGTGTGGCCCTCGGTCGAGACGTTCTGCACGATCATGTCGACGTTGACCGACTCGTCGGCCAGCGCGCGGAACACCGATGCCGCGATCCCCGGACGGTCGGGAACGCGCGTGATCGTCACCTTCGCCTCGGAGGTGTCGTGGGTGACGCCCGAGATGATCGCATGCTCCATCGAGGAGTCCTCCAGCTCGTCCGTCGACTCGACACGCGTGCCAGGCTCCCAGGTGAAGCTCGACCGCACGTGCACGGGTACTTCGTGGTTGCGCGCGAACTCGACCGAGCGCAAGGCGAGCACGCGCCCCCCCGTGGCCGCCAGATCGAGCATCTCCTCGTAGGAGACGCGATCGAGCTTGCGCGCGCTCGGCACGATGCGCGGGTCAGCGGTGAAGACGCCCGCGACGTCGGTGTAGATCTCGCAGACCTCCGCGTCGAGCGCAGCGGCCAGCGCAACCGCAGTCGTGTCCGACCCGCCGCGTCCGAGCGTCGTGATGTCCGATTCGGTCGAGACCCCCTGGAAGCCGGCGACGACAGCGATCGCGCCGCGGTCGACCGCGTCGCGGAGCCGGTCGGCCTTGACGTCGAGGATCTTCGCCCGGCCGTGCGACGTGTCGGTGAGGATCCCGGCCTGGGACCCGGTGAAGCTCACGGCGTGCTCGTCACGGTCGATGATCGCCATGCACAGCAGGGCGATCGAGATCCGCTCGCCCGACGTGAGCAGCATGTCCATCTCGCGCTCGGCGGGCACGGCCGACACCTCGTGGGCGAGCCGTTCGAGCTCGTCGGTCGTCCGGCCCATGGCGGACACCACGACCACCACGTCGTGGCCCGTGCGGCGGGTCTCCACGATGTGGTCGGCGACGGCCTTGATGCGCTCGGGATCGGCGACCGAGGTACCGCCGTACTTCTGCACGACGAGGCTCACGACCGTCAATCGTACCGGCGGCCCTTGCCCGGTCTGCGGTCGATTGCCCGGCGCCGTTAGGCTCCCCCGCCGTGTCGAAGCAATCGAAACGAGAACGTCAGCGGATGAACCGCGAGGCGCGCAAGGAGTACGAGGCCCAGCTCGCGCGCCGCCGGAAGATGTGGAAGACCGTCCGGAACTTCTCGATCATCCTGGTGCCGATCATCGTCATCGGCGTCGTCCTGAGCGTGACCAGCAGCGACGACGACTCGCCGAAGGCGTCGGGCAAGTGCGCCGACGTCGAGACTCCTGCGGCCAAGACCGTCACCTTGCCCGCTCCGGAGGTCTCGCTCGATCCGAACCAGCAGTACCGGGCGACGCTCGAGACGACGTGCGGCACGATCGAGTTCGACCTGGCGTCGCAGCAGTACCCCATCTCGGCGAACAACTTCGTGTACCTCACGAACGAGAAGTTCTTCGACGACCTCGCGTTCGTCCGCGCCTCGAAGAACCACGTCGTGCAGGCCGGCAGCCCGACGCAGTCACAGACCGGCGGACCCGGCTACTCGCTCCAGGCCGAGGTTCCCACCACCCAGCCGCCCTACCCGACGGGAACCGTCGCGTGGGCAAAGGGCCCGACCGAAGCGGCGGGCACCATCGCCTCGCAGTTCTTCATCGTCACCGGCGACGGCTCGAGCCTGCCGACCCCCGACTACGCCGTGATCGGGACCGTCTCGAAGGGCCTCGACGTCGCGAAGAAGATCGCGAAGCTCGCACCTGCGAGCGGCGACGGGCCTCCGACGCGCCCCGTCGTCATCACGAAGGCGAGCATCCGCACCCTGGGCGTCGTCCCCCCGACCACCTGATCCGGATCCGCGGGGCGGTCTACGGCAGGCCGGTGACGGTCGCTCCGGCGCGATGATCGACGGCGACGCCGGCCTCGTAGACGGTCACGGTGCCGACGCCGAGGATGCGCCACGCTCCGGCCGGGTCCCGGACGAGCGCCGTCTCCTCATCGATGCCGACGAGCTTCGCGCTCGACGGCAGGAGATCCACCGAGCGCTCGCGCAGGTGATCCGCGGCGGTGCCGTGATACGGGAAGACCGCGACGTTCGAGATGACGCCGAGGCCCACGGTGTAGGCGCCGCCGCGCGGGTCGACCATCGGATCGCACACGAGGGTCGCGCCGGCGCCGGACGCGGCGAGCACACCGCCGGAGTGGTACGACGCCAGCATCGCCTCCCACAGTGCCGATCCCTTGAGCACGGAGCGCAGGTGCAGCGGCGATCCGTCGGCGATGTATACGAGCCGGGCCTTGCGCACGATGTCGCTGGTCTTCGTCGTCTCGGCCTCGGAGCGATGCAGCACCATGAGCGGCACCACCTTCGCGCCGAGCCCTTCGAAGTAGGTGACCGCACGCTCGATCACGCGATCGGGATGCTCGAACGCCGCCGCGGTCGGGAGGACCACGACCTCCTTGGCACCGGCGGTCTCCAGCAGCTCGCCGTCGAGGCCGCGGCACCCGTCGCGCCACTCCCCGCCGCCGACGAGTGCAAGCGTGCCGACGGCGTGCTTCGCGCTCATGCCTGCGGAGCGTAGGCGACGCCTCAGCGATCGCGAGGTGAACCGACCCCGTCCGACGGCGCACAATGGTGAGATGACCGGAGGCGCCTCCCCCGGCGCGGTGCGTGAGCGCCGCGACCTCTACACCGTGCTCGGCGTCGCACCCGACGCGACCACGGACGAGATCGCGATCGCGTTCCGGGCCCGGGCCAAGGAGATGCACCCCGACCGCACGCCCGGCGACGCCGCGGCCGAGGAGGCCTTCAAGGCGCTCTCCCGCGCGTACGCGACGCTGCGCGAGCCGCGCAGTCGTGCCGCCTACGACGCCCGCCGGGTGAGGACGCCGACGTCCGCCGCGCCCGCCGCTGCGACGGCTCCCGAGGAGCGCACCCCGATCCTCTCGACGACCGCTCGCGCCCGCTGGGCGATCTGGGGCGGCGTGGCGTGCATGATCGCCGGGCTCGCGATCGCCCCGGTGCTGTTCACGCTCTCGAGCGGGCCCGACACCGTCGGCCGCGACGTGACGTTGTGGCTGGTCGTCGCCAAGCTCGTCGTCTGCGGGGCGATCCTCGTGGGCGCCGGGTGGTGGCGCCTCGTCGCCCTCCGGCACCCGACCGTCCGGACCCGCACCCGGAGCGGGCCCGCCGTGCCTACCGAGCAGTAACCTCGTCGGCCATGACGATCAAGCGGGTGGGAGTGGTGGGTTCCGGGATCATGGGCGCGGGCGTCGCCGAGGTCGGCGCGAAGGCCGGGTTCGAGATCGTGCTGCGGAGCCGGGCGCAGGAATCGGCCGACACGATGATCGCCGCGCTCGAGAAGTCGCTCGGCCGCCAGGTCGAGAAGGGCAAGCTCGAGGACGCCGAGCGCACTGCGGTGCTCGGGCGGGTGCGCACGGTCACCGACCTCGCCGAGCTCGCCGACTGCGACCTCGTGCTGGAGTCGATCGTCGAGGACCTTCCGACGAAGCAGCAGCTCTTCCAGGAGCTCGACGGGATCTGCGGCGATGGCACGATCCTCGCGACGAACACCTCCACGCTGTCGGTCCTCGAGATCGCACAGAGCACCGAGCGCCCCGAGAAGGTCTGCGGCATCCACTTCTTCAACCCGGCTCCGGTCATGACCGTCGTGGAGGTGGTGCGGGCGACCACGTCGTCCGACGAGACGATCGCCGCGGCCCGCGAGTTCGCGGAGGCGTGCGGCAAGGACGTCGTCGACGTGCGCGACCAGGCGGGCTTCATCGTGAACGCCCTCCTCTTCCCCTACCTGAACAACGCGGTGAAGCTCCTCGCGAGCGGCGCCGCCACCCGCGACGACATCGACACCGCCATGAAGGGCGGCTGCAACTTCCCCATGGGGCCGCTCGAGCTGCTCGACCTGGTCGGGCTCGACACGAGCCTGTCGATCATCGAGGCGCTCCACGCGGCGTTCGGCGACGCCAACTTCGAGCCCGCACCGATGCTCGGTGAGCTCGTGAAGGCCGGGAAGCTCGGCCGCAAGAGCGGCGAAGGCTTCTACGACTACGCCCGGAAGTAGCCCCCCACCCGGGTTGCGTCCCTCACCGTCGTGGAGAGGGTCGAGGGACGCAAGCCCGAGAACTCGGGCTGACGGCGGGCTCCTCGTTCGCGGGAGACTGGGGGCATGACGATGCGCGATCGGGATCGTCCCTGGCTCATGCGGACGTACTCGGGCCACTCCTCGGCCCGGGAGTCGAACGCGCTCTACCGGAAGAACCTGGCCAAGGGCCAGACCGGCCTCTCGGTGGCCTTCGACCTCCCCACGCAGACCGGGTACGACCCCGACCACGTCCTGGCGCGCGGCGAGGTCGGCAAGGTCGGTGTGCCGGTGCCGCACCTCGGCGAGATGCGACGTCTCTTCGAGGACATCCCGCTCGACGAGATGAACACGTCGATGACCATCAACGCGACTGCGGTGTGGCTGTTCGGCATGTACGCGGCGCTCGCCGGGGAGCAAGGCGTCGACTCCGCGACGCTCTCCGGCACGACGCAGAACGACATCATGAAGGAGTTCCTGTCGCGGGGCACGTACATCTTCCCGCCCGACGCGTCGCGCCGCCTCACCGTCGACCTCATCTGTCACACGGTGCGCCACGTCCCAAGCTGGAACCCCATCAACGTCTGCCCGTACCACTACCAGGAGGCGGGCGCGACCCCCGTTCAGGAGATCGCGTACGGCCTCGCAACCGCGTGCAGCGTGCTCGACACGGTGCGCGCGTCGGGGCAGATCCCCGAAGACGAGTTCCCAGAGGTCGTCGGGCGCATCTCGTTCTTCGTCGATGCGGGCGTCCGATTCGTCGAGGAGCTCTGCAAGATGCGCGCCTTCACGGATCTGTGGGAGCGGATCACGCTCGAGCGCTACGGCGTCACCGACCCGAAGCTCCGTCGGTTCCGCTACGGGATGCAGGTGAACTCGCTCGGGCTCACCGAGGAGCAGCCGGAGAACAACGTGCAGCGGATCGTGCTCGAGATGCTCGGCGTCACGCTGTCCAAGGACGTCCGGGCGCGCGCGATCCAGCTCCCGTGCTGGAACGAGGCGATCGGTCTGCCGACGCCTTGGGACCAGCAGTGGTCACTGCGCATGCAACAGGTGCTCGCGTACGAGACCGACCTGCTCGAGTACGACGACCTCTTCGAGGGGTCCAAGGTGGTCGAAGCGAAGACGGCAGAGCTCGTCGACGCGGCATCGGCCGAGCTGCAGTGGGTACTCGACGGCGGTGGCGCATTCGAGATGATCGACGCGATGAAGGGCCGGCTCGTCCAGGCCAACGCCGAGCGCGTCCGACGCATCGAGTCGGGTGAGCAGGTCGTCGTCGGCGTCAACTCCTTCACCGAGTCGGAGCCGTCGCCGCTCGCGAGCCTCGACTCCGAGCACTCCATCGTCGTCGTCGACCCGGCTGCGGAGCGCGAGCAGCTGGAGCACCTCGAGGAGTGGCGCGCCGCTCGCGACGATGCCGCCGTCAGCGCCGCGCTCGACACGCTCCGGTCGGTCGCGACGACCGACGAGAACCTGGTGCCGGCGACGATCGCGCTGGCGCAGGCCGGAGGCACCGTCGGCGAGTGGGCGGGCGCGCTGCGCGAGGTATTCGGCGAGTACCGCGCGCCGACCGGCGTCGGCGCGGTGGCCGCACCGGTCGGTGATCTCGCGCCGGTGCGCGAACGGGTCCAGGCCGCCACCAAGTCTCTGGGCGGGCAGCTGCGGCTGCTCGTCGCCAAGCCCGGGCTCGACGGGCACTCGAACGGCGCGGAGCAGATCGCCGTCGCGGCGCGCGACGCCGGCCTCGAGGTCGTCTACCAGGGCATCCGGCTGACCCCGGTGCAGATCGCGGCCGCGGCGCGCGACGAAGACGTCGATGTCGTCGGCCTCTCGATCCTTTCGGGCTCGCACCTCGACCTCGTGCCGGAGACCATCCGGCTGCTGCGCGAGCACGGCGTCGACGCGCCGGTGATCGTCGGCGGGATCATCCCCGAGGAGGACCGGTCAACGCTCGCGAAGGCGGGCGTGTCCCGCGTCTACACACCGAAGGACTACCGCCTCGCGACGATCATCAGCGAGATCGCCGACCTCGCGATCGACCATCGCGAGCGTCTCGCCCCCGCGACCTGAACCAGGGGGTTCAGGCGTACATCGACTCGATCCGGTCGGCGTACTTGGTGTGGACGCCGCGGCGCTTGAGCTTCATGGTCGGCGTGAGCTCTTCGGAGTCGGGGAGCCACTCCTCGCCGAGCAGGACGAACCTCTTGATCTGCTCGACGCGTGCAAAGCGATCGTTGGCGTCGTCGACGTTGCGCTGCACCTCTTCGAGCACGACGGGGTCGACGGCGAGCTCCGCGAGCGACTTGCCCTCGACACCATGGTTCGCCGCCCACGGAGGTGCGACCTCCGGGTCGAGCACGACCAGTGCCGAGACGAACGGTCGGTTGTCGCCGATGACGCACGCCTGACCGATCAGCGGGAACGACTTCAACGCGGCTTCGAGGTTCGCGGGCGAGATGTTCTTGCCGCCCGCCGTGATGATGAGCTCCTTCTTGCGGTCGACGATCTTGAGGTACCCGTCGTCGTCGAACTCGCCGATGTCGCCGGTGTGGAGCCAGCCATCGTCGTCGAGCGCCTCGGCCGTGCGCTCCGAGTCGTTAAGGTACCCACGGAAGATGTTGCCGCCGCGGGCGAGCACCTCCCCGTCGTCGGCGAGGATCACCTCTTGGCCGGGGATCGCGGGGCCGACCGTGCCGATGCGCACCCGGAACGGCGCCCACGTCATCGGGCCGGACGTCTCCGAGAGCCCGTAGATCTCCGACATCTCCACGCCGATCGCGCGGAAGAACCGCAGCACCTCCCGGGGGAGCGGCGCCGCGCCGCTGATCGCGGCCTTGATGTGGTCGAGACCGAGCAGGGTCCGCACGAAGTCGAGCACCGGCTGCGCCTGCGCCAGCTCGGTGGCGAGATCGCCGGACGGCTCCTCGCCGCGCGCGCGGCACTCGGCCGCCCGCTCGCCCGCGGGGATCGCGGCCTCGAGCGCGGCCTGTTGATCCGGGTTCGCACCCGCGACGGCCATGACGCCGGCATGGAGCTTCTCCCAGACCCGCGGCACGCCGAAGAAGATCTCGGGCTTCACGTCGCCGAGGTACGCCGCGATCTGCGACGCCTCGGGACACGTCGTGACCTCGAACGCGGCGATCACACCCTGGTAGTGCGACGTCATCCGCTCCGCGATGTGCGCCATCGGCAGGTAGGAGATGAGTCGGCTGCGGCGCGGATCGGGATCGTCGTCGGTCCAGCAGCGGAGCAAGGACTCCACGGTCCACACGACGTTCGCGTGGTCGAGCATCACGCCCTTCGGCGGACCGGTGGTGCCGGATGTGTAGATGATCGTCGCGAGGTCGTCCGGCTTCGCGATCGTCGCCGCAGCGTCGAGGTCGACCGGGTCGTGCGCGAGCAGCGCGCTCCACTGGAGCACCTCATCGGGCGCGCGTCCGTCGTCATCGATGATCGCGATGAGCTGGAGCGTCGGGAGCTCGTCGCGCACCTTGAGCACGCGCTCGAGGTAGCCGACGTCTTCGACGATCGCCGCGACCGCGCCGCAGTGCGACGTCAGGTACTGCACCTGCTCGGGTGCCGACGAGTTGTAGATCGAGACCGGGGTCGCACCGAGGAGCATCACCGCGAGGTCGGCGATGTGGAACTCAGGACGGTTGCGCATCATGAGCACGACGCACTCACCCTGGACCACACCGAGGTCGGCGAGTGCTCCCGCGAGCCGGCATGCCCGGTCGGCGTAGTCCGCCCAGGTCAGCTCACCCCAGCCCTCGCCGTCCTTCCACCGCAGCGCCACGCGGTCGGCATGCGCCCGCACGGTGTCGCGGAAGCGGGTCGTGACCGTGGTCCCCGAGACGGCCGCCGCGATCTCGTCGCTCGTCGCCATCGATCCCCCCCTCCTCTATTGCTCGCT
>JBBDWT010000236.1:35350-48221 GCA_040902705.1 Acidimicrobiia bacterium | reverse complement strand
CGCTACGGCCGGGGATACCCCGCCCGCTCACGCTCGCTCGTGCTCCATTGCTCGCTCGCTACGGCCGGGGATACCCCGCCCGCTCACGCTCGCTCGTGCTCCATTGCTCGCCCGCTCGTGCTCCATTGCTCGCCCGCTCATGCTCCATTGCATCCCGCGGGTCGTTTCCCGGGCGGCCGTGGTCGGGAGTCTGGCATGCAGGCCGGCCGGGCGAAACGGCGAGTTCTCCACCGGTGCCTGTGGATGGACGGTGGAAAACCGGTGGAAAACCGGTGGAGAACCGCCCCCTGGGGTGGAAAATCTGTGGACGATGGTGGAAGATGGGCCGGATCGCGTCCCGAGGAGGACGTTGGGGCACCCGGTCGTCACCGGGCGCGTGGCCGGCGCGCCGATGGCTCGGGCACTTCTCTACGCCAAGCCTCCTCGGGACGCATCGCGTCCGGATCCGTCCCGTGCCCCCCGCCGAGGCGCCTTCTCGGCTCGCGGCACGAGGGGATCGCGATGGTCAGCGTTCCGAGAACCAGGGGCCGGGGGCGTCGGGATCGTCGAGCGCATCGAGGACCGAGTCCGTGTCGGCGCCCAGCGGGCGACCGGCATGGCGCACCTCTCCCGGGGTGCGTGACAGACGAGCCACCGGCCCGGGCATGTGGACGCCGTCCACCTCCACGATCACGTCACGTTCGACCACGTGCGGATCGGCGGCGAGGTCGGCCATCGTGTACACCGGCGCGATCGCGGCCTCGACGGCGTCGAACTCGGCGAGCACCCCGGCCGACGGTCGCGCCGCGATCCAGTCGGCGACGAGGTGGTCGAGCTCTTCACGGTGCTGCACGCGACCATCGAAGGTGGCGAACCGCTCCTGATCACCGACGCCGAGCAGTCGGAGCACGCGGTGGGCCACCGACTCCGCCGACGTCGAGACCGCGACCCAGACACCGTCCGCGCACTGATACGTCCCGCGCGGGACGGAGTACGGGATCCCCGATCCGAGCCGGGGCTGCAGCTCGCCGAGCTCCGCCCACACGCTCGGCAGCGGGCCCATGACCTGCAGCATCGACTCGAGCAGGTTGACGTCGACGACCTGGCCCTCGCCCGTCCGGTCGCGGTGGCGGAGCGCGGCGAGCACCGCGAACGCTCCGACCAGCGCGGTGATCTCGTCGGTCAGCGCGATCGGCGGCAGGAGCGGCGGACCGTCGGGCTCGCCGTTGATCGCCGCGAACCCGCTCATCGCCTCGGCGAGCGTCGCGAAGCCAGGGCGCGACGCGTACGGCCCGGTCTGCCCGAAGCCCGTGACGCGCAGCACCACGAGACCGGGGTTGCGCAGGTGCAGCTCACTCGGGTCCAGACCCAGTCGCTCGAGGATGCCGGGCCGAAGGTTCTCGACGAGCACATCGGCTTCATCGACGAGTCGACGCATCGCGGCGAGTCCGTCGTCGGTCTTCAGGTCGAGGACCGTCACACGCTTGTTTCGACCGAGCACCTTCCACACGAAGGTCTGGCCGTCGCGCGGGTCGCGCCACCCCATGCCGCGGGTGCCGTCGCCGGCCGGCGCCTCCACCTTGATGACGTCGGCACCGAAGTCGGCGAGGTACCTGGCCGTGCCCGGGCCCGCGAACACCGTCGCCATCTCGACGACCCGCAGACCCTCCAGTGCTTGCACCCACGGCCTCCTGGCCCAAAGCGAGCAGGATACGGTCGGTGGCCTTGCTCCGTCGCTCAGAAGCGCTGGGTGAAGCAGCGGTGCTCGAGCGGTCCGAGGGCGTAGTCGCGATAGGACCCTTCGTACATGCCGCGCGTGTGCTCGGCCCACGAGAACGCGTCGGGTGCGGCGACTCGATGCACGACCTGGGTGTAGCCCCCTTCGTAGACGCGGTACTCGGCCCACACTCCGGGGTAGTCCTTCGTGCACCCGATCTCGGCGAACGGGACGCCCCGCGCGCGCTCGAAGCGGCGCACCCGGTTCCGGTGGGTATGGCCGGCGAAGTACCCGACGAGGTTGTCGTGACGAGCGAACACGTCGACGAGCGCGTCGCTGTCGTCGGGCTGGATCCCGAAGTACGGCCGCGAAGTTCGGATGCCGTGCTCGACGTCGAAGCTGGGGTGGTGCCCGAACGCGAGCACCGGTCCGGTCGCGTCCCCGGCCATGTCGTCGAGCCACCCGCGCGTGTCGGCAGGCAGGCGCCCCGAATCGGTTCCGGGGATCACGGTGTCGAGCACGGCCAACCTCACGCCGTCGAGCTCGATCACGTAGGGCGCGTCCTCGATCGCCATCGTCGGATCGACCATCGCGTCGTGGTTGCCGCGCACGTGCTGCATCACCGCGCCCAGCGAGCCGTACGCCGCCAGGAACTCCGCGTACTCGTCGGCCGTCCCCGCCGCCGTGAGATCACCCTTGACCACCACTGCGTCGGGGCCGAGCTCGCGGATCTCGCCGATGACCGCGGCGTTCATCACGGCGGGGTACGGCGGCTCGCCCGGCGCGACCGAGAAGATCGGCCCCTTGGCATCCTGCGCGGGGTCGCCCGTCGCCCCGCACCGGGTCTCACCGAAGTGCACGTCGTTCGCGGTGGCGATCGTCGTGAGGAGGCGACCCGCAGGCCGCGCGAGCGTGTGCACGGTTGACGGGAGATACGGGTGCGGATCGATGCCGACCACCTCGAGCGGGTACTCGGTGTCGGGGTCGAGCCCGGTCACACGCGCGACGTGGTGCGGCCCAGTGGTGACGACCTCGTGGTCCCCGAGCCGCGTCGTCAGGACGACGTCGGGCGGGCTCTCGGCCGTCACGACGACCTCGTCGATCCCAATGGTCATCAGCTCGGGCTCGACCGGACGCGGGAGCGCCATGGTCTCAGGGCCGGGCGCGACGACCGACGCGGCCCGAGAGTCGCCACGGACCGCGCTGGAGCCCGGCGCGCCGCGTCGTGAGCCGGGCGGTGTGCACCCATTCGCGCAGCGTGTCTTCGGGCGGCTCGACCACGAGGGCCTGCCCGCGTGTGGCCTCGGCGATCGCGGCGATGATCGCCGCGACCTCCTCGGGCGTCGCGTCGGGCGAGATGGACCGCAGCACCGCGCTCACACCTCTCTGGCTCGCTCCGCTGCGCTGCTTCGCTGCGCTCATTCGCTCCGCTCGCTCACAGAGGAACGTTCCCGTGCTTGCGCGACGGCACCTGCTCGCGCTTCGTGCGGAGCATCTCGAGCGAGCGCACGAGCACCCGTCGTGTCTCGCGCGGGTCGATCACGTCGTCGACGTACCCGCGCTCGGCCGCGATGTAGGGGTTCGCGAAGCGCTCGGTGTACTCCTCGATGAGCTCGGCGCGCCGCCCGTCGGCGTCGTCGGCCGATTCGATCTCCTTGCGGAAGATGATGTTCACGGCACCCTGCGGGCCCATGACCGCGATCTCGGCCGACGGCCAGGCAAAGGCGAGATCCGCGCCGATCGACTTCGAGTTCATGACGACGTAGGCGCCGCCGTACGCCTTGCGAGTGATGATCTGCACTCGGGGAACGGTCGCCTCGCAGTACGCGTAGAGGAGCTTGGCGCCGTGGCGGATGATGCCGCCGTACTCCTGGTCGGTGCCGGGGAGGAAGCCCGGCACGTCGACGAAGGTGACGAGCGGGATGTTGAACGCGTCGCAGGTGCGGACGAAGCGCGCCGCCTTCTCGGATGCCTCGATGTCGAGCGTGCCCGCGAGGTTCGCGGGTTGGTTGCCGACGATGCCGACAACGTGGCCGTCGACGCGTGCGAACCCGCAGACGATGTTCATCGCCCAGTGCCGGTGGACCTCGAAGAAGTCGCCGTCGTCGACGACCTCGTTGATGACCGCCTTCATGTCGTACGGCTTGTTCGGCGCGTCGGGGATCAGGCTCACGATGTTCTCGCACCGACGATCGGGATCGTCCTCGGGTGCGAAGTGCGGCGGGTCCTCGAGGTTGTTCTGCGGGAGGAACGACAGCAGGTAGCGCACCTGCTCGAGGCACGACTCCTCGTCGTCGGCAACGAAGCCGGCGACTCCCGACTTGGCGGCGTGCGTCATCGCGCCGCCGAGCTCCTCCTGCGTGACGTCCTCGCCGGTCACCGTCTTCACCACGTCGGGGCCGGTGATGAACATGTGCGACGTGCCCTTGACCATGAAGATGAAGTCGGTCATGGCAGGCGAGTACACGGCGCCACCAGCGCACGGTCCCATGACGACGCTGATCTGGGGGATGACGCCCGACGCCTTCACGTTGCGGAAGAAGATGCCGCCGTACGCGTCGAGGCTGACGACACCCTCCTGGATGCGCGCGCCGGCGCCGTCGTTGATCCCGATGAACGGTGCGCCGACCGACTCGGCGAGGTCCATGACCTTGTGGATCTTCTCGGCGAACACCTCGCCGAGCGCGCCCCCGAACACCGTGAAGTCCTGCGAGAACACGAACACCTTGCGACCATCGATCGTGCCCCACCCGGTGACGACGCCGTCGGTGAGCGGCCGCGTGTGCTCGATGCCGAAGCCGTGCGCGCGATGTCGGGCGAGCATGTCGAGCTCGACGAACGAGCCTTCGTCGAGCAGCTTCTCGAGGCGCTCGCGGGCCGTGAGCTTGCCGCGCTCGTGCTGGCGTGCGACCGCCGCGTCGCTGCCGGCGTGCAGCGCCTGCTCACGGAACGACGTCAGCTGCTCGAGGCGCTCCTCGATCGGGTGCGGGATGGGCGCGACGGGTGTGCCGGCCCCCTCGTCACCATGGAGCGCTTCGGCCTCGGCCTGCGCTTGGATCTCGGATTCGTCCAGGGCCATGACGCGTCAGCGTAGTGGTGCCGTCTCCTCGGTCCGCGGGCCGCCCGGGTCAGTCGGAGCGCGGCACGACGCCGGCAACCACGCCTGCGACACCACCGGCGACCGCGAGGTACGGGCCGACCCCGATCGCGTCGAACGCGCCGAGGTCGATGCGGAGCTCGTCGAGGAGGTCCCCCGTCTGGACCACGAAGAGGACGGCACCCACGATCGCGAGCACGCCACCCACGAGCGCGAGCACCCGGAGCCTGGGCGCGAGCGCGGCGATCAGCATGAGCGCGGCGATCGGTGCGAGCACGACGAGCAGCGACGGGTCGTCATCGGCCGGGATCGTGTCCCAGAGGAACTGCACGGGGACGTCCGCGCCCTTCTCCGACACCGAGTCCGAGCCCACGGCGAACGAGAGCCAGCTCAGGAAGATCGTGATGAAGACCGCGAGGGCACCGACGGCGGCCAGCACCCGCGTGACGACGGTGCTGACTCCGGCCCGGGACGATGTCGACGCGCTCGACGCGCTCGACGCGCTCGATGCCGCGGGCGGGAGCGGCGGCGGGGGCGGCGGCGGCGAGGGCGGCGCCGGGGCCGGCTCACTCATGGCGCACCTCCTGCTCGAGGGTGCGGACCCTAGTGCGCCGCGGCGATCGTGACCCGCGCTCCGGCTACTCCTGGACGAGCTCGATGAGCGTGCCGAAGGCCGTCTTCGGATGCACGAAGGCGACGGTGGTCCCGCGGCTGCCCGGGCGGGGGACCTCGTCGATGACCCGGTGGCCCTGGGCCTTCACTCGCTCGAGCGCGACCGCGCAGTCGTCGACCCGGTACCCGATGTGGTGGAGCCCCTCACCCTTCTTCTCGAGGTACTTCGCCACCGGGGAGTCGTCGCGTACGGGAGTGAGGAGCTGCACGTAGGAGTCGGCGACCCTCAGCAGCGCCTCCTCCACGCCGTCGGGCTCCACGACCTCGCGGTGCTCGACCTCGCAGCCGAACGTGTCGCGGTAGTAGGCGATCGCGGCTTCGAGGTCGTTGACGGCGATCGCGACGTGGTCGATCTCGGTGAAGGTGCTCATGACGAAAATGGTACGACGTGTCAGGCGTGACGGCGGAAGAGCGTGATCTGGGGCTCGAGCCGCTCGCGCATCTCGGTGTCGGTGACACCCAGACCCTCTTCGGGCGCGAGCACGAGCACGCCGAGCTTGCCCTCGTGCAGGTTGTGGTGCACCTGGTACGCCGCCTCACCCACGTCGTCGAGCGTGAACACCTGCGACAGCGTCGGGTGGATCTTGCCTTCGCACAGGAGCCGGTTCGCCTCCCAGGCCTCGCGGTAGTTCGCGAAGTGACACCCTTTGAGCGTCTTCAGGTTCATCCAGAGGTACCGGTTGTCGTACTCGATCATGAACCCGCTCGTCGCGGCGCACGTGATGATCATCCCACCGCGCTTGGCGACGAAGACCGACGCGCCCATCGTCTGGCGGCCGGGGTGCTCGAACACGATGTCGGGGTCGGTGCCGACGAGCTCCCGCACCTTCTTCCCGAACCGGCGCCACTCGCCCTGGTCCTGGGTGTGCTCGTCGGCCCAGAACTTGTATCCCTCGGCCTTCCGGTCGATGACGGCCTCGCACCCCAGCTCGTGGAGCAGTGCGGCGCGCTCGGGTGACGACACCACGCCCACGGGCGTCCCGCCGCCGTTGAGCACGTACTGGACCGCGTAGGCCCCGATGCCACCGCCGGCGCCCCAGATGAGCACGGTCTGGCCCTGGGTCATCTGGGACCCGTTGGGACTCACGATCATCCGGTAGCTCGTCGAGTTGGTGAGCCCGTTGACCGCAGCCTCCTCCCAGGTGAGGTGCGCGGGCTTGGGCATCAGCTGGTTCGCCTTGACCAGCGCGATCTCGGCCAGGCCGCCGTAGTTCGACTCGAAGCCCCAGATGCGTTGGTTGGTCGCAAGCATCGAGTCGTCGTGCGACGACGGGTCTTGATCATCGACGTAGTTGCAGTGCACCGTCACGGCGTCGCCCGGCTTCCAGAGCCGCACGGCCGAGCCGACACGGAGCACGACCCCTGCGGCGTCGGAGCCCACGACGTGGAACGGCAGGTCGTGACGCGCGCCCCAGATGCTCTCCTTGCCCAGGCGCTTCAAGAACTGGAAGGTCGGGAGCGGCTCGAAGATCGACGTCCACACGGTGTTGAAGTTGATCGAGCTCGCCATGACGGCGATGAACGCCTCGTCGGGCGCGAGCTCGGGGATCTCGATCTCGTCGAGGTGCAACGACGTGCGGGGGTCCTTGTCCTCCGACGGGACGCCGTCGAACATCTCCTGCTCGTCCGCGCGCACCGTCGCGCCTCGGAACGCCAGCGGGAGAGGCAGAGCCGCCAGGTCGTCACCCGGGGCGCCCTCGAGGATCGCGGTTCGGATCGCTTCCATCTCGGTGCTCATGGTCGGGACCGTAGTGCGACCGAGCGGGGTCGACCCCGGCCGCGCCGTCCCGACGCCACGCTCCGGCTCCAGCCGACCCTCCATCCCTTCGCTACCATCCGGTCACTCGTATTTTCGACAACACGCCCGCCGCGCCAGGGCGCGCAGGGGAGGTCAGTCCTCATGCCCGGCTCCGTCATCGTCTCGTCCGCCCGCACGCCGATCGGGAAGCTCTCGGGAGCGTTCGCGTCGCTCAGCGCAATGGATCTCGGAGGCGTCGCGATCCGCGCCGCGCTCGAACGCGGAGGCGTCGGACCCGAGCAGATCGACTACGTGCTCATGGGTCACGTGCTCCAGGCCGGTCAGGGACAGATCACCGCGCGCCAAGCCGCGGCGAAGGCCGGAATCCCGATGTCGGTTCCCGCGATGACGGTGAACAAGGTCTGCTTGTCCGGCATCAACGCGATCTACCTCGCCGACCAGATGATCCAGGCCGGCGACGCGGAGGTCGTCGTCGCGGGTGGCATGGAGTCGATGACCGCGGCGCCGTACGTGCTACCGAGCGCGCGCGCCGGCTACCGAATGGGCAACGGTGAGATCATCGACTCGCTGATCCATGACGGCCTGTGGTGCGCGTTCGACATGGAGCACATGGGGACGGGTACGCAGCGCTACGCGAACGAGAAGGAGATCGCGCGCGACGCACAGGACGAGCTCGCCGCGAAGAGCCACGAGCGAGCGGCATCGGCGATCAAGGAGGGGCGCTTCGCCGACGAGATCGCGCCCGTCGAGATCCCCCAGCGCAAGGGCGACCCGGTGCTCATCGACGCCGACGAGGGCGTCCGCCCCGGCACGACGACCGAGTCCCTGGGCACCTTGAAGCCGGCCTTCCACAAGGACGGCACGATCACTGCCGGCAACGCGTCCCAGATCTCCGACGGCGGCGCGGCCCTCGTCATGACGAGCCGGGAGAAGGCCGACGAGCTCGGTCTCACGCCGATCGCCGAGCTCCTCAGCTACGGGATGGTCGCCGGCCCCGACCCGTCGCTGCTCCACCAGCCGTCCCGGGCGATCAAGCGGGCACTCGAGCCGATCGACACGACCGTGGGTGACGTCGACCTGTTCGAGATCAACGAGGCGTTCGCCGCCGTCGGAGTGGCGTCGATGCGCGACCTGGGCATCAGCGACGACATCGTGAACGTCAACGGCGGCGCGATCGCACTCGGGCACCCCGTGGGCATGTCGGGGGCGCGCATCGTCCTCACGCTGATCAACGAGCTCCGTCGTCGCGGCGGCACGCTCGGTGCGGCAGCCCTGTGCGGAGGCGGCGGTCAGGGTGACGCCGCCATCGTCCGCGCGCTGTAGCTCGCCTCGGACCGCCCAATCCTGTAAGCGCGGGCGGGGGCGCGACATCATCACGGGCGTGACGAGTCGCCGCGCGCGCTGGACGGGTCTCGCTCTCGTGGGGGTGGTCGTGCTCGCGGGCTGCCGGCCCGAGGTCTCGTTCGATCTCGACGGACGTCAGTCGGAGATCGACGCGGTGACCGTCGACGCGGTGGTGCACCCCGACGGGGTCACACGCATCTCGCAGCACTACCGGTTCGCCTCGGACGACGGCGACACGGTCGCCCTTCCCGCCAAGCTCGTGGATCCGTCGGTCCCACTCGTTGCGGTCTCCGCGATCGGCGGCGTGCGCAACGTGACGCTCGACGGCACACCGGTGACCCCGACCGACGGCACGTTCAAGCCCGAGGTGCGCATCCACGCCAAGGAGGGCACGGTCGCGTACGAGTACATCGGCGCGGTCGAGCGCTACCCCGACACCGCGATCCTCCGGCTCGACGTGCTGCCCACGCCCGAGGACGCCTCGCGTCAGGACCCGAACGTGGACCTCTCGGGCACGGTCACGCTGCCCGACGGCTCCGCCGGGGCGATCGAGCCGTACCTCCATGGCGGGATCGACCGCACGACATCGCTCGACGGATCGACGATCATCTTCTCGAGCGTCGCGCCCATCTGGCAGCCCAGCCACGAGCTCGACGTCGCGTTCCCGGCGGGCAGCGTCCCCGGCGGGGCCGTCACGCCGATCCCGTGGCTCGAGACCTTCCGGACCGAGCAGGCGAGCCGCGACCAGTCGGACGAGCTCACCGAGTCGACACTCGACGACCTCGACACCCAGGAGGACCTGAGCCGGTGGATCATCACGACCGTCGCCTTCGGCCTTCCCGCGATCTTCTGGACGATCGTCGCGATCGGGCTCGTCAAGCGCTTCCGTGAACGCCGCCGGATCGTGCGCGACGTGCCGCGCCACCTCGCCGACCCGCCGACCGCTGCCGACCCCGCGGTCGTCGGCGTCCTCGACGGCGAAGGCACGCCCTCACGCCGGGCGGTCGCCGGCACGATCCTCGACCTCGCACGGCGCAAGGCGCTCGTCATCCAGGAGTACGGCGACAAGGTCGTGGTGAAGATCCCGCCGACCACCACCGGCGAGAACGAGAACGAGCAGGACGTGCTCGACGCGCTCCGCAGCGTCGCGTCGCCGGACGGCGTCATCGAAGGCGCGTCCGTGTGGAACGGCTCGACCCGCTGGTGGCGCGGCTACCGGAAGGACGCGATCACGCGCGCCCGGGGCATGGGGCTCGCGACCAAGTGGCTCCCGCTCGCACCGCTCTCCGGGGCGTTGATCACGACAGGCATCGGCCTCTCGCTGTTCTTCTTCACCCAGCCCGCGATCTACTTCATCATCGTCCTCGGCGCGCAGATCGTGGGCTACGTGATCTCGTTCATCACGGGCTACACGCTCACCAACCGGGGCTGGCGCGAGCGCGCGATGTGGCGATCGTTCGCTCGGTACATCGACGATCACGGCGAGATCAAGAAGGCCGTCGGGCCCGCCGGGATCGTGATGTGGGGTCCGTACCTCGCCTACGGAGCCGTCCTCGGGGAGGCGAACGCCGCGGCAGCGCCGCTCACCCCTTGAGTCACCGCGTCAGCCGCCCTCGAAGTCGACGCTCCCGGTGGCGAACAGGACGGCCGTGAGCGCGATCCAGACGATCCCGAGCACGATCCCGGCCATCGCCATGCCTTCGCCGCGCTGGGTGTAGCCGGCGTCGCGGATCTGGTTTCGCGCGATGGACCCGAAGATGATCCCGAGGACCGCGGGGATCACGCACAAGAACCCGGCGATGCCACACCACATCGCTGCAATCGCCATGCCGTTGGTGCCACCCGTGGGGATCGGCCGACCTCCCATCGGGGGAGGAGGCGGAGGTGGCGGCGGCGCTCCGTTCCCGAAGCCACCACTCCCCGCACCACCGTCGCCCGACCCACCGTTGTACGACATCGCCGTTGCGTATCGGATCGACGCGCGGGCGTCAATGCCCTCGGCGCGGCGGACGCAGCGCTGGCTACGCTGCGCCCGTGGCAGTGACCGAGATGCCGCCGACGCAGGGGCGCGATGACGAGCGACGTCCGCGCGACCCGCGCAGCCTGCGTGAGCGGTTCGGGGGATCGACCCACGTCGAGCTGCGGGAGCTCCGGATCGCGGGCGCCGCGATGCTCGGTGTGGCGGCCGTCCGCCCGCTGATCCCGTTCGAGTTCGTGCCGCCGTGCCCGCTCAGGACGGTCACGGGGATCCCGTGCCCGATGTGTGGCATGACACGCGGCGTCACCTCTCTGGTGCACGGTGACGTCGCGCAGGCACTGCTCATGAACCCCGCGTCGTTCGCTGCGGTCGCACTGGCGATCCTCCTCTTCGTGCAGTGGCGCACCAAGCGCGTGGTGATCCCCGTCTGGCTGATCGTGACGGCGCTCGCGGTGATGTGGACGTGGCAGCTCTTCAAGTACGCCACCGGCCGACCGCTGTGAGCGACGCTCCGCCGCCACCGCCCGACGTATCACCGCCTCCTCCGCCGGCGCCCAGCAGCGTCCCGCCACCGCCTCCACCAGCGTGGGGCATGCCGCAGTGGCGCTCGCTCTCCGGGCTGACCACAGCCCTGACGGCGCTGCTCTACGGCTCGGTCGTCATCGCGATCCTCGGGATCGCGGCGTTCGTCAACCGGATCACCGTCATCAACGACATCCTCGACAACCCCTTCGACGGCTCGCTCGGGAGCCGCGCGGACGACTCCGACACCTTCGTCCAGGTCGTCGTCGTGCTCCTCGGTCTCGTCGCCCTCGCGATCGCCGTCCTGATCATCATCTGGACGTTTCGCTCGATGAAGAACAACGAGTACCTCGGGCGCTGGAACGGCCGGTTCACGCCCGGCTGGGGCATCGCGGGATGGCTGATCCCGTGCGCGAACTTCGTGATCCCCGTCCTCATCTTCCAGGACCTCTGGCGCGGGTCCGACGCGGCAGTGCCTCGCAACGACCCCTCGTGGCGCCTCGCGGGCGGATCCGGGCTCGTCGGCTGGTGGTGGGCGGCGTACATCGTCTCGTCGGTGCGCTTCGGTCTCGGCGGCGGTGAGGCCGACACGCTCGACGAGCTCCACGACTTGCGGACCAACGACACGATCGCAGTCGTCGGGCTCGTCGCGAGCATCGCCGCCGCGATCCTGCTCGTGCGCGTCCTGAGGAGCATCGAGGACCGCCAAGTGGCCGTGCGCGACAAGGTGTACTGACTCCGACCGATCGGGACGCGAACGGGGCGGCCCCCGAAGGGACCGCCCCGAATCGTCTCGAACCGTGGTGCGCCTACTGCTGGGTCGCCCAGGTGCCGCCCTTCGGGGCCCAGTAGTCGTTCAGCGCGTCCTGCACCTTGAAGACGAAGATGAAGAACCCGACGATCGGGATCAGGTTCCACAGACCCGTCACCGCGCTGACCGGCCTCTCCTTGCCCTCACGCTCGTAGAGGTTCCCGATCTCCGCGGGCAGGAGGAAGACCGCCACGATGCTGCAGAAGATCGCGAGCAGCACGCCGACGCCACCACCGACACCTTCACCGCTGTGCTGCTTCATGTCCTCGAAGTTGCGGTAGTACCACCAGATGCCGTAGATCCCGCACGTCACCAGCGTGAGCAGGGCCACGGTCAATGGCTTGCGAAGCTGTCCCACCGTTCCGGTCCCGCCCGCCGCGGCGGGAGGGGGCGGGGGAGGTGTCTGGCTCATTGAGCATCCTTTCGATCCGCCCCAGTTGGGCGCCGTGTTCCTACCGGCGCACCGACGGGAAGTCAATCCTCTCGGGTCCGAGGCCTCAGCCGCCGAAGTCTCGTCGCCCTTCGAGCGCTCGCCCGAGGGTCACCTCGTCGGCGTACTCGAGGTCGCCCCCGACGGGGAGCCCGCTCGCGATGCGCGTGATCCGCACCTCCAGTGGCTTGAGCAGGCGCGCGAGATACATCGCGGTCGCTTCGCCTTCGGTGTTCGGGTTGGTCGCGAGGATCACCTCGCGCACACCTTCTTCCCCGATCCGCCGGACGAGCTCCTTGATACGCAGCTGCTCGGGTCCGATCCCCTCGATCGGCGAGATCGCGCCCTGCAGCACGTGGTACCGACCCTGGAACTCGTGGGTGCGCTCGACCGCGACGATGTCGCGCGGCTCCTCGACCACACACAGCAGCGCCGGATCACGGCGGTCGTCGCGGCAGAACGCGCACAGCTCACCTTCGGCCATGTTGAAGCAACGACGGCACCAGGTGATGCGCGCCTTGGCCTCGGTGATCGAGCGCGCGAGCCGGTTCGCGTCCTCGGG
>JBBDWT010000236.1:16815-35250 GCA_040902705.1 Acidimicrobiia bacterium | reverse complement strand
GATCAACCCAGGAGGCCGCCGAGCGACCCGAGGTCGATCCCCGAGGTCGCGGCGCCCATCTTCTCGGACTGGAGGGCCTGAGCGCTGCGCAGCGCGTCGTTGACCGCGGCGACGACGAGGTCTTCGAGCATCTCGACGTCGTCCGGGTCGACGACGTCCGCCGCGATGGTGACTCGCTGCAGCTCGCCCGAACCGGTCGCGACGGCGGTGACGACCCCGCCGCCCGCCGTGCCCTCGACCGTCGCCTCCGCGAGGGCAGCCTGCGCGGCCGCCATCTCCTCCTGCATGCGCTGCATCTGGCGCATCATCTGGTTGGGGTTCCCACCACCGCCTCCCTGGCGCGGGCGCGGCGGCTTCTGCTTCGCCATGGTCCTCAAGCCTCCCGGGGCAGCTCTTCGACGACGGTAGCGCCGAGCTCGTCACGCAGACGGCTCACGGGTGGCGGCTCCTCGGGTGGCGGGACGTGCTCGGCTTCGGGATCGATGTCCTCGTCGCGGACGACCTCGTCGTCCATGCCCAGGGTGTCACCCGCGGCGGGTGGTGCCGCTGGGGTCGCGGGGCTCGACGGCGCGTCCGGTCGCGTCGACCCGCTCATCGAGAAGCCGGGCTCGGCTCGGACGCTGAACTTGAACCGCTGCCCGAGCTTGTCCGCGAGCGCATCGCGGACGTTGTCGGCCTTCTGCTTGAAGCGCTCGCGCGCCGCGCCCAGCATCTCGGGTGGGACGCCGAAGACGAGCACGTCGCCGTCGACGCTCACGGGCTGCGCGTGCTGCACCGCGCTGCGGGTCGCGGGTGCGAGCCCGGGCACGATCTCGCCCCAGGCGAGGATCACGTCGTCGAGCTCGATGGGCGCGCCGGACCCGACCGGAGCCGCGTTCGCGTCGGCGGCGACCGGAGCGGACGCCGGCGGGGGGCCCGTTGCCGGCGGTGCAGCTGCGTCATCGCCGGGGGCGCGTGCGGCTTCGGCATCGCGGCGGAGCGCGCCGACGGTCGGGCGCGATCGGCGACCGCCGCCTCCGCCCGAGGCCACCTCGGAGCGAGCCGTGGGCGGGCCGGACGCAGGCGAGTCCGACCGCGCGATCGAGGACGGCGCCGTCGCGCCACCGTCACCCTGCGCTCGCTCCAACCGCTCGATGCGCTCGATCACCGTCTGGATGGGCGGCCCGGCCTCGCGACGTGAGAGCCGCACGAGCGCGACCTCGAGCACCAGGCGCGGGTCGGCGGCTTCGACGCCGCGCATGTCGGCGATCGCCTGACCGAGCGTCTCGATGACGCGCACGATCGCCGCGTTGCCGAGCCCCTCACCGACCTGCTCGAGCCGGTGCTTCTCGTCGTCGGGGACCGAGACGCTCACGCGCCCCCGCGCCGCGATGAGGAGGAACGCATCGCGCGACGCCGCGAGGAGATCCTCGGCCACGCGCCGGGGCTCGTGACCGGCCTCGAGCAGCTCGCCGAGCCCGATGAGCGCCCCGGCCGCGTCCTCGGCCGCGATCGCCTCGAGGATCTTGAGCCGGGCCGAGAACGCGGTGCCACCGAACAGCGCCGTCACCGACTCGACGTCGAGACGGTCGGTGCCGTGCGCCAGCGCCTGGTCGAGCAACGACTCCGCGTCGCGAGCCGACCCGGCGCCTGCCGTCGCGATGACCGCCAGCGCCTCGGGGTCGGCCGAGATCCCCTCGCGCTCGCACAGGTCGGCGAGGCGCCCGATCAGGTCCTCGGTGGAGATCAGCGTGAACTCGAAGTGCTGCGTGCGCGACCGGATCGTCGGCAGGACCTTCTCGGGGTTCGTCGTCGCCAGCACGAAGACGACGTGCCCGGGCGCCTCCTCGAGCGTCTTGAGCAGCGCGTTGGCCGCGGCGTCGGTGAGCATGTGGACCTCGTCGAGCACGTACACCTTCGTGCGCGCCTCGGGCCCGAGCCCGAGCGACGCGCTCTCGATCACGTCGCGGATGTTCTCGATGCCGCGGTTCGACGCGGCATCGAGCTCGAACAGGTCGAGGAACGTGCCCGCGGCGATCGCCAGGCAGTTCGTGCACTCCCCGCACGGCTCGCCGTCGTCACCGACGTTCGTGCAGTTGAGAGCCTTCGCAAGGATCCGCGCCGTGGTCGTCTTCCCGGTGCCGCGCGGCCCCGACAGGAGGTACGCGTGCCCGACCCGCCCGTCGCGCACCGCCGAACGCAGCGCGCCGACGACATGCTCCTGGTCGACGAGCTCCGAGAACTTCTGCGGCCGGTACTTGCGATACAGCGACTGGTAGGCCACGCGGCGAGGTTACCGGGCATCCACCGTTGTGTGATCCGGGCGTTGTGCGATCCGGGCGTCGCGCGCTCCGCCTTCGCGCGCGCACAGAAGTGCGGACCGTGCACCCACCGTCGACTTGGGATCCGCCACCCGTCGGTGACCCGACGCGACTCAGGTCAGGCGTGCCTGCGGCACACGGAGCAGTCTGCTGAGAGCTGCTTCCTTCCGGACCTGACTCGGTTCGCAGGGCTCCGTTGCGCAGGACCCGACCGTCGACGCCGCGCGCGGGGCCGAGTGGGCGGCGGCCCGAGCCTCGGGCGGGAGTTCAGCCCCCCGTACGTGGATTGGGGGTAGAGGGCACCACGAGCTCCCCGCCTAGCACGGTCCGCGTCGCCATCGTAGGCCGTTGCACTCCGAAGGAATCCCTCACCACCGGTACGATCGCCGGTTCCAGGAGGGGTGCGAGAGCGGCCGAATCGGCACGCTTGGAAAGCGTGTGTGGGGCAACTCACCGTGGGTTCGAATCCCACTCCCTCCGCCACTGCCACTTCCTCGGGCCGCGCACGACGGGAAGGGGGTCGCCATGCCACCCATGAGCCACGAGCAGATGCTGGCGTTCCTCTCGGAGGGCGCCCGCACCGGCAAGCTCGCGACCACGCGCGCCGACGGACGCCCGCACGTCGCGCCGATCTGGTTCGTGGTCGACAGCGACGACATCCTCTTCACCACGGGCGCCAAGACGGTGAAGGGGCGCACGCTCGCGCGTGACCCGCGGGCCGCGCTGTGCGTCGACGACGACACGCCGCCGTTCTCCTACGTCATCGTCGAGGGCACCGCCGCGCTGAGCGAGGACCTCGACGAGATGGTCGAGTGGGCCACGAAGATCGGTGCGCGCTACATGGGCGAGGACCAGGCCGAGGCGTTCGGTCGTCGCAACGGCGTTCCCGGCGAGCTGCTCGTCCGCCTGACGCCGACCGGGCTCATCGGTGAGGACCGCATTGCCGACTGACGTCGACGCCGACATGGTGTCGAGCGCGATGGGTGTCGCCCTCGAAGAGGCGAGGAGCGCTCCGATGCACGGTGACGTGCCCGTCGGTGCAGTGGTGGTGCGGCTCGCCGACGGTGAGATCATCGCCCGCCGCCACAACGAGCGCGAACGCACGGGCGACGCGACCGCACACGCCGAGATCCTTGCCCTGCGCGACGCGTCGTCGGCCGTGGGCTCGTGGCGCCTCGACGACCACGCGCTCGTCGTCACGCTCGAACCGTGTGCGATGTGCGCCGGCGCTGCCGTCTCGGCGCGCATCGGCGCCGTCGCCTTCGGCGCGGCCGACCCGAAGGCCGGTGCCCTGGGCAGCCTGTACCACCTGGGCTCCGACCCCCGGCTCAACCACGAGTTCCCGGTCGTCGACGGCGTGCGCGCCGACGAGTGCGCTGCGCTGCTCGGCGAGTTCTTCACCGAGCGACGTCTGGACCACTAGGACCAGTCGGCGTCGAACGCGTCGAGGCCCGACGTGGTGTCGGTGAACTCGATGATCTGACCGCCCTCGAACCGGAAGGAGGCGAATGACCGCCGGCAACGCTCGGAGGTCACGCGAGCGTCACTCCTAGAATCGTCCACGGAGGGTTGCCGGAGCGGCCGAACGGGGCGGTCTCGAAAACCGTTGTGTCTAGCAATAGGCACCGTGGGTTCAAATCCCACACCCTCCGCCAACGGGATGGTCGCGGCAGGCGCGGTGCGGCGTCCATGCGAGCCCTCATGTCCGCGACGGCAATCGTTGGATTCGCAGGCCTGCTGCTTGTCTCATGTGGCGATGAATCCGCAGCTGCTCTCCCAGTGGCCGATGCTTGTGCTGACTGGCGTGACGCGGGGTGGTTTGGATACTCGCCATCGGTCGAGCGAGCACCAACGCTGGACGAGCACATCAAGCGCTGGGGGCGGGAGGCTGCACGACTGGCTCGTCGAGTCGACGATGACGCCATGCGACGTCGGTTCGATGCCGTGGCAAGAGCCGCCAAGAGTCGCCACTGGGACTCCGCGGCCGAATGGAGAGCCGAGCAAGGTATCCGAGTCCGAGCCATTACTAGGGAATGCGACGGACGCACTGAGTCCAACGATTGAGAACGTTGCCGCGCCCAGCCATCCGACCGAACCCGATTCGATCTGGAGTTGACCCGCTCTCGTGGACACGGGGTTTTGGTGATCATGCCACTCGCGTCTTCGCGTAGACCTCGGACGGGGTGCGGTGATCGAGGCCGGCCTGGTGACGATCCCGGTTGTAGAAGATCTCGATGTAGTCGAACAGCACCGCGCGCAGCTCGGCTCGGGAACGCCACCGCTGACGCCGGTGGATCCCCCAAGCCAAGCCAAGCCACCGCGGTGCATGGCCGCGTTGGCGGATCCTGAAGGACCCTCCGGAGGTTGCACCGGCCGCTGACAAGAAGGACGAGCCGTCGCTGCGATGTCCTCAGGCCACCGGCTCGCGCAGCTGGGCAGTGGCGAACTCCGTGATGCCGATCTCAGGGAGTATCTCGGCCACGAACCGGAGGCGATCGCGCGCCGCGTTCGTGGAAGCGAACACGTGTCGCACGTCACCCGGCCGCGAGCCGCCGACCACGGCGGGCTCGATGCCGGAGCCGCGTGCGCGGCAGAGCACGCGGGCGACATCGAGGATCGTCGTCGGATGCCCACTCGCGATGTTCAGCGGACCGTCCAGTGCTGGCCCGTCCAGAGCCAGAACGTTGGCGCGAGCGACGTCGAGCACATGGACGAAGTCGCGTTGCTGCCGGCCGTCCTCGAGCACTATCGGTGCCTCACCGCGTTCGAGCGCGCTCCGGAAGATGCTCGCGACCCCCGCGTACGGCGTGTCGCGCGGCATCCGCGGCCCATAGACGTTGTGGTAACGCAAGAGAGTCGCCGGGAGATCATGGGCGCACGCGAACGCCGTCACGAGGTGCTCCTGGTGGACCTTCGTCGCCGCGTAGACGCTACGGGGCTCGAGCGACGCGTCCTCCGGTACCGGCACCGCGCGGAGCGGCTCGCCACAGGCGCGACACCCGTGGTCGAAGTTCCCCGCACCGATGTCGGCGACGGTGCGCGGGCCGGGTCGCACGACGCCGTGAGCCTCGCACTGATAGCGACCTTCGCCATACACGACCATGCTGCTCCCGAGCACGATCCGCCCGGCAAAGCCCCTGTCGTGGAGAGCATGAAGGAGCACCGCGGTACCGAGGTCATTGTCACGGACGTAAGCGTCGACATCCGCGAAGTCGTGGCCGAGCCCGACCATCGCGGCCTGATGGCTGAGCGCGTCGATGCCGTCGACCGCGTCGAGGACGAAGACGCGGTCAGTGAGATCACCCCATCGGTAGTCCACACCGTCGGCCAAGTACTTCGGCAACCGTCGATGCGCACGAGGATGCAGCGAATCGGCTACTCGGACCTCGTGCCCCGCATCTACGAGCAGCTCCACCACATGAGATCCGATGAACCCTGCGCCTCCCGTGACCAGTACGCGCATCAGGACACGCCAGCGGCTTCCAAGGGCAGCCGCACGGTGAAGCACGCCCCGCCGTTCTGGTTCTCCACGGTGACGTCGCCGTGGTGCGCCTCGACGAGCCCGCGAGCGATCGCGAGCCCGAGCCCTGCACCATCGCCCGGCGTACGCGCGGCGTCGCTCCGGAACGCGACGTCGAACACCCGCGGAAGGTCCACTTCTGGGATCCCACCTCCGTCATCGACGACGGAGACGTAGGCGCGATCTTGCTCCAGACCTGCTTCCACCGTGATCGTTCCGTCGGCAGGTGTGTGTCGGATGGCGTTCTCGAGGATGTTGCGCAGCGCTCGGAGGACCTCCGGCGGCGAGGCCTCGAGCTCGAGGGGATCGCCCACGAGCCGGCCGTGCAGGTGCACCCCCTTTGCCGTGGCAACAGGCGACGCCGAGGCGATCGCGTCCGAGACCAGATCGCCCAACGAGACGCGCTCGAGCTCCAGCCGAAGCACACCGGCTTGAGCCCGGCTCAGCTCGAAGAGATCGTCGACCAAGTCGTTGAGGCGATCCACTTCGACGCCGAGGGCACGGTGATAGCGGGCCACGGTCGCTTCGTCATCGGCGACACCGTCCTCGAGGGCCTCCGCGAGTGCCTTGATGCCCGCGAGCGGTGTCCGCAGATCGTGCGAGACCCATGCGACCAGCTCTCGGCGTGAGGACTCGAGCGCGCGCTCGCGCTTGCGTGCATCTTCCAGGCGAGCGGACGTCTGTTCGAGCTCGTGATGGAGCCGGGTGAGCTCTTCCGGTGCCCCATGTCCGATCCGCCGTCCGGGCACAGCGCCTTCGCCGAGATGGCGGGCAGTATCGATCAACGAGTCGCTGGCGCGGACGACGCGTTGACCGACGACGAGCGCGGTGACCAGCGCGACCGTTCCCGCGGCGCAGAGCACTACGGTCAGCGCGCCGAAGGCGTGTTCGTCGAGGATCATCTCGCGGCTCGCGACCCACACGCCGATGAAGACCGGGACGAGCGCCGCAGCCGCGGCCGACGCAGCTTGCGCAGCGAACGACCGGTTCTGTGCCAACATCACGAGGACGATGGCCGCGATCGCGCCGATCACTGCGGTACCGCCGGCGAGGAGCACGAGCTGGACGAGCTCGGAACCGGGCATCGACGACACCACGGCCGCGATCAGCGTGAGCAACGTCCCCACGACGACGACGACCACCATGCCTCGACGCAACGGTCGCGCCGACCGCTCCTGCATCTCGATGTTCCTCTTCATGGTTCGAACCGGTACCCGACACCCCACGCGGTCACCAGGTGCGCCGGTGACGACGGATCGGTCTCGATCTTCTCGCGAACACGTCGGATGTGGACCGTCACGGTCGCGGTGTCGCCGATGGTGTATCCCCAGACATGCTCGAGCAACTCCTCTCGTCGGAACACTCGGCGCGGGTGCGATGCCATGAAGATGAGGAGGTCGAACTCCTTCGCGGTCAGCGTCACCTTCGTTGCCTCGACCCACAGCTCGCGAGCCCCCGGGTCGATGACGAGTCGTCCGAGCTCCAGGATCGGTCCCAGTGACGCGGGTCGGATCTCGATCGTGCGCCGCAAGACTGCCTTCACGCGCGCCGAGAGCTCCCGCGGGGAGAAGGGCTTGGCGAGGTAGTCGTCGGCACCGAGCTCGAGCCCGATGACGCGATCCTCTTCGTCCCCCCGTGCCGTGAGCATGATGACCGGCACGGGAGCGAGGTCGCGGAGCTGCCGACACACCTCGAGACCGTCGATCCCGGGGAGCATCAGGTCGAGGACCACGAGCCCCGGGAGCGCGGCGCGCGCATGTTCGAGCGCGGCCGTACCGTCCCTGACCGCATCGACCTCGAATCCGTCGCGCTCGAGGTACTTGACGAGGATCTCGGCGACCGTCGGGTCATCGTCGACGACCAGGATCCGGGTGTCCTCCATCACGGTCTCGTTCACCATGGTGTCCGAATCAGACTCTCGATCAGGATGGCCAAGCCGGCCTGCGCGCCCAGCCATCCGACGAGCACTCGACGCCGGGTGGCGGCCGCGGCTACGAGCACCCAAGGCACGAAGGGGAGCCAGATGCGCTCGACCTCCCCTTTCGCCAAGCCGCTCACGAGGCCGGCCCCGACGACCACCAGGCCCGCTCCGACGATGAGCCACATCCGTCGGTCGCGGAGCCTGGCGATGCCGACCGCGGCCGCGGGCCCCACGACCAGGGCGAACGCGGCGACGTTGATGAGGGCAAAGGCGAGGTAGGGCCGACGAGCCGCGATTCCCGCGAAGTACTGCTCCCGAGTCGCGGCCATCCCGTCGACCCACCAGAAGCCGGCACCCAGGAACGCCAGCGCGACCGCGAGCGCACCGGCCGCAGCGAGCGCTATCGGACGTACGGTCCGTCGTCGCCAGGCGATCGCGAGCGGGATCACGGCGAGGAGCACGAGCCCGTACGAGAGGAACGCGGCGGCACCCAGCACAAGGCCTCCGGTGACGGCGAGCAGATCGCGACGCGGACTCCGCGTCCCCGTTGCGACGACCACCAGGGCCACACCGAGCGCACCGATCCCCGCGAAGAGCGCGTCGGCGCTGGTCACCAGCCATATCGCCGCCGGCCCGACAACCAGGAACGGCATCGCGCGGCGCGCCCAGTGCTCGCCTGCGACCTCACGGACGACGATGAGGGTCGCCGGCACGAGGAGAACGCCGCCGGCGATGAGCGCGGCGGCGAACCAGACGGGCGCACCGAGCCCTAGGTCGCGCAGTGCCACCGCGAGCAGCACCGGGCCCGGAGGGTGGCCCTGGACGTGCACGGGATACGACGGGAGCCGCTCGGTGAACGTGCCCAGGAAGGTGCCGACGTCCGCGACGCGCGGAAGCACAGCGAGGTACTCACGATGCCCGCGCACCGGCGCGACCACGCGGTCGGCACCCCGAATCGACGCCAGCACGCACCCGAAGACCACCGCGCTCGCGGGCGCGCCGGCAAGCAACACGCGCCACGACGCCCGCGTCGCGAGGGCCGGGAGCACACCCACGAGAAGCGCGCTCACCACCAGTGCGAGCGCGAGCTCGGGGGGAAGTACGGGGTCGGCCCGAGCATGCAGCGGTGGGGCATTGATCGAGATCGCATGACCCGAGAGCGCGCTGGCGACTGACGCACCGAGCGCGATCGCGGCAAGCCACGCCGCGACAGCACCGACGACACGCGTACGCTCGCGACGCGGGGCATCGCCCTCGACCGACGAGATCTCCGAGATCAGCGTCTGCGCCACGGACGGAACGTACCGGCACCTGTCTCGGAGTCGGGGCGCGAGCGGCGAGAGTTTCGCGTCTTGTAAGCGCATCGCGCTTCGAAACGCGCGTCGCGCTCGGTACGGTCGCCGCGATGATCGACGTCGTACTCCCAGTGCTCAATGAAGCCGCTGCGCTCCCCGTCGTCCTCGAGCGCGTTCCTCGCGGCTACCGATCGATCGTCGTCGACAACGGCTCGGTCGACGGCTCCGCCGCCGTCGCGCGCGCACACGGTGCGTACGTGATCCAGGAGCCCCGGCGCGGCTTCGGCGCCGCGTGCTTCGCCGGCCTGTGTGCCTCTGAGGCCGACGTGGTCGCCTTCATGGACTGTGACGGCTCGCTCGATCCCGCCGAGCTTCCGAGCGTCGTCGGCGAGGTTCTCGACGACCGCCTCGACCTCGCGCTCGGATCTCGCCAGCCGACGACGAGAGGCGCGTGGCCATGGCACGCTCGCCTCGCGAACCGCGCGCTCGCCGTCTACGTCTCGGCGCGAGCGGCGCCAGTCACAGACCTCGGGCCGATGCGTGCGGCTCGTCGGCAGCGCCTGCTCGACCTCGCGATCCGAGATCGACGTTTCGGGTGGCCACTCGAGATGGTGCTCCGCGCCGCTCGCGCCGATTGGCGAATCGGGGAGATCCCGGTCGCGTACGCGCCGCGGATAGGTCGGTCAAAGATCACCGGAACGCTGCGGGGGACGATCCTCACGGTGCGTGACATGGCGGCCGTCCGATGAGGGCGGCCATCGCCGTGCTCGCGAAGTCGCCGGTGCCGGGACGCGTCAAGACGCGCCTGTGCCCGCCGTTGACCGCCGGGGAGGCCGCGCGGCTGGCGGCGGCAGCGCTCGCTGACACCCTGGTCGCGGTCTCGGCCGCCACCTGTGGACGCCGGATCGTGGTGCTCGACGGCGATGCCGGCGACTGGACACCGCCGGACTTCGAGGTGATCCCGCAACCTGCCGGCGGCCTCGGTGCTCGGCTCGCTGGCGCGTTCGCGGCCATCGACGACCGCGCGCTCGTCATCGGCATGGACACGCCGCAGGTGTCCCCGTCGTTGCTCACTGACGCCGTCACCGCGCTCGACGGGCAGGACACCGACGCCGTGTTCGGGCGGGCGATGGACGGCGGCTATTGGGCGATCGGGTTGACTGCACCGGACGACCGCGTCTTCGCCGGGGTGCCGATGAGCACGGCCGTCACGGGCGACCGACAGCTCACGCGACTACGTCGCCTCGGTCTCCGGGTCCATCAGCTCCGGACCCTCCGCGACGTCGACCACTACGCCGACGCCGCGGCAGTTGCTGCGCTCGCACCCAGGACGCTCTTTGCCGCGGCCGTACGAAGCCTCACGCCCGCCGCCTCGATCACATCATGACCATGACCGACACCGCGCTCGTCTGCGCAGCCGATGGCCCGCTCGATGTGGCCGCGACGCGATGGATCAACCCGGTCGGGCCCGCAGACCTCAGCGTGATCGCGCGTACCCGCGGACCCGCGCTCGATGTTGGCTGCGGACCGGGCCGACACGTGGTCGCCCTCGCCGAGCGCGGGATCCGCGCGATGGGGATCGACATCACCCCCAGCGCGCTCGCGTACGCGAGGACCAGGGGAGCTCCGGTGCTCGAGCGATCCGTCTTCGATCGCATCCCCGCTACCGGCCGATGGGGTTCCACGCTGTTGCTCGACGGCAACATCGGCATCGGTGGCAACCCGGTTGTGCTCCTCGAGCGCGTCGCGTCGCTGATCCGAGCCGACGGCCGGATCCTCGTCGAGCTCGACCCACCGGGAACACCGCTCGGTGAGCGCACCGTCCGTCTCGATGTCGGGAACAGCCCCGGTCCCTGGTTCGTGCTCGCCCGCGTGGGCACCGATGGCCTGGACGCGCTGGCATGCGACGCCGGCCTCCGCGTGAGCGAGCGATGGTCACTTGAACGTCGCTGGTTCGCGTCGCTCACGCGGGACGACCGGTGAAGGCGATCGCGTCGGCGCGTGTCACGAGTCCACTGCACTCCGAGCGCATCGCGACGATCCTCGGCATCGCGCTCGGCGTGGCCTTCACGACGTGCTTCATCACCGGCCTGCTGTCACATCTGATCCAGGATCCGCCCACGTGGTTCACGTGGCCGTCGCGACCGGCCGGCCTCTACCGCGTCACTCAAGGCATACACGTCGCCACCGGGCTGGCGTCGATCCCGCTCTTGCTCGCCAAGCTGTGGACCGTCTTCCCCAAGCTCTTCACGTGGCCACCATTCCGAGGGCTCGCGAACGTGATCGAGCGACTCATGCTCGTCCCGCTCGTGGGTGGGTCGCTCTTCCTGCTGTTCACTGGACTCGCGAACATCAACCTCTGGTACCCCTGGCCGTTCAACTTCAGGCGTGCGCACTACTGGGTCGCGTGGATCACGATCGGCGCGCTCATCGTGCACATCGGCGCGAAATGGGTGACGACGCGCGCCGCACTCGAACGGCAACCGCACGCCTCGAAGAGTCCCGGAGAGATGGCAGATCACGTTGATCGACGTCGCTTCCTCGCGGCTACCTTCGGCGTCAGCGGGCTCGTCACCCTGTTCACCGTCGGCCAGACGTTCCGACCACTGACCCGGATCGCCCTGCTCGCTCCCCGTCGCCCCGATGTGGGACCGCAGGGATTCCCGGTCAATCGCACTGCCCACACCGCCGGCGTGTTGCGCAGCGCGTACAGCGACGAGTACCGGCTCGTCGTGGACGGCAACGTCCCAGAAGCCCTGAGCCTGACCTTGGATGATCTGGCCGCGATCTCCCAGCACGATGTGACACTGCCGATCGCCTGCGTCGAGGGGTGGAGCACCTCTCAGCAATGGAGCGGAGTGCGCGTGAAGGACCTCCTCGCCCGGGCCGGCGCTCCGGATGGCGCCGAAGCAACCGTCATCTCACTCCAACAACGACTCGCCTATCGGACGTCGGAGCTGAACTCGTCACACGCGTCTGACCCTGACACGCTCCTCGCGCTCCGCGTCAACGGCGACGTGCTCCACATCGACCACGGCTACCCACTCCGGCTCATCGGGCCGAACCGACCGGGCGTGATGCAGACCAAATGGGTGACGCGGCTCCACGTGCGATGACGTCTCCCGAGGCCCCGTCCGGACGCGCGTTCTGGTGGGCGCTGGCCATCGGCGGCGCCGTCACGGCTTTCGGCGTCGGCGGCCTGATCAGCACGACGAGCGTCGCGAACGCCATCGATGTCGGCACCTGGGTCGTCGGAGCAGATCTCGTCCACGACCTGATCCTGGCGCCGATGGTGATGATCATCTCCCTCGCGCTGACTCGAACCCTCCCGCTCCCGTGGCGTGCACCCGTGCGCAGCGCGTTGGTCGCCTCCGTGATCCTGATGATCGTCGCCTACCCCGCAGTCCGAGGCTTCGGCCACGACACGGCGCCGGGCAACTCGAGCGTGCAACCCCTCGACTACACCACCGGACTCGCGACCGCACTGGCGGTCGTGTGGGGCATCGCCGGCGTGTGGCTCGTCGCGATGGCCGTGAATCGGAACCGGAACCGCTGATGGGCCGGCTCGGCATCATCGGCGGACACGGCCTCCTCGGCTCGGCGTTCGCGTGCTACGCAGCGACGATCGCGATCGAAGCACCCGATCGATCGCCGGTCTGCGTGTTCGACACCCGCGACTATGCGTTCGTCCAACGACACGGTCACCATGAGTATCGTCCACCGCATCGCGTGGACCATCTCGCGAACCTGGGCGGATTGGCATCGATCGGCTGCGACAGGATCCTCGCAGTGGGGTCGGTCGGTGGCCTTCGGACGGATCAACGCGTCAGCGACGTGGTCGTGCCGGACGACTTCATCGCGCTCGGTCAGGCAGTTTCGACGTTCGAGGACGCACAAGGGCACGGCGTGCGCGGTTTTGACGCCCGCTGGCGGAGAGCGATGACCGACACCTGGCAAGAGGTGAGCGGGACAGAGGTGACCGACGGTGGCGTGTACTGGCAGACCATGGGACCTCGATTCGAGACACCAGCGGAGATTCGACTGCTCTCGCAGTTCGCCGACATCGTGGGCATGACCGTCGCGTCCGAATGCATCATCGCCGGCGAGCTCGGCCTTTCCTACGCAGCGGTGTGCGTCATCGACAACCTCGCGAACGGCCTGAGCGATGACACACTGAGCATGGACTCGTTCGAGGCCGGCAAAGCCGCGAACCAACCGTCGACCGTGGCAACCCTCGAGCAGGTCGCTCGAGCATTGGCATGAGGGCACCACCTACATCGGCGATCCACGCGCGCTTCTCGCCGACCCGCACGGGGGCGGCAGGGACCATCGTCGTCGTTCGGCCTCCCATCGTCGCCCGACCGCCAGGGGTCGGACTTCGAGCCGCATCGTGTCGATCTTCGTCAGGGCAACGCGAGTGGGGACTCGTGCGTCGGTAGGGCAGCCGACCGAAGTGTTGACGATCTCGTTGCACCCTCTGGGCCCGATTCAGCTCGTCGCGCGCAACCTCGACCTCGAGGTCTGCCCACGAGTGCAATTCCCGACCTGCACCGCGTTCGATCACGGCACCCTCACGATCCCCGCCCCCGGCGGGATGGGCGCCCACATCACCATCACGGTACGGGGACGCTCCGGCCAAGCAACCGGCCCCGGCAACCTGTCGATCCGCTACCCCGCCGGAGATCCGTTCTTCATCGTCGCACCCCCGCCGCTTGACCCCGGACGGCGCGGCCCGATCATCGAGTTCACCCCGGGCAACCGGATCATCGCCGCAGGTCTCACCGGGTGCACGCTGAACGACGACTGCAAGCTGGAGCCCGGAGGACTCCGGCTTGTCGTGCGCCAGGGCAGTCCAAGGCTGCACCCGAAGAAGCACCACAATCCGTCGTTCGACTGGCCAACGTATTCACCGGTCCAACCCGACCGACCGATCACGGTCCGCGCACGAAACGACGGTGAGACGCCGACACGCGCAGCCATCGCACTCACATGGGGATGGACACCCCCGCCGCTGCCAGTCGGCTGAGCACGACACCGACTCAAGAGCCACGCATGCACCGCTCAAGTGGCGAACACGAGCACCAGAGAACCAACGGGGCCAACGCCCAGACGGCGAGGGCGTGTGAGAATCTGCCCGGCGCCGTGTGAAAACTCGCGCTGGCTCACGCGTCGTCGCAGGTGAGACACCACTCCCGAACTCCCGGGGCAGGCCAAGGGTGGGTTCGACACTGCACCTCGTCTGAGTTCTCGTCTGCTCACCGTCGAGTCGATCGAAGGCTGCCCGGGCGCGTTGGTACCGGCGCGCGTACCCTCAGTTCTGATGCAGCGTTTCTTTCGCGATGACGGCATGAACTTCGCGGTGTTGATCAGTCTCGGGTTCTCGTATGCGAACATCGCCGACGCGGGCGAGACGATGGCCACGATCGAGCGCATCCCCGATGGTGACGGGGAGGCGTGGGTCCGTGAATGGACTGGGACTGCGGATCGTCTGTCGGGCCAGGCCGCGGAGTCGCTTGCAGGTGGGCACATGGTCAGTGGCCGTGCGCGCCTGTTGCGGGCATCGACGTACTACGACCACGCGTCGTCCCAGGCACCGGGGAGCAGGGACCCGTCGCGGTTCACCTCGTTGTGGGAGAAGCACCGCGAGTGTTGGGATCGTGCCGTCGCGCTGTTCGAGACACCGGTGGAGAAGATCGAGGTTCCGTACGAGCACACCACGCTTGCCGGCTACTTCTTCAAGCCCGACACGACCTCGGTCGCGCGCTCGACGATCATCTTGAACAATGGGTCCGACGGGCCGGTGAGCTCCCAATGGAGCCTCGGGGGCCGCGCGGCGATCGCACGGGGCTGGAACGCCATCACCTTCGACGGACCGGGACAAGGAGCGGCACTTCACCGCCAACACCTGTACTTCCGCCACGACTGGGAGAGGGTCGTCACCCCGGTCGTCGACTACCTCGTCGGCCGAGACGATGTCGACGCGGACGCGATCGTGTTGCAAGGCGTGAGTCAGGCCGGCTACTGGACACCGCGCGCCGCGGCGTTCGAGCACCGGCTCGCCGCGCTCGTCGCCGATCCCGGCGTCGTGAGGGTCGCGTCGTCGTGGGAAGCCCATCTCCCGCCCGAGATGATCCAGCTGCTCGACGCGGGCAACCAGGGTGATTTCGACAGCCTGATGAACGCCGATCAGGACCCGTCGCGTCGCGCGCTCCTCGCGTGGCGCATGGCCCCGTACGGAACGACGTCGGCGTTCGAGGCGTACACCGCGGCGCGGAGGATGACACTGGACGATGACACGATTCGCAGCATCCAGTGCCCCACACTGGTCCTCGATCCCGACCATGAGCAGTTCTGGCCTGGCCAATCACAGCAGCTCTTCGACACCCTGACCTGCGACAAACGGCTCGCGCGCTTCACCGCCGACGAAGGCGGCGGCTGGCACTGCGAACCCGCGGCGCAGAGCTTGCGCGACGAACGAGTCTTCGACTTCCTGGAGGACGTCGTCTCGTCCAGATGACCCCGCCGCACCGGCCCCTGTAGGCGCAACCGCATCAGTCACCAGAGCCACTCCCGAACTCCCCTCAAAGTTGAGTTGAGAGCTGAGGGCGGTTCCGATGTGGGCGGGTCGTGGCCTCTGATGTGGGCGACGTCGCTCGCGTGTGGTGACGACGTTCAGGGGATCTCGCCCGCGGGCGCTACCCAACGCGTGGGTTGGTGGGTGACCTGCGCGATGCGGTCGAAGTCGTGGTCGTAGTGGAGTATCTCGACGCGATGCCGCTCGGCGGTCGCGGCGATGAGCAGATAGGCGAGCTTCACGGCTCGGTGTTGCCCAGTCGTCGCGAGCGCGGCTTGGACCTCGAGCGCGCGGGTGGCGATCCAGTCGTCGGCGGGCAACATCTCGAACGCGACCGCACGATCGCGCGCGATCTGCTCGTAGTCGTCGGCGTTCCGCGCGCTGTAACGCACTTCGAGCTCGAGCGTCGCGCACGTGGCGACGAGACCGGCTTCGATCAGCGGTGCGAGCATCTCGAAGACCGCGGGGCGATCGAGGCGGGCGAGCGCGCTCGCGTCGATCAGGTGTGTCGCTACCGCTGCCATGCGCGGGCGCGGGCCTCGGGGTCTGCGAGCTCGGCGAGCTGACCCGACGCCAGGCGGGCGAGTTCCCGTCGCCGAGCCGCAGCGGCCACGACCTCGCCGAGCGCAGCGTTGATCGTGTCCTTCTTCGTCGAGGTGCCGAGCAGCTCCTTCGCCTCTGCGAGGCGGTCCTCATCCACGTCGACGAGCGTCTTCGCCACCGTCTCTCCTCGTATATCCCGGTGAGAGCCCCGAGTATATCTCTGGGGTGGGCTCTCCGATCTCGTCGCGAGCCGGCGCATCGGGCCACCGTTCAGAGGCCGGCGACTCCGAGGGCGGTCACGGTCACCACGCCGAACCCGAGGATCATCTGGTGGATGCCGAGGATCGCGGCTCGCGAGACGGGACGCCGCTCGCTGAGGCGCTGGAGTCCCACGACGGCGGCCACGGCGACCGCGCCCGCGACCACCGAACCATCGAGGGCGGCTGCTCCCGCCGCGACGGCCACAGCCGCGAGATCCGCCCCGAGCAGCGGGGTCGCGTCGGGCGGGCGACCGTGGAGCCGGGCGATCTGCGCCCGGACCCACGGGATCGAGGTGAGCGCACGGGCGGCCAGGACCAGCCACAGTGCGGCGGCGAGCCTCCCGCCGCCGTCATCGGCGAGCACGATCATGGCGACGACTGCGTTGATCCCGATGGCGCCGGCGAGCTCTGGCACCAGGCGCCGACTTCGCGACCGCACGTCGAACGAGAAGGCGAGCGCCACGAGGGGAAGTGCGATCAGCGCGGGGACCCAGAACGCTGCGCGCGCTGTCAGCGCGGCCACCGCGACGAGACCGCCGAGCACCAGTGCCTCCGCCAAGACGACGCGCTCGGCGACGCGCGTGCGCGCGAGGCGGCGCTTGCGGTGGCGATCGACGAGCGCTGCCTTCAGCGGTGTGCGAGCGAGGAAGGCGACAAGGGCCGCAACGGCCAAGCATGCCCCCGCGCCGCTCGGCGCGACCAGGAGCCCGAGCACAGCCGGCTCGAGCGTGAGGCCCCACCCGCCGTGCTCGGTGGGCACCACCACGGAGCGCCAGCGCGACCGGGGGCCGGGCACGGCAGGGGTCGGGTGGGAGGGGTGCACACTCAGGAGACTCCCACGATCCGTTCGATGTCCTTCGGATCGCGCTCAGCTGCCCGGCAGCTCGAGGTTCGCGTGGATCTCGCGCGTCGCGGTGGAGCGGTTCAAGGTGTAGAAGTGCAGACCGGGCGCACCCCCGTCGAGCAGCTCGCGGCAGAGCTTGGTTGCCTCGTGGATGCCGATCGCCCGGACGGCCGCGGGGTCGTCCTCGACCGCATGCAGCTTCCGGGCCAGCCACTCGGGGAACTCCGAACCCTGCATCTCCGACATCCGCTTGATCCCGGCGATGCTCAACACGGGCATGATCCCGGGAATCACGGGCTTGTCGACGCCGTGCGCCCGGAGCGCGTCGACGAGTCCGAAGTAGTGGTTCGCGTCGAAGAAGAACTGCGTGATCGCGAAGTCGGCTTCGCGCAGCTTCTCCGCGCTGTGGAGCCGGTCCTCCTCGACCGAAGGTGACCGGGGGTGCGGCTCCGGATGCACCGCGACCCCGATGCAGAAGTCGCCCGTCTCCCGGATCAGCCGCACGAGCTCGATCGCGTACGCCAGATCCCCGGCAGGGAGCTCGAGGTCGGCCGGAGGGTCGCCACCGAGCGCCAGGATGTTCTCGATGCCCGCCGCGCCATAGCGGCGCACGATCTCCTGCAGCTCGGCGCGAGTGTGCGCAGCGCACGTGAGGTGCGCCATCGCGGTCAGCTCCATCGTGCGGTTGATGTCGACCACGATGTCGTGCGTGCGCTCTCGCGTCGTTCCGCCCGCGCCGTAGGTGACCGAGACGAACGACGGCGCCAGTGGCTTGAGCTCGGCGAGCGTCTGGTGAAGCGTCGCCATCGCCTCGTCGGTGCGCGGGGGGAAGAACTCGAACGAGACGACGGTCTCACCGGCCGCGAGAATGTCGTTGATCTTCGCCACGGCTACCTCGTGTCGCTGCCCGGACCGATCAGCGTACGCGCGTAGCCTCGCCCGCATGGAGTTCGAATTGGAGCAGCGCCTGCGCGGCGCGCCCGAGACCGTGCTCGACCTGCTGTTCGACCAGGAGTTCCTTGCGGCGCGTGCGGGTCTGCCGAACCTCGGTGGTTCCGAGGTGCTCGAGGTGACGCGCGCCGGCACGACCGCTCGTGTGCGCGTCCGGATGCACTTCACGGGCAACCTCGCACCTGCCGTGACCGCCGTCGTCGACCCGGCGAAGCTCACCTGGGTCG
>JBBDWT010000236.1:0-16805 GCA_040902705.1 Acidimicrobiia bacterium | reverse complement strand
GGGGGGGCCCCCCCCGCGACGTTCGACCTCGCGGCACGGCGCGGGCACCATCAGATCCGACCCGACCACTACGCAGACCGACTCTCCTGCACCTACGACGACCGGCTCGATGTCGACGGCGACGGCGCCCGTCGGGTGCTCGCCGGGACGGTGAAGGTCCGGGCGTTCCTCGTCGGCAGCAAGGTCGAGGGCGCGATCGTCGGCGGGCTGCGCGAGTCGACCGCCGCGGAGTCGTCCCTCCTGAACGACTGGCTGAGTCGGGGCTAGGAGCTCGGCTGCGCACGACGGCGGTACCCCGTGAACCGCCGGAGGCGCAGCGAGTTCGTCACCACGAACACCGACGAGAACCCCATGGCGCCCGCGGCGATGATCGGGTTGAGCAGGCCGACGGCCGCCAGCGGGATCGCGGCGACGTTGTAGGCGAAGGCCCAGAACAGGTTCATCTTGATCGTCGCCAACGTGCGCCGGGAGAGCGCGATCGCGTCGGCCACTCCGAGGAGATCGCCGGAGACGAGCGTGATGTCACTCGCCTCGATCGCGACGTCGGTCCCGGTGCCGATCGCGATGCCGAGGTCGGCCTGCGCGAGCGCGGGCGCGTCGTTCACTCCGTCACCGACGACGGCGACCCGCCGTCCGGCGGACTGGAGCCTCTGCACGACCTCGGCCTTCTCGCCCGGCAGCACACCGGCGAACACCTCGTCGACGCCCACCTCGTCGGCGACCGATCGCGCGGTCTCCTCTCGGTCGCCCGTCACCATCACCGTGTGGATCCCCAGGTCACGCAATGCCGCGATCGCCGTGCGCGACGTGCGCTTCACCGTGTCCGCGACAACGAGCACGCCGTGCGCGTGGCCGTCCCATCCGGCGTACACGAGCGTGTGCCCACCGAGATCGGCAGCGGCACCGAGCTGCGCGAGCTCGTCCGAGACCACACCGACCAGGTCGGGGCGTCCGACGCTCACCTCCACGCCGTCGACCTCCCCACGTGCCCCGCGTCCCGGCTCGTTCTCGAAGCGCGCCGGTGCGGTGAGCGTCAGCCCGCGCTCCCGGGCTCCGGTGGCGATGGCCTGCGCGATCGGGTGCTCGGAAGCGTCCTCGACCGATGCCGCGCGGGCGAGCAGCACCGACTCGTCGACACCGGGTGGCGTCACCACCTCGACGAGACGCATCTTGGCTTCGGTGATCGTGCCGGTCTTGTCGAGGACGGCGGTGTCGACCGTCCGCGTCGCCTCGAGCACCTCGCCACCCTTGATCACGATCCCGAGCTGAGCGGCGCGTCCGGTACCGACCATGATCGCCGTCGGCGTCGCGAGGCCCAGCGCGCAGGGGCACGCGATGATCAGGACGGCGACCGCAGCCGTGAACGCGCGGTCGACCTCACCGGTCACGAGCAGCCACACGACCAGGGTCGCGAACGCGACCACCAGGACGATGGGGACGAAGATCCCCGAGACCCGGTCGGCGAGTCGCTGCACCGGCGCCTTCGAGCCCTGCGCCTCCTCCACGAGGCGCGCGATCTGCGCGAGTGCCGTCTCGTTTCCGACCTTGGTGGCCTCGACGACGAGGCGACCACTCGTGTTGACCGTCGCACCGAACACCTCGTCGCCGGGGGCGACGTCGACCGGCACGGACTCGCCCGTGAGCATCGACAGGTCGACAGCAGACGCGCCGTCGACGACGCGCCCGTCGGTCGCGATCTTCTCGCCCGGACGGACGACGAAGCGGTCAGCGACCTGCAGGCTCGCGACCGGGATCTCGTCGCCGTTCTCGAGGCGTGCGGTCTTCGCGCCGAGCTCGAGCAGCGCGCGCAGCGCGTGACTGGAACGGCGTCGGGCGCCGGCCTCGAAGAGCCGCCCGAGCAGGAGAAGGGTGACGATCGCAGCACCGGTCTCAAAGTAGACGTGCACCTCGCCGTCGCCGGAGAACAGCGCACCGAACGACATGCCGCCGTCGTGGTCGGCGGCACCGAGGAAGACCAGCGCGACGACCGACCAGACGTACGCGGCGAGGGTGCCGATCGACACGAGGGTGTCCATCGTCGTCGTGCCGTGGCGCAGCGCGGCGATGGCGTAGCGGTGGAACGGCCATCCCGCCCACAGGATGACCGGCGTACCGAGCGCGAGTGCCACCCACTGCCATCCGTCGAACATGAGCGGCGGCACCATCGAGATGAGGATCAGCGGGATGGTGAGGACGATCGACACGACGAGGCGCGGGCGCAGCTCGCGCAGCTCGGCTGCTTCCGGGTCGACCGGTGCCGTCTCGTGCACGCCGTACCCGAGGCTTCCGACGGCCTGGACGAGATCGCCGCGGTGCACGGCATGCGGATCGAACGTGACGGTGGCGCGCTTCGACGCGTAGTTCACCGAGGCGGTGGCGACGCCGGGATGGGCGTCGAGCGCCTTCTCGATCCGGGTCGCGCACGACGCGCACGACATGCCCTCGATCGGAAGCTCGCACCGTTCCAGCTCGGGCGCGGCGTCCCGACCGTTCGATGCGGCGCCGCCGGCGTCGGGAGTCGTCGTGCTGGTCATGGGGCCTCCGTCGTTCGCCGGCTCAGTATACCCCTCAGGGGTATGCTGAGCACCATGACGACGCGCGGCTACTCCCTCTCAAAAGACAGCTATCGGGCCCGCCTCCGCCGCATCGAGGGCCAGGTGCGCGGGATCCAGCGCATGATCGAGGACGACGAGTACTGCATCGACGTGCTGACGCAGGTCGCAGCGGTCACCAAGGCCCTCCAGGGCGTCGGCCTCGGGCTCCTCGACGAGCACCTGCGCCACTGCGTGCGGGACGCGGTCGCGGCGAGCGAGGCCGAGGGCGACAAGAAGCTCGACGAGGCCCTGCGGGCCGTGGAACGCCTCCTCCGCGTGTGAGCCCCGAGGAGGTTCACGGCTCGCTCCCTCGCGTCCCGATCTGATCGAACGGCGCGCCGGCGGCGCGCTGCGCGGCGCGGCACTCCTCCTGACGGGCACCGAGACGACGCACGACGAGGATCGCGAGCACTGCCGACGTCGCGCCGCCGATCATCCCGAACAGAGCGACGAGGTTCGCGCCACGCGCCTGACTCAGGTCGAAGCTGCGCTGATCCGCCGGCGAGCCGGCGAAGGTGAACGCCGCGACGAGGAACAGGCCCCACCACGCCCCGACCAGCCACGACCGGTCGGCGATGCGCCACCGTGGATCACCGCGTTCGATCCGGGCATCGGAGCCGCGCCAGAGATCCTGGATGACGAGCACGGGCATGACGAGGTTCGCGAGCGGGATGAACCATCCGCCGATCGCGAAGCCCGAGCCCAGTCGTTCGGGTTGGCGGCCGAGCGCCTCCTGGTTCTTCGCCGCGCGCCAGCACCACACGATGAAGCACGGGATGATCGCGAGGATCACCACGACGGAGATCACACTCATCACGGTCACGAACGAGTCCGCGTCCCGGGCCCGGCGCGCGAACTCCTCCGCGCCGACGTCGTCGAGCGCGCGCAGTCGAGCCCCCAGGGCCACGGCTCGCACGAGCAGGACGACCGCGACGAGGGTGAGCAGCGCGGCGAGCGCGCGCTCCAGCGTGGCCTGTCGCCGCCAGGGCTCCGCCGCCTGCTGCACGCCGCGCAGCCTACGAGCGGCGAGCGCTCCGCATGACCGCGTCAGGCGCCGACGTCGAAGGGGCGCGTTCGATCGGGCGCATGACAGACTGACGCCGTGCCGCCCGAGAAGCTCCAATGGAAGCACCTGTACGACGAAGTCGTGACGACCGGTCTGTGCACCGGCTGCGCGGCGTGCGTCGTCGTGTGCCCGCACGACGTGCTCGGATACCGCGACGACGAGGGCATCTACAAGCCGTTCCAGATGGAGGACGGGTACGCGCCGGGCGACTGCAGCCACGGCCAGAAGGGCTGCACCACGTGCACGCGTGCGTGCCCGCGCTTTCGGACGTGGGAGACGGAGGCCGACGAGTTCCTGTTCGGCCGCCCACGTGAGACGAGCGAGGTGTCGGGCGTCGTCAAGGACATCGTGCTCGCACGTGCGACCGATCCGGTGCTGCACGAGGTCGGGCAGGACGGTGGGCTCGTCTCGGCGTTGCTCCTGTACGCGTTGGAGCACGACGTCATCGACGCCGCGCTCGTGTCGTACCTCGAGGGCGACGGCTCGACGTGGAAGGCGATCCCGGGCGTCGCCCGCACCAAGGACGAGATCATCGCCTCGGCCGGCAGCCGCTACACCTACTCCGCGAACCCCATGGCGTACGCGGAGGCCGTCGAAGGCGGAGCGGAGCGCATCGCCCTCGTGGGGATGAGCTGTCAGTCATCGGCCCCCGCGATCATGAAGCAGCGCAAGGTCGGCAAGGTGGCCCGCCGCATCAGCCTCAACATCGGTCTGCTGTGCTCCAAGACCTTCGACGACTCGATCTTCGACGAGCTCCTCGACGCGAAGTACGGCCTCGAGCGTGCCGACATCAAGAAGATGAACATCAAGGGCAAGCTCCAGATCTGGATGCACAACGGCGACTACCACGAGGTCCCGCTCAAGGAGTGCCACGCGTGGACCCGTGAGGGCTGCAAGATGTGCCCCGACTTCGCCGCCGAGCACGCCGACATCTCCACCGGCGGCATCGGCGCGTTCAACGACTGGACGCTGACCCTCGTCCGCACCGACGTCGGCCGTCAGCTCATGGACGACATGCACCGCGACGGGTGGATCGAGGTGCGCCCCGGTGACGACGACCCCGCGGCGATCGAGCTGCTCCACAAGCTGTCGGCGAAGAGCCGCAAGCGCTGGCCCGAGTTCGCCGTCGAGCAACCCCGACTCATCCCGGTGTCGTAGGCCGAGAGCTGCTCCGCTAGCTGGTCGTCGTGGTGGTCGACGAGGACGTCGTCGTGGTGGGTGGCGCCAATGGAGGGTTGAGGGTCACGCAGGGCGAAGGCTGCGGCGACTCCGAGTCGCAATCGGGGTAGTCGAGGATCGTGAGCGGGTCCCTGGTGGTGAAGTCGATCGCGTCGAGGTCGGCGCGCGTGAGGGCGACCCTCACGATGACCTTCGGCTCGTCCGGAGAGTTCGGAAGCGTCCCGCGGATCACGATGTCGTTGGCCCCGGGCAGGTTCGCGTCCTTGATGGCCTTCAGCACGTAGAACGCGTCCTGCCGCGACTGGGCCTCCTGCTCCGGGTCCGTGAGCGGGGGGGTGTCGATCAGCTTCCACCGGACCCGCGTCTGGTCGTCGGGATCGTCGGGATCGGGGATGTGCACCGACGTCAGCCGGCTCTGGCCCGGGTCGGGCGCGACCCCGCCATTGAGGGCAGTCGCGATCGCGTTCGACAGCTGCTTCTGGGGACTGAGCGTCGTGGTCGTGGTCGGCGCTGCCGTCGGCGGTGACGTCGGCGGTGACGTGGGTGGAGCAGTCGGGGGCGACGTCGGCGGCGGGAGGGTCGGCAGCACGATCGTCGTCGGGGTGGTGGCGAAGGTCGGCGGCAGCGTGATCAACGTCGTGGTGGTGCTGCTGCTCGTGGTCGACGACGAGGTGGTCGACGAGCTCGTCGTGGTCGTGCGCCGGGTGTCGATCGCGTTCTCGTCGTCACCGCCCCCGCTGGAGAGGGCGATCGCCAGGCCGATGATCGCAAGGCCGCCGACGGCTGCGCCGCCGACGATCATCGCGGCGCGCTGTTGGCGCTTGCGGTCGCTCATGGAGTGGGCCACCAAGAAAACCTACTGCCGCGCGCGCCCGGATCTGCGGCGGGTACGCTCCCCGCCGGAGTGCCGGGAAGTCTGGTCGGCGGCTCATCCCGCCGCGACCGGAGGTCAGCGTGACCGGATCCCGCCATCTGCGGTCCAGGCGAGTGGGCCGGTACTTCCCGCCCCTCGGCTCCGAGTTCATCTCGATCGAGACCAACTCGGGGCTCGCGCTCGTGGCGGCGGTGATCGCCGCGCTCTGCTGGGCGAACCTCGATCCGTCGTCGTACGCAGACGCGTTCAGCGTGGACCTCGGGCCGCTGACGTTCGGCGCGTGGATCAACGACGGGCTGATGGCCATCTTCTTCTTCGTGGTCGGCCTGGAGATCAAGCGCGAGGTCGTCGAGGGCGAGCTGCACGACCGGCGCCAAGCGGCGCTCCCCGCGCTCGCGGCGCTCGGCGGGATGGTCGTGCCGGCGCTGCTGTTCACCGTGTTCGCGGCCGGGAGCGTCGGCGCGAACGGCTGGGGTGTCCCGATGGCGACCGACATCGCCTTCGCCCTCGGAGTGCTCGGACTCCTCGGGTCGCGGGTGCGCCCCGAGGCCAAGCTCTTCCTGCTCGCGCTCGCGATCGTCGATGACATCGGCGCGATCCTCGTGATCGCGATCTTCTACTCCTCCGACGTCAGCGTGTGGTGGCTGCTCGCGGCGGCCGTCGTCTGCGTCGCCGTGGTGACACTCCGACGCGTCGGTATCGCGCATCCGGTGTGGTACCTCCTGCCCGGGATCGCGCTGTGGGTGTGCGTCCACGAGTCGGGCGTGCACGCGACGATCGCGGGAGTCGTTCTGGCGTTCCTGCTCCCGGCCGGACCAGGTTCCGAGGACGGTCCGCTGGAGAAGCTCGAGCACGGGCTCCACCCGCTGACGAGCTTCATCATCATCCCGCTGTTCGCGCTCGCGAACGCGGGAGTCGTCCTCAGCGGCGACACGCTTTCCGGCGCGGCCGAGAGCCCCGTGACGATCGGCATCGTGGTCGGCCTCGTCGTCGGCAAGACGATCGGGATCACCGGGTTCGCGTGGGCGGGCGTGCGGCTCGGCCTGGCGCGCCTGCCGGCCGGGCTCGACCTCGCCCAGATCTTCGCGGTCGCGATCGTCGCCGGCATCGGGTTCACCGTCTCGCTGTTCGTGGCCGAGCTGGCGTTCACCGCGCCGACGCTCGCGTTCGCCAAGGTCGGGATCCTCGCCGCGTCGCTCCTCGCAGGCGGGCTCGGTATCGGCGCCGTCGTGCTCGCCTCACGGCGGCGGGCGGTGGAGCAGCCGCGATGACGCGCGTCGTCGCCCTCGTCGGCGACCTCATGGACCAGAGCCACGTCCGAGGCTCGATCGATGGGCTCGAGATCATCCGAAGCGCGGCGGATGCCTCCGGGGCCGACATCGTGATCGTCGACGTCGCGCGCCACGCCGGCTCGATCGCCGAGATCCGACGAGCCGTGCCCGGCGCGCTGCTCGTCGCCTACGGACGCCACGACGACCCGGCCGCGCTCGCGGCCGCGCGCGCCGCGGGCGCCGACCGCGTGTTCGCCCGGTCCCGGTTCTTCAAGGACCCGGCTGCGGCGATCGCTCCCGAGGCGGCCTCTCCCGACCAGTAGGTAGGCGACCGCGGGTCTGATCGCCGCGCGCGCGTAACGTGCGGCACCGCCATGTGGTCGAAACCGCCGATGAGCTCCTCCCACTCCCTCGTCACGCGCATCGAGGCCGCCGCCGACGCGCGGGCCGGCGTCACCTTCCTCGGCTCGGCCGGCCAGGACGGGCGCGAGCGCGTGCCGTGGGCGCGGCTGCACGAAGACGCACAAGGACTTGCCGCGGCGCTGCAAGCACGCGGGGTCGGCCCCGGCGTGCAGGTCGCGCTGCTCGGACCGACGACCCGTCTGCTCGTCACCGCGATCCAGGCCGTGTGGCTCGCCGGCGGCACGCTCGTCTGCCTCCCCCTCCCGATGCGACTCGGATCGATCGAGGAGTTCGCCCACCAGACGCGCCGGCGCATCCAGAACGCCCACGCGTCACTCGTCGTGGTCGATCCCGAGCTCGAGCCGTTCCTCGAGATCAGGCCGGGTGACGCCCCGGTCGTACGGCTCGACGAGCTGCACGGGAACGCGGTGACGTGGGAGCGGCCGCCCGACGATCCCGAGCGACTCGCGATCGTGCAGTTCACGAGTGGATCGACCGACGACCCGAAGGGCGTCATGCTCCCGCATCGCTGCCTGGTCGAGAACATCGAGGCGATCGTCGACGCTGCCGGGCTCGGGACCGAGGACACCGGTGTGTCCTGGCTGCCGCTGTACCACGACATGGGGCTCATCGGGTTGCTCATGACGCCGATGACCACCGGCTTCGAGCTCGGCCTCGCGCCACCGCAGGACTTCCTCGCGGCACCGGGCGATTGGATGCGGTGGATGTCGGACATGCGCGCCACTGTGACCGGGGGGCCGAACTTCGCGTACGCGCTCGCGGCACGCGCGCTTCGGCGCGCCGACGGCCTCGACCTGTCGTCGTGGCGCATCGCGCTCAACGGCGCCGAGCCGATCGACCCGTCATCGGTCGAAGGCTTCCTCGAGTCCGGAGCCGCCCACGGTCTCGACTCGAAATCGGCGTTCTGCGTGTACGGCATGGCGGAAGCCACCCTCGCGATCTCGTTCCCGGAGCCGAGCACCGGCATGGCCGTCGACACGGTCGACCGGGCCGCGCTCGAGCACGAGCGCTACGCGGCACCGGCGAACGGGGGTGATGCCCGCCGCCTGCCCCTGCTCGGGCGGACGCTGCGAGGCATCGACCTGCGCGTCTGCGACCCCGACACGGGTGCGCCGCGCGGCGAGCGCGAGGTGGGTGAGCTCGAGATCCGGGGGACATCGGTGACGCCGGGCTACTTCGGGCGTCCGGAGCTCACGGATGCGTCGTTCCACGACGGGTGGCTCCGGACCGGTGACCTCGGGTACACGGTTGACGGCGAGGTCGTCGTCTGCGGACGCATCAAGGACGTGATCATCGTCGGCGGGCGCAACGTGTTCCCCGAAGAGATCGAGCGGGCCGCCGCCGGAGTCGAAGGCGTCCGCACCGGGAACGTGATCGCGTTCGGCACCGAGGGACGCCGCGGCAAGGAAGGTGTCGTCGTGGTGGCAGAGACGCGCGCAGGCGAGCTGCGGACGCTCCACGACGAGGTCATCGATCGGGTCTGCGACGCGGTCGGCATACCGCCGCTCGAGGTCGTCTTCGTCCGGGCGGGGAGCCTGCCCAAGACGTCATCCGGCAAGCTCCAGCGGTCGTTGTGCAAGACGCAGTACGCGGCCGACCGGCTCTCCAAGGCCTGAACGCCTTCCCGTCATGGGCTGCGACTGACCGATCGGCAGCAAGCGCCGCCGTCGGCCACAATGGGACCCCGCCCCCCAACGCCGCTCGAGGCCATGCAGGTCGTCCCTCCTACGCCGAGCACCGAGGCGGTCCGCACCAGCCGGCGCCGCGATCTCGCGCGTCTCGCGCTCGTGGTGCTGGCGCTCGCCACGTTCCTGCGCCTCCCGGCGTTCTTCGTCGGCGTCTTCAACTCCGACGAGACCTTCCTCGCGACCCAGGCCCAGGTGATCCAGGACGGCGGCAACCTCTACACCGAGGCCGCCGACCGAAAGCCTCCACTCGTTCCCTACGTCTATGCCGCGGCGTTCGAGCTGTTCGACACGAACGACCTGTGGTCGGTGCGCGTGCTCGCGATCGGCGCGGCCGCGCTCACGGCCATGCTCGTGGCGATCGAGGCACGCCGAAGATACGGCCGGCGCGCAGCGTGGGCGGCCGGTCTGCTGTGCGTGTTCGCGCTGGTCGCGTTCGCGCCACAAGACGGCCAGGCCGCGAACTTCGAGATCTTCATGCTTCCGGCGATGACCGCATCGATCCTGCTCGCGCGTCGAGGACGCGCCGTGTCCGCAGGTGCTGCCGTGGCAGTCGCGACGCTCGCCAAGCAGACCGGCGCGTTCGCCTTGCTCCCCGTCCTCTACCTCGCGTGGCGCGCGCGCGGGCGTCGGGGTGTCGCTGACTCCCTCGGCGGCTTCAGCCTGCCGCTCGCACTCGCGGCCGCGGCGCTCGGCGCGGGGCAGCTCTTCTACTGGACGGTCCTGGGCAACGGCTCCTACGTGAGCGTCGAGACGGCGTCGACCGTGGTGCTGACGTCGTTCGCGCTGATGTCGCTCGGATGGATCGGCTGCAACCTGCCGATCGTCTGGCGGCTCCCGGCCGCCTGGCGTGACCGCCACCTCCTCACGCGCGACGGCCACACCGATCTCGACCTGTGGCTCTGGCTCGCATCCTCCGTCATCGCGGTGATGGTCGGGCTCCGGTTCTTCGGTCACTACTACCTGCAGCTGATCCCGCCCCTGTGCCTCTTGACCGCGGCGGCGCTGTCACGCGGTTCGCGGAAGGTCGCGAGGGCGACCATCGCCTTCGCGGCCGTGTTCGCGATCGCCTTCTCGGCCGCGGGCTACTTCATGCGTCCGTTCGGCCCGGAGCCTCGATACGAGACCGTCAGCCGCTTCCTCGCCGCGCACACAGGAGGCGACGACCGTGTGCTCGTGTGGGGCAGCGTGCCCGAGATCTACTGGGCGTCGGGAGCGCTCCCCGCGACCCGCTTCGTGACGACCACCGGCTTCCTGGGCGAGGGCCACCCCGGGCGGCCTCCCGAGGACGCCGCACCCGAGGAGTCGAGCCCCGAGGCATGGGACTGGTTCTTCGAGGACCTCGCCGCCCACCCGCCGCGCTACATCGTCGACACCGCGCCCGCGGAGATCCGCGGCGCGGAGTGGACGCCGATCGACCGGTTCCCGCGACTCGAAGGCATGCTGCGCCAGCAGTACCGCTTCGTGCGCTCGATCGACGACATCGACATCTACGAACGCGCCGTCTGACCCGACGTCTGGCGTCAGTGCTCACACCATGGGCCAGGGGACGGAGTGGTAGCCGGGGTCGGGTGGGGGGAAGCGGCCGGCACGCAGGAGGTCGGACGCTCGCATCGCGATCGCGGCGAGCTCGTCGGGCGCGAGCAACGTCGAGAGGCGCCCGCCGAGCGCGCCGTCGTCGAGCTCGGCGATCACTCGGCACACGTCATCGACGAGCACCGGCGGCAGCGGCTCGTCCGCGAAGTCCCAGATCACGGTGCGCAGCTTCCACGCGCGGTGGAACGTGAGCCCGTGGTCGATCCCGAGGATCACGTCGTTCGCGAGGTCGTGCAGGCAGTGCCCGCCCTTGCGGTCGGTGTTGTTGGCCAGCACGTCGAACACCGCGAACCGGCGGAACTCGTCGAGGTGCTCGGCCAGCAGCGTGAAGTAGTGCTCCTCGGGGTCGTGATCGACGAACCGCTGCACGGCACCTTCGCCGAGCGGCCCTTCCTCGCGCCGCACGGTGACGGGGACGATGCCCCAGCCGAGGCTGCGGGAGAGCTCGTAGGCGGCCACCTCTCGCTTGAACAGCGTCCCGTCGGGGAAGTCCCAGAGCGGTCGCTCGCCGCGTTCGGGCTTGTACACCGCGGGGATCGTCACGCCGTCGGCCGTCACCTCGACGAGGAACGCGCCGTTCGACGAGTATCGGAGTCGCCCGACGAGCTCGAGGTCGCCGGTGCCCAGCACCTCGGCGACCTGCTCTGGCGTCAGTTCCAGCGGGGGCACCGGTGGCCCGCGGGGTCCATCGCCATCCCGCACAGGGGGCACGGAGGTCGTCCGGCTTCGACAATGGCCGCACCACGCGCGGCCATCGCACGAACCTGCGGACGCGTCGCGTAGATGCGTGCGACGTAGCCCGGCTCCGTGTCCTCGATCGTCACCTCGGTGGGCGCGTCGGACTCGTCGTCTTCGTCGTCATCGGTCGAGTGCTCCCGCAGCTCGATCAGCACGAGCTCGCGCTCGGGATCGAACCCGAGCCCGATGAGGCGCGCCCGGAACAACGGCACCGTCGGCTCATGGAGCTCCGCGACCAGCTCGGGGAGCTTGATCGGCTCCTCGGGGTACTCGTCGGCGATGCGATCGAGGAACGCGACCGCTTCGGTCGCCAGCAACGCGACCTGCTCCTTCTCGACCAGCACCGTGAGCTGGGTCGACGCCGTGCGCGCCTGGACGTAGAACGCGCGCGCGCCCGGCTCCCCGACCGCCCCCGCACCGAGCGCTTCGATGTCCTCGAGCTCGATCTCGTCCATCAGGTCCGCCGCTTCTTCGCGGCTCGCGTGGTGGTGGCCTTGGCCGTGCGCGCCTTCGCGACGAGCCGCTTCGCCACACGCGGCTTCGCCGGTTGCTTGCGGGCTCGGCGGCGCGGCTTCGACTCGGTCGGTGCCGGCGGCGCCAGCTCGTCGAGCACCCCGGTGTCGTTGCACTTCAGCATCCCGATGCCGTGACCACCGAACGCGAACGCGGTCACCGATGCCGGTGACACGACGATCCGCTGGAACAGGTCGAGGTGGACCCCCGTGTAGTGGGCGATCGCGGCCTTGATCGGGTCGGCGTGGGACACGACGACGACGAGCTCGCCGGGGTGCTGCGCCACCACCGCGTCGAGCGCCGCGACCATCCGCGCCTGCATCGCGGCGAGGGACTCGCCTTCGGGGAACGACGCGCGCGACGGCGTCCGCTGCACCACCTTCCACAGATCGGTCTTGGCCAGGTCGGCCAGCTTCTGGCCGGTCCACTCGCCGTAGTCGGCCTCGAGCACGCCGACGAGCGGCAGCACCGGGAGCCCGTGGTGTCGGGCGACGGCCTCGGCGGTCTGGGTGGTGCGTTCGATCGGGCTCGCGTAGACCACCGCGACCGGGAGCGCGGCGAGCCGCTGGCCGAGCGCCTCGGCCTGGCGCCGACCCTCGTCGGAGAGGTCGATGCCGGGCGCGCGGCCCGAGAGCAACGGGCCCGTCTGCGCGGTGACCGCGTGGCGCGCGAGCACCAGGCGAGTCGCGGTGTCGGTCATCGACCCGAGGCTACTGGCCGTCATTCCGGGTTCCGGAGGCGGAACGACGCGCCCTAGTCTCGACCACCGTGCCCGAGTCCCCCATCTCACTCACACCGTCCGGCCCGCCGGAGACCGTGCTCGATCCGGAGCCTCCCGACGCCCTCCACGATCTCGATGCCGCGCTCGCCCGCGCCGCCGGTGCGCGTCGCGACGCGGTCGCCGATGTCGTCACCCGCTGGCCCCGATTCCTCGATGCGTGGGCTCGCCTCGGACAGCTCGCACGCGACGACGCCGAGGCGTACGCGTGCTTCCGCGTCGGGTACCACCGGGGCCTCGACCGGCTCCGCCAGAACGGCTGGCGCGGCTCGGGCTACGTGCGCTGGACGCACGTCGAGAACCAGGGGTTCCTGCGCTCGCTCGCCGGGCTGCGGCGCGTCGCCGGCGCCATCGGCGAAGGCGACGAGGAGCGACGCTGCGCCGAGTTCCTCCACCAGCTCGATCCCGACTGGAGCCGGGCCGAGTCGGCGGCCGTCGAAGGCCCGGCCTGACCCGGTAGCCGAGCGAGCGCGACCAGCACGTAGGATCGTCCGTCGTGAAGCGAGCGCTCCTCACCGGCATCACCGGTCAAGACGGTCGGCACATGTCGGAGTTCCTGACCGGCAAGGGCTACCAGGTGTTCGGCCTCGTGCGGGGCCAGGCCAACCCCAAGGCCAAGCTCGTCACCGACGAGAACCCGTCGCTCGAGCTCGTCGAAGGCGACCTGCGCGACCTCTCGTCGCTCATCGCCGCGGTCGAGCAGGTGCAGCCCGACGAGGTCTACAACCTCGGCGCGATGAGCTTCGTGGCCTTGTCGTTCCGCCAGCCCGAGCTCACCGCCGACATCACGGGCGTCGGCGTGCTCCGCATGCTCGAGGCGATCCGCATCGTCGGCGGCGCCGAGGACAACCCGATCCGGTTCTACCAGGCGTCGTCGTCGGAGATGTTCGGCAAGGTCCGCGAGACGCCGCAGAACGAGCACACCGGCTTTCATCCGAGGTCGCCGTACGGCGTCGCGAAGGTGTTCGGTCACCACATGACGATCAACTACCGCGAGTCGTACGAGCTGCACGCGTCTTCCGGCATCTGCTTCAACCACGAAGGCCCGAGGCGTGGCCTCGAGTTCGTGACCCGCAAGATCACCAACGGCATCGCCCGCATCAAGCTCGGGATGCAGGACTCGATCTCGCTCGGCAACATCGACGCGGCCCGCGACTGGGGCTACGCCGGCGACTTCGTCGAGGCGATGTACCTCATGCTCCAGCAGGACGAGCCCGACGACTACGTGATCGCGACCGGCGAGACCCACACGGTGCGCGAGTTCCTCGACGTCGCGTTCAAGTGCGCGGGCTTCGACGACTGGGAGCGCTTCGTGCGCCGCGACCCGCGGTTCGAGCGGCCGGCCGAGGTCGACCTCCTCATGGGCGATCCCACCAAGGCCAACACCCGGCTCGGGTGGAAGCCGAAGATCGGCTTCGACGAGCTCGTCACGATGATGTACGAGAACGACCTCGCCGAAGAGACCGACAAGGCGGCGATGGGGCGCTGACGCGCCTCACCTCGAACCGATCACGAGCGCGCCCGCTCCGCCCGCGCGAGCGCGGCCTCGGCCTCGGCGACGAAACGGCGGACGAGCTCGCCGGCGGGCACGAGCTCGTCGATCGCACCGACTCCCTGCCCCGCCGGGTAGCACTCGCGGTCGGGATCGACACCCGTGGCGTCGTCGCCCTGCGGCAGGTGCAAGAAGCCGCCGGTGGCTGCCACCATCAGCTGCTCGGGGAACGGCTTGAGCTCCTCGGGATGCTCGTCGTAGTGCTGCGTCGTCTCGTTGCGCACGACGCGCATCGGCTTGCCGCTGAACGCGCGGCTGACGACCGTGCCGTCCTCGCCGGTCGCGAGGAGCGTGTCCTTGTAGCCCGGCGCAGAGCGCGCCTCGGGCGTGGCGATGAACCGCGTGCCGATCCACGCGCCGTCGGCGCCGAGCGTGAGCGCGGCCGCGAGCCCTCGTCCGTCGAAGATGCCGCCTGCCGCGACGACCGGCACCCGGTCGCCGACCGCGTCGACGATCTGCGGTACGAGCGGCATCGTCGCCACGGTGCCGGTGTGCCCGCCCGCCTCCGTGCCCTGCGCAACGACGAGGTCGCAGCCGGCCTCGACCGCGGCGATCGCATGCCGGACCTTGCCGCACATGTTCACGACCAGCACGTTGCTCCGGTGGCACAGGTCGATCACCTCGCGCGGCACACCGAGCGCCGCGACGAAGACCGGGGTGCCCTCGGCGATCAGCAGCTCGACGTTGCGGAGCATCTCGTCGGGGAGCGCGGTGAGCAGATCGACGCCGAACGGCTTGTCGGTGAGCTCCTTCGTCTTGCGGATCTCGTCGACCATCTGCTCGCTCGTCATCGCACCCGCGCCGAGGCACCCGAAGCCCCCGGCTTCTGACACGGCGGCTACGAGCCGGTGGTACGACACGCCTCCCATGCCGGCGAGCATCACGGGGTGCTCGATCTGCAACACATCGGTGAGCCGCGTCTTCATGCAGCGAGGCTATCGAGCGCGCCGCAAGTACCCTGCGGCGCAGATCGCCGAACGGGAGAGGAGGCTAACGTCGATCCCAGATGGCTGACGCGACGCCGCTCGTCGGCATCATCATGGGCAGCGACTCCGACCTGCGCGTCATGCAGGGCGCGGTCGACGTGCTCACCGAGCTACGCGTGCCCCACGAGGTCCGCATCATCTCGGCCCATCGCACGCCCGACGTGATGGTCGAGTACGCCCGCACCGCGTCCGACCGCGGCTTGCGCGTGATCGTCGCGGGTGCCGGCGGCGCCGCCCACCTTCCCGGCATGACCGCATCGATGACGACGCTCCCGGTGATCGGCGTGCCGGTCGCGCTCGAGCACCTCTCCGGCCTCGACTCGCTCCTCTCGATCGTCCAGATGCCCGCCGGGATCCCGGTCGCGACCGTCGCGGTGGGCAACGCGCGCAACGCCGGCCTTCTCGCGGCGCGGATCCTCGCCGTCGCCGATCCGGCGCTGCGCGCCGAGCTCGAACGCTTCGCCGACGCGCTGGCCGACACCGTCCGCGAGAAGGACGAGCGCCTCACCGACGGCGCCGACTCCGACTGACGGCTTCTCGGCACGTTCGACGTTGCCGGGCAACGCTCAGCGTGCCGAGAACCCGAACCTGACTAGCCTGCGCGGCCATGTGGCCCGCCCCGCACGCAGCCGAGCATCCCGACAAGTCCGCCGTCGTGATGGCGTCGACCGGCGAGGTCGTCACGTACCGGGAGCTCGACGACCGGTCGAACCGGCTCGCGCAGCTGTTGCAGGCACGGGGCCTCGGGTTCGGCGACCACCTCGCGATCTTCATGGAGAACGTCGCGGAGTACCTCGAGGTCGTGTGGGCCGCGCAGCGCTCCGGGATCTACTTCACCCCGATCAACTTCCACTTCAACGCCGACGAGGTCGCCTACATCGTCGACGACTGCGACGCGACCGCGTTCGTCACCTCGGTCGGGCTGGCGGACGTGTCGAGCGAGCTCGTGAGCAAGCTCCCCGACCGCGTCGAGACCCGCATGGTGGTCGGCGGGCCGCTCGACGGCTACGAGACCTACGCCGATGCGATCGCCGCGTACCCGGCCGAGCCGCTGGCGGAGGAGCTCGAGGGCCACGCGATGATGTACTCGTCCGGCACCACGGGCCGCCCGAAGGGGATCCGCTACAAGCTCGAGCCCAAGCCGGTCGGCACGCCCGACCCCGCGCTCGCCGGCTTCGGCGCCACGTACGGGATCGACGACGAGAGCGTCTACCTCTCGCCGGCGCCGCTCTACCACGCGGCACCACTCCAGTTCTGCATCGCCGTCACCCGGTTCGGGGGCACCGACATCGTGCTCGAGCACTTCGATCCGGAAGCGTGCCTCGCCGCGATCGAGAAGTACCGCGTCACGCACGCGCAGTTCGTGCCGACGATGTTCGTCCGCATGCTCAAGCTCCCCGAAGCGGTGCGCGCGAAGTACGACGTGTCCTCGCTGAAGATCGCGATCCACGCGGCGGCGCCGTGCCCGGTCGAGATCAAGCGTCGGATGATCGAGTGGTGGGGCCCGATCATCTTCGAGTACTACTCGTCGACCGAGGGCATGGGCTCCA
>JBBDWT010000235.1:0-10412 GCA_040902705.1 Acidimicrobiia bacterium | reverse complement strand
CGACCGGGAGGGCTCCGGGGCAGACCTTCGAGACGGGCTGGCTGGTCCGGCGGTTCACGCTGACCGACGTCGGGCTGGTCGGGGTGACCGCGGCACTGACGATCATGTTCTTCGCGATGCGGGCGGTCATGGACATCGGCGGCTCGTGCGCGAGCGGCAACACGCCGTACCAGATCGCCCGGCCCTGCCCCGACGGGGTCGGCGGGCTCATGACCGGGTCGATCCTGCTCGGTCTGGTGTTCCTGGCCGTCTACGGGATCAGCGCGATCGGGCCGAACCTCACGCTGCTGGCGTGGCCGGCGCTCTTCCTCAGCCTCGGCTGGAACTTCCTCGAGTACGGCGTCAACCCGCCCGACGGCAGCGCCGGCGTCGTGTGGGGCTGGCTGATCTGCGGCGTCGTGTTCGCGCTGATGGGCGGGCTGCCCCTCGTCTTCGGGATCAAGGCGGCCCTCGCGGGCAACGAGACGCGGGCGGGCAAGGCGCGCACGAGCATGGTGAACCGCTACTCGAGCGCGAGCATCGACCGCGTCGACGACCGCACGCTGTGGCGGATCGGGCTGGTCGCGCAGCTGGTCTCGATCGTCGTGGGCATCTGGGTCGGCATCCAGATCTACGAGTGGGGCAGCGGCACCACCGTCTCCATCAGCTGGGGCTGAGCTCGTCACCCGTCCGAGGGGTGGGTTCGGGGCCGCCGATCACAGGAGCCACTTCAGCCTCAACCGATCCGTGCCGATGCACAGACGATGCCCGCCCTCCCCTCCGTGCGCCCCCTCCCGGCGCGCCCGGGTCGACCGCTCCTCATCGTGCTCGCGCTGCTAGTCGCCGCGATCACCGTCGGGGCGTGCGGGCCCTCGACGGGCCCGGCGCCCGAGCCCCCTGCGCCTGCGACGCCGTCCCCACCCGCCGCGCCCCCGAACGACCTCCGGACCATCTCCGGGATCGCGTGCCCGGTGACCGGCGCGTCGTACACCGACGACTACGGCCCGCGCGGCAGCGGCTTCCACGCCGGCATCGACATGCTCGTGCCCCTGGGGACACCGGTGCTCGCGGTGGTATCCGGACGGGTGCACCACCAGCCCAACGACGGGGTCGGCGGGAACACGACGTACCTCACCGGCGACGACGGCAACGTCTACATGACCGTGCACCTGAACGACTTCGTCGGCGTCGACGACCGCGTCGCGCGCGGCGCTCTGATCGGGCACGCGGGGATGACCGGGAACGCGACGACGCCACACGTCCATTTCGAGATCCGGCTCGGCGGACCGAACGGGACGCGGATCAACCCCTACCCGACGTTGCGCGCCGCCGGCTGTTAGCTCGCGGGCGCTCGAAGCTCGCGCTGGAGCGTTGCCAGGGTCGGGTCCGCGTCGACCGCGTCGACGATCCGCGCTCCTGCGCGCCGCTCTCCCTTGAGGTAGCGATCCCAGAACGCGGTGGTGACCGTGCGGACGAGCTCGTCGCCCGGCGCCGGATCGTCCTCGAACGGGGGCGCGTGCTCGCCGCCGTGCAGGGTGACGAACCACTTCGGCGGCGCCAGCTGCGGGTACGCCGTGGTGCTCTGCTCGTAGAGACCGTCCGCGTCACCGTGCACGAGGAGCGTCGGCACCGACCGGAAGTCGTACTCGCCGCCGGGGAAGGAGCCGAGCACCGCGCTCATGAGGATCGCGGCATCGATCCGGTCGTCGCGACAGCACGAGTTGAAGACCTCGCCGTAGGTCGTGAAGCCGCCGAGCGACAAGCCGGCAAGCCCGATGCGCTTCGGGTCGATGCGACGGTGCAACGGTGAGCTGCGATTCCCGTTCTCCCCGAGCACCCGGTCGAGCACGAACGAGAGGTCGGCCGGCTGCTCGACGTAGTCGCCGACGAGGTTGCCGCCGGCGTCGCTCGAGCGCGGGAACAGCGGTGCCACCACGACGTACCCGGCCTGCGCCCAGTGATCGATGAGCTCGTCGAACTTGTCGGGGTTGCCGTTGGAGCCGTGCGCCAGCAGCACCAAGGGGAGCGGCCGCTTCGCCTTCGTCGGGAACGCGATGGTCGTGTCCAGGGTGCGTTCGGCCGCCGCGGGTTGCGTGGTGCTCGCCGGGCTCGGACGGGAGGAGTCGACGAAGGTCGGATGGAAGACCCCGACCGCCGGCTGGTCCGCCGGCGCGTCGTCGGTGGGTGCGGCGCCCGCGGCAACCGTCACCGACGCGAGCGCGCCGATCGCGAGCACGAGCGTGAGCGCAGTCGCACGGGCAGATCGCACGGCCCGCAGTCTGCCAGTCGTGATGAGCGCGACCTTCCCGTCGAGGCGACCGCTCATCTCAGCGGAACTCGGGGATGACGCGCTCACCCCACTGGCGGATCGTCTCCATGCAGACGTCTTGCGACACCGTGCCCATCTGCACGAGGCACATGATCTCGTCGGCACCCGCGTCGCGCAGCTGGCGCACGTACTCGATCGCCGCGCCCGCGTCGCCGTACGCCTGGTCGACGTTGTACGTCGACGTCGTGTGCGGGCCGACCGGGATCTTCGCCTCGTGCAGCTGCGCGACGTACGCCTCGCGCGCGACCGTGATCTCCGCGACGCTGTCCTCGCCCGGCACGACTGCTTCCGAGGGCGGCGGCGCGTGCCCGTACCAGTGACCGATCGACTCGGCGAAGAAGCGTTGGGCGCGCGCGCCCACCTGAAACGCCTCGGCCGCGTCGTCGAGCACGATCGTGGGGCAGAGCGCGGTGAAGTGCTTGTTCGTGACGGGCGACACCGAGCGCGCTCCGGTGCGGGCGTCCCACGCTGCGTCGTAGTCCTTGCGCAACGCACCGACCTCGCCCGGGCCGGCGAAGCCCATCACGAGCGAGCCCACCCCGAGGTCGGCCGCGAGGGTGACCGTGTCGCGCTTGGTGCACGCCAGGAACAGCGGCGGATGCGGGTCCTGCACCGGCCGCGGCAGCACCGGGTGCGGCTCGATGTCGAGCAGGCCGTGCCACTCGAACTCGTCCTCGAGCCACACGTGCCCGATGATCCGCAGCGCCTCCTCCATCTGGGCGTACGTGTCCTCGGGATCGACGCCCATCAGCGACATCTCCTGGAGCGTCGCGCCGCGCCCGCCGCCGAGATCGAGGCGCCCGCCCGACAGCGAGTCGAGCATCGCGGCCCGCTCCGCGACCCGGATCGGGTGGTTGTAGTTGAACGGCATGCACACGACGCCGTGGCCGATGCGGATCGTCGACGTACGCGCCGCGACCCAGGTGAGGAACACCTCGGGCGCGCTCATGTGCGCGTACCACCGCAGCGAGTGGTGCTCGACCGCCCAGATGCGGTCGAACCCCATCTGCTCCGCGTAGACCGCCTGGTCGACGCAGTCGAGCAGCAGCCGGCGCTCACGTTCCCGGGTCGGATCGGTGAGCTGGGCCTCGAAGATCAGCGAGAACTCCATCAGCCCAAGAGACTCGCATGTGCGCCCGGAAGCTGTCCCTGCTCGAGCGCGGCGGCTCGTTCCCGCATCGTGGGCCCGATCGACGCGACGTCGACCATCATGATGAATCGGTCGTTGCGGACGCCGTCGACCACCACCCGCGCGAGGTCGTCGAGGTCCTGGAACTTCAGCTCGTGCCCGCCCGCCTTCGCCATCTGCTCAAGCTTGTCGATGGTCATCGCCTCGGTCGGTCTCGGCCGTTCGCGGGCGAGCTCGTCGGGCCGGTTCCGGTCGGCGGTCCACAGGCCCGTGCGCAAGAGGCCCCCCGACGGGTAGAAGATCCCCGCGCGCAGCCTGGTGCCCTCCGACACGAGCTGGGTCGCGAGGCACTCGGTCAGGGAGGTGACGGCGGCCTTGCTCGACGCGTAGACGGATGCCTGGGGCATCGGCGCGATCCCACCGTCGCCGGACGAGGTGTTCACGACGTAGCCGTCCTGGCCGCCTTCGAGCATCCGGGGCACGAAGGCGAGGATGCCGTGGACGACGCCGAGCACGTTGACACCATGGACCCAGCGCCAGTCGTTGACCGTCGTCTCCCACACGTTCGCGGCCGGCGGACCGACCCCCGCGTTGTTGCACAGCACGTGGCACGCCCCGTGCCTCGAGAAGGTCGCGTCGGCGAGCGCCTCGACCGACTCGGGCTTCGAGACGTCGGTGAGCACACCGGTGACCCCGTCACCCAGCTCGGCCGTCGCGCGGTCGAGCGCGCCCTGCTCGACGTCGGCGACGACCACCTGCATCCCCTCGCCGAGGAAGGCGCGCGCGAGCGCCAGCCCGATCCCCGACGCGCCCCCCGTGACCACCGCGATCTTGCCGTCCAGCTCCTGCATGCCCGGGATGGTATTGACGGCTCGCGGAACCGAGCAACTGTTCGCGAGAGTGAACCGCCGCTCGCGGCAGCCGCACCGCCGGTACCGTGGGCGCGATGGATCTCGGGCTCGCCGGCGCCACGGCCGTCGTCCAGGGCGGCACGCAGGGGATGGGACGCGCCGCGGCGCGGTGCTTCGCGGACGACGGCGCGCGCGTCGCGGTGCTCGCCCGCACGCAGTCCGACCTCGACGCGACGTGCGACGACCTGCTCGCGCGCGGCGCGCCCGAGGCCGTCGCGCTGCGCGCCGACATCACCGACGTCGACCAGGTCGATGCCGCGTTCCGCGTGGTCGAGGAGCGGTGGGGCGCGCTGAACATCCTCGTGAACGCGACGGGCCCCGCCGGGCTGGGCGGCATCGAGGACCTCACCGACGAGCAGTGGCTCGAGACCATCGACCTCGGCGCGATGGGGATGGTGCGCTGCGTGCGCGCCGCGATCCCGCTGCTGCGGAACGCAGAGTGGGGGCGCATCGTCAACGTGTCGGCGCACTCGACGAAGCGCCAGAGCGCCGGGCTCATCGCGTACACGGCGTCGAAGGCGATCGTCACGAGCGCGACCAAGAACCTGTCGCTCGCGCTCGCGCCCGACGAGATCCTCGTCAACACCGTGTCGCCGGGGAGCTTCGCGACCGAGACGCTCAAGGCCTGGGCCGAGGGCGTCGGCATCGACACGTCCGACCTGTACGCCGTGATGGCCGGCATCGAGGAGCACTTCGGGCACCCCGCGCATCTCCCACGCGCCGGCGACCCCGAGGAGATCGGGCCGGTGATCGCGTTCGTCGCGTCCCGCCGCAACACCTACATGACCGGGGCGAACATCAACGTCGACGGCGGCTCCGACTTCACCTGAGGCGACGCACCGGTCGCCGGTTGTCACCCGAAGCACTTTTCTGTACCGTGCTCGGAAAGTCGACGGGAACGACCGGCACGACCGGCACGGGGGAAGAGCGATGGCGGAGCACCGAGCACAGAACCGGTGGGTGCAGCGGGAGGCCGCCGGCGGGCACGGCGGCGGGCTGGAGATGCCGTCGTTCCCCAACCTCGAGGTCGCGTACCTCACCGACCCCGATGCGCTCGCGGCAGTCCTGCCGCCCCCGCTGACGCCGCCCGACGAGCCCCGCGTCCACGCGCGGATCACCGAGATCCACATCGAGCGCGACGACTTCACGTACCACGAGATGATCGGGTACTTCGCGGTGGACGCGAAGCACGAGGGCGAACCGGGCGAGTACCCGCTGCTCATCCCCATCGACCTCGAGCGCGCGGTGTCGATCAGCCGGGAGAGGTTCGGCGAGCCGAAGAAGCTCGCGGAGATCGAGCTGACGCGCGAGGGCGACCACGCCGAGGGCCGCATCACCCGGCAGGGCGTCACGTTCATCGAGATCGTCGGCGACGTCGCCGAGCGGCTGCCGACGCCCGCGCCGACTCCGGCGCGTCAGTGGTGGTTCAAGTTCCTGCCGGCCGTGTCCGGTATCGGGTTCGACGCCGGACCGCTGCTCGTCCAGGTCGACCAGGTGCGCACCCCCGAGAGCGTCGAGCGCGTCGACGGCAAGCTCGTGCTGCGCGAGCTCGCGAGCGACCCCGTCGTCGACCTGCCGGTGCTCGAGACCGAGTCGATCCTGTGGTCGGTCCGCAAGAGCACGCACGAGCCGAGGGTGGTCGGGCCGGTCGACGCCGACGCGTTCCTCCCGTACTCGTACAGCCGCTACGACGGCGTGCGCTGACGTAGCCTCGGTCCCTGCTCAACCCGTCTTCTCCGCCGCGCCGCAAGATCGGTCGTCCTGCGCGACTCGACCGCGAGATGATCGCTCGCGCCGCGGACGAGATCGGGCTCGACAACATCACGATGAAGGGCGTCGCCGACAGGCTCGGCGTGAGCGTCCCCGGTCTGTACCACCACGTCGACGGGCGCGACGACCTGATGCGCCTGGCCGCCGAGTACTCGGCGTCACAGATCCAGCTCCCGGCCGACCGCGGCCAGCACTGGACGGCATGGCTGCTCGAGTGGGCGCGCTACTCGCACGACGCGTTCGTCGCCCAGCCCGAGCTGCTCAGTCAGTTCCTCAACGGGTCGATCGGCGTCGACCGCATGGTCGTGCACGTCGACGCGGTCGTCGGCTTCCTCACGCGTCACGGGTTCTCGCTCGCCGAGGCACTCGATGCGTTCATGGTGGTGAGCGAGTGCGCGCTCGGCGCCGCGGTCGGTGACATCCGCGACGCGGAGGCGACGCGCGCGGGACGCCCGATCATGTCGGAGTACCACCGCGCGCTCTCGCAGCACGGCCCCGACGAGCTCCCGCACCTGCGCGCCCTCGTCGGCTCGGTCACCCGGGTGACGGGCGACTTCGACGAGCACGTCCGCACGGTGCTCGTGGGCATCGCCGTCGGTCGGGGCGAGCCGCCCGCGGTCGTCGCGGGCGAGAGCCGGCCCGAGCGCCCCGACGCCGCCCGGGCCTCGTCCCTGCACCCCTAGCGCGCGGGGAGCCCGCACGCAGTCGGTTCAGGCTTCGACGGGGACGGGCTCGATCGCGGCGTCGCCGTGGACCTGCTCGGGCGTCGGCCCGATCCGCTCGACGATCGGCGCGAGCCGGGTCGTGTCGACGCCGTAGAGCGCCGCGGCGTTCTCCCCGAGCATGCGCCGCGCCTCGTCGACGGGGACGTCCCGGAACCGCTCCCGCACCCAGTACCGCGTGTACGGGTAGGTCCCCTCGGGGTGCGGGAGGTCGTTGCCCCAGAGGAGGTTGCCGACGCCGACATCGTGGCGACGTGCCAGGTCCTCGACGCCGGGCGTCGACGCGGCGAGGGCGCAGTTGCGCCGGAAGTACTCGGTCGGCTTCATCCGGAGCTCTTCGCGGAACGCGTTGCCGAGCTTCTCCGTGTTGTGCCCACCGAGGTACTTCTCGTCCATCTTGGCGAGGATGTCGGGTGCCCACCACGCACCGTTCTCGGCGACCACGTACTTCAGGTCCGGGTAGCGCTCGAACACCCCGGCCCACAGCAGCACCCACAGCGGGCGCGCCGCCCACCAGTACGCCTCGGTCGCGTAGATCGCCATCATCGAGCGGCCGATGCCGTAGTCAGCGGGGCCGGAGCCCGAGTGCGTATGCAACACCATGCCGAGGTCCTCGCACGCGGCCCAGACCACGTCGTAGCGCGGGTCGTGGTACGCGGGCTGCTCGAACCAGCGCGTCGGGATCAGCACGCCACGAAGCCCGAGGTCGCGCGCGGCGCGGATCTCGTCGACCGCGGCCTCGAGGTCGAACAGGATGGGCACGATCGCGACTCCGATCCGACGGTCGGGGGACTGCGCGCAGAAGTCGGCGAGCCAGCGGTTGTGCGCGCGGGCGCCGGCGAGCGCGAGCTCGGGAGTCGTGTCGGCGCCTCCGCCGAGCCCCGAGCCGAACGGCGACGCCGAGATCCGACCCGTCCCCAGCACGTCGGCATCGGGGAAGAGCACCTCGGCGGCCACGCCCTCGCCGTCGAGCACCGCGTCGCGGACATCGGAGTCGTACGCGGCGGTGAGCCCGCCGTCGCCGCCGGTCATCTTCTCCCACTTGGCGCGGAACTCGTCGTTCCCTCCCCCGGCCGCCCGGACCAGCTCGAGCATCTCCCGCGCCTCGCGCTGGTGCTCGTCGAACGCCTCGCGGTGGCGCTCCTCGAGGTACTCCCGGTAGTGCTGGGCGGGGGGCCCGGCATGACCGTCGGAGGAGATCAGGAGGTACCGCTCCCCGGCCGGTCCGGGGGCCGGTCCGGGCGTCTGCCCAGGGGGCTGGCCCCCGGTCTGGTCCTCGGCCACGGACTCCCCCTCCTCGTCGCCCCGCTCCGGTGCTCCAGCGCTCCCGACTTTCGGAACGCCGCTAAGAAAATGGCATCAGAAAATGGAACGGTCAACCCGGCGCGTGGAACCATCCAGGCGTGGACTCGCCCGCGGCGTCCCCGACCCTCGTCCTCATCCACGGTGGCGCCATGTCGGGCGCCTACTGGGACCGGTTGCTGCCCCATCTGCGACACCCGGCGCTGGCGCTGCACCTGCCGGGCCGGGCGGGCAAGCCTGCCGATCCGATGGAGCTGACCGTCGACGAGGGCGCCGCCTCGCTCGTCGCCGACGTCGAGGCCGCGGGGGTCGACGACATCGTGCTCGTCGCGCACTCGTCCGGCGGCCTCTTCACCCCCGGGGTCGCGGCCGGGCTCGCGCCGCGCGTGCGCCACATCGTGCTCGACGCCGCGTCGGTGACGCCCGAGGGTGGGCGCGGCCTCGACAGCATGAAGGAGTCGCACCGCGAGCGCGTGATCCAGGCGATGGCAGCGGCGCGGCGCGACGGGTGGACGCTCACCACGCCCGGCCCGGAGTCACCCGACAAGGTGCGCGGCGCGTACGGCGGAGACGACCTCGACGACGAGACGATCGAGTTCATGACCGATCCCGTTCGCTGCGTGAAGGACTCGATGAACATCTACTTCCAACCGGTGTCGTGGGCCGCGGTCGGTGACGTGCAGATCACCTACCTCAAGCACCTGCGCGACCGCCCGTCGCCACCGGAGCTGCAGGACGCGCTCATCGACCGGCTACGCACGATGGGCCGAGAGCCCCGGGTGCTCGAGATCGACTCCGGTCACATCCCGGCCGTGACCCATCCCGAGGAGCTCGCCCGCATCCTCGACTCGATCGCCGACTCCGCCACCGATTCCGCGGCATCCACCACGAAGGAGCACCACGCATGACCGACCTCGTGTGGGACCCGTTCGACATCGACATCGACACCGAGCCGTACGAGATCTGGGGGCGTCTGCGTGACGAGGCACCGCTCTACCGCAACGACGAGTACGACTTCTACGCGCTGAGTCGCTTCGCCGACGTCGAAGCCGCACACCGCGACCCGGCGACGTTCTCCTCGGCCCACGGCACGGTGCTGGAGTTCATGGGGCCCGAGGCGGTCGTCAACACCACGATGATGATCTTCGTCGACCCGCCGGAGCACACCCGCCTGCGGTCGCTGTCGTCGAGGGCGTTCACACCGCGGCGCGTCTCGCAGCTCGAGCCGCGCATCCGCGAGCTGTGCGCCGAGATGCTCGACCCCCACCGCGACAGCGGCCCGTTCGACTACCTCCAGGAGTTCGGCGCACTGCTGCCGGCGAGGGTGATCGCCGCCCTGCTCGGCGTGCCACCCGAGGACCAGGACGAGGTGCGCCACTACATCGACCAGGTCTTCCACATCGAGCCGGGCGTCGGGATGATCAACGACGTCTCGTTCAGCGCGCAGATCTGGCTCCACGAGTACCTCGGTCAGCAGCTCGACGCGCGACGGCGCGAGCCGGTCGACGACATGCTCACCGACCTCGCCCACGCCGAGATCACCGACGACGACGGCACCGTCCGGCGCCTCACGCCCCAGGAGGAGCAGGACTTCGCCAACCTCCTCATCAGCGCCGGCACCGAGACGGTGGCGCGGATGCTCGGGTGGGCCGCGGTCGTCCTCGCTGAGTACCCCGACCAGCGCGCCGAGATGGTCGCTGACGCGTCGTTGATCCCGAACGCGATCGAGGAGCTGCTGCGCTTCGAGGCACCGTCACCCGTGCAGGGGCGATGGACCACGACCAAGACCGAGCATCACGGCCGGGTCCTGCCCGCGGGGTCCAAGGTGCTGCTGCTCACCGGTGCCGCGGGACGCGATGAGCGCAAGTTCGCGCACGCCGACACCTACGACATCCATCGAAAGATGGATCACCACGTGTCGTTCGGGTACGGCATCCACTTCTGCCTCGGCGCCGCGCTCGCGCGCCTCGAGGGTCGCATCGCGCTGGAGGAGACGCTGGCGCGGTTCCCGGAGTGGGACGTCGACCACGCGCGGGCGGTCCGTCTGCACACCAGCACCGTGCGCGGGTACGCGCAGGTACCGATCCGCGTCTGACGGGCGAGCTACGCGGGCATGTTCTCCAACGGGGCGCGCCGGCGGATCGGCGCGGGCGCGGGGGGCGTCTGCGTCGGCTGCGATACGAGCGCGAGGTGCGGTGCGCCGGCGCGCGCCACCCGGGCGATGGCGCGCATGCGGCGACGGTGCCGGCGCGTGCCGAGCACGTCGGCGA
>JBBDWT010000234.1:0-1561 GCA_040902705.1 Acidimicrobiia bacterium | reverse complement strand
GTCCAGATGTCGACCTCGTGGAGCTGGAGCTCGGTCTCGAGGTCGATGCCACAGGCGCTCATGAAGTGGAGCGCACGCTCGATCTCGGCCGCGAGAGCCTCGTAGCGCCTGCCCTCCGGGCTCGTCGCGACGAACTCCTGGTTCCAGGCATGGACGCGCGAGAGGTCGGCGAAGCCGCCCTTCGCGAAGGCCCGCACGAGGTTCAGCGTCGCCGCGCTCTGGTGGTAGGCGCGGACGAGCCGCGACGGGTCGGGCCGCCGGGCGAGGTCGTCGAACGCGAAGTCGTTGACGGTGTCGCCCCGGAAGCTCGGCAACGTGATGTCGCCGCGCGTCTCGGTCGGTGCGGAGCGCGGCTTCGAGAACTGCCCCGCGATCCTTCCGACCTTCACGGTCGGGACACCCGAGCCGTACATCAGGACGACCGACATCTGCAGGATGACGCGGAGCTTGTCGCGGATGGCGTCGGCGGAGAACGCCTCGAACGACTCGGCGCAGTCACCCGCGACGAGCAGGAAGGCCTTGCCCGCCCCGGCCAGCGCGAGCTGCTCGGACAGGGTGCGCGCTTCGCCCGCGAACACCAGCGGCGGCATCTTGCGGAGCTCGTCGAGTGCGTCGTCGAGCGCGCCCGCGTCGGGCCAGTCGGGCTGCTGCTCGACCGCGCGCGAACGCCACGCGTCGGGGTGCCACCCGTCGTCGAAGAGCTCGGCCGTCACTGGCTCCATCGTCAGTCGTCCGCCTACAGGTAGCCGCTGGGAGGTTCGCCCGGCCCCGACGGCGCACCGGTCGGTGCGCCGACACCCGGGCCCCTGCCGCCCAGCGCGGCCGCGAGCGCGCGCCGCCCGCGCATCTCCTCGAGCTGGCCCTGCGCCATCGTCTGCTGGGTGAACAGCGTCGCCTGGATGCCGTGGAAGAGCCCCTCGAGCCATCCGACGAGCTGGGCCTGGGCGAGCCGGAGCTCCGACTCGCTCGGTGCGTCCGAGGTGAAGGGGAGCACGACGTCCTCGAGCTCCTTCTGGAGCTCGGGCGACAGGACGCTCTCGAGCTCGTGGAGAGACTTCTCGTGGATCTCGCGCAGGCGGCGTCGGCCCGCGTCGTCGAGGGGAGCGCGACGGACCTCGTCGAGCATCGTGCGCACCATCGACGCGATGCGGATGAGCTTCGTCGGCTTGGTGACCTGCTCGCTCTCGTCGTCGCCGCCGGCCCCGTCAGCGCCCGGTGTCGCCTCGAGCACCAGCTCGGGCTTCACGGGTTCGCCGGTCTCGGGGTTGGCGTCCATCAGGTCTCCCTGCTCGTCGGGTCGTGCGGTCGGCGCCCTTCAAGGATAGGGACCGCGCCGGGGCCTCCCCTCATCCTTACGGGGTCAATCAGTCGGGGGTGCGTGAGATGCGGCCGGTACGCTCCGAATGCCGCCTATGCGTGACCAGCTCGCCACCCACCTCCGCCGCGCGCTGGCCTCCCTCGGCCTCCCCGAGCCCGCGGGCGGCCTCGGCCTCGAGCCGCCCAAGCAGCCCGAGCACGGCGACTGGACCACCAACGTCGCGCTGCAGGTCGCCAAGCCGGC
>JBBDWT010000233.1:0-10477 GCA_040902705.1 Acidimicrobiia bacterium | reverse complement strand
CCTGCTTTCGATGAAGTCCGGATCTGACGGAGCGTCAGACTACGTGGGGGAGCAGGTCGACCACGGCGGCCAGCGACGTGACCCGGAGGCACGCGGCGTCGGGATGCAGGTCGAAGGGGTCGACGAGCACGGGCCGGATCCCCGCCGCGCGGGCACCGGCGACGTCAGCCGCCGGGGTGTCGCCGACGTGGATCGTGCGCTCGGGTGCCACCTGCAGCGCGTCGAGCGCGAGACGGAAGATCCCCGGGTCGGGCTTGGCGACCCCGACCGCGGTCGAGTCGAGGACGATGCCGACGCTGACGCCCGCGCCGGGGCCGACCTGGCACAGTCCGTCGACCCGGAGCTGCTCCTCGACCGTCCCATCGGCGTTCGAGACGACCGCGAGCCGGTAGCCGCGGGCCGAGAGCGCGGACAGCGCCTCACGCGCCCCCGGGATCCGTCGTGTCCAGACGTCGCCCCCCTGGAACTCGCCCAGCAACGCAGCCGCTGCGTCGTCGAGGTGTGGTGCCTCGACGCCACACGCCGACGCGTACGCACGGTGGTAGGCGTGCCAGATCGCCCGCCCGTCCGAGTGGTGGCCGATGCGTCCGTCGTTCGTGAGCGCGGCGATCCCGGAGTAGTGCGCGCGGTCGAGGGCGTCGGGTTCGATCTCGACGTCGAAGCGCGCGAGCGCGCGTCGCATCGGTACGTGCGCGGGCAGGTAGAAGACGCCACCGAGGTCGAGCAGCACCGCATCGACGTCGTCGAGCGTCGTGGAGTTCGGATGCACCGGTCGGGCAGGGTAGCGGCACGGCGAAGTGGTGCGGCGCCGAGCAGGCGCGCTGGTACGGTGAACGCGATGGAGTTCCGGCGCATCAACGCGCTGCCCCCGTACGTGTTCGCCACCATCGACGCACTCAAGATGGAGGCGCGCCGCGCCGGAGAAGACGTGATCGACCTCGGCTTCGGGAACCCCGACCTGCCGCCCCCTCCGGTCGCGATCGACAAGGTCTGCGAGGCGATCCGCAACCCGCGTAACCACCGGTACTCGATGAGCCGAGGCATCCCGAAGCTCCGGCTCGCCGTCACCGACCTGTACCAGCGTCGCTTCGGCGTCGAGCTCGACCCCGAGACCCAGGCCTGCTCCACCATCGGCGCGAAGGAGGGCTTCTCCCACCTGATGTGGGTGCTCCTCGGTCCGGGCGACGCCGCGATGGTCCCGAGCCCCTCGTACCCGATCCACATCTGGGGACCGCTTTTCGCCGGCGCGGAGATCCGCCACGTCCGGCTCGGCGGCGAGCACGACTTCTTCGAGAACCTCTTGGAGGCGTGGGAAGACTCGTGGCCGCGACCGAAGGTGATCGTCCTCTCGTTCCCGCACAACCCGACCACGACCTGTGTCGACCTCGAGTTCATGCAGCGCATGGTCGACTTCGCTCGCGAGCGCGATGTGCTGCTCGTCCACGACTTCGCGTACGCCGACCTCGGGTTCGACGGGTACGACCCGCCGTCGATCCTCCAGGTGCCCGGCGCCGAGGAGGTCGCGGTGGAGCTGTACACGCTCACGAAGTCGTTCTCGATGGCCGGCTGGCGCATGGGCTTCCTGCTCGGCAACGCCGAAGTGGTCGCCGCGCTCGCAAAGCTCAAGAGCTACCTCGACTACGGCACGTTCCAGCCGGTGCAGATCGCGGCGACGGTCGCGATGAACGAGGCCCCCGACTTCCCCCGCGAGGTGAACTCGATCTATCGCGGCCGTCGCGACGCTCTCGTCGACGGGCTCGCGCGCGCCGGCTGGGTGATCGAGAAGCCGCGCGGCACGATGTTCGCGTGGGCGCCGATCCCCGAGCCGTACGAGGAGCTCGGCAGCCTCGACTTCGCGAAGCTGCTGGTCCGCGACGCGAAGGTGGCGGTGTCGCCGGGCGTCGGCTTCGGTCCGGGCGGCGAGGGGTACGTCCGGTTCGCGCTGGTGGAGAACGAGCAACGCATCGGTCAGGCGGCCCGCAACATCCGCCGGGCGCTCACCAAGCTGGGGTAGCTCCACCAGCGCGGTCCGGACGTACCCCTCGCCACCGCCGCGGGCGCGTCGTAGTCTCGGCGCCGCGTCAATCGGGTCGCTGCACATCGGGTCGTCGTCCGGGGGGATGGATGCTCTATTGGTCCATGAAGCTGGTGCTGACGCCCATCCTGCGCGTCCTGTACCACGTGCGGGTGGAGGGCCGTGAGCACCTCCCTCGCCGGGGGCCGATCATCCTCGCCGCCAACCACCGTTCGTTCCTCGACTCGATCTTCCTGCCGCTGGTCATCGGCCGGCGTGTCACCTACGTCGCGAAGGCGGAGTACTTCGACGACCCGAAGACCGCATGGTTCTTCCGCGCGGTCGGCCAGATCCCGATCCGGCGTGAGGGCGGCGGCGCGAGCGAGGGCGCGCTGGCGGCCGCGACCACGGTGCTCGAGCACGGAGGTGTCTTCGCCATCTATCCCGAAGGAACGCGCACGCGCGACGGGTTCACCCACCGCGGCCACACCGGAGTCGCGCGCCTCGCCGTGCGCACCGGTGCTCCGGTCGTCCCGGTGGGCCTGTGCGGGACGGACGAGTGCCAGCCGACCGACAGGAAGCTCCCGCGACCGTTCCGCACGGTGAGCATCCGCTTCGGGGCGCCTATCGCCGCGCAGCACTACACGCAGACCGACGAGCGGCTCGCGCTGCGCGCGCTGACCGATGAGCTGATGTTCGAGATCGTGCAGCTGTGTGGCCGCTACGACTACCGCGACACCTACGCGACGAAGAAGGCCGAGGACCTCCCGGTCGACACCGCGCGCGTGCCGAGGCTCCCTGACGCGCGGGTCGCCTGACGTCGCGCGTCATCCTGCGTCGAGCGCCCACCCTCGGGACCGCTCGACCCCGCGTTGCCACTGGGCGTAGCGACGTTCGATGTCGTCGATGGACCCGCGGGGGGTGAACGACGCGTCCTCGCGCCACGCGGCCGCAGCCTCGTCGGGGGACGCCCAGACCCCTTCGGCGATCCCGGCGAGATACGCGGCTCCCAGCGCGGTGGTCTCGCGGACCGTGGGGCGGCGCACGGTGACGCCGAGCACGTCGGCCTGGAGCTGGCACAGCATGTCCATCACGGCTGCGCCGCCGTCGACGCGCAGCTCGGCCACCGCTCGGCCCGATGCCGTCGTCATCGCGTCGACGACGTCGCGCGTCTGCCAGGCCATCGCTTCGACGACCGCCCGGGCGAGGTGCGCGCGGCCGGTGCCGCGGGTGATGCCGAGGATGGTGCCGCGCGCGTACGGGTCCCAGAACGGGGAGCCGAGCCCGGTGAACGCGGGCACGAACACGACGCCTCCGGTGTCGGCAACGCTCTCCGCGAGCGGCCCGGTCTCGGCGGCGTCCACGACGATCCCGAGCCCGTCGCGCAGCCATTGGATGGCGGCACCCGTGACGAAGATCGCGCCCTCGAGGGCGAACGTCGTGACGTCGCCGATGCGCCACGCGACCGTGGTGAGGAGCCCGTCGACCGGGTCGGGGTGGTGCTCACCGAGGTTCACGAGGACGAACGAGCCGGTGCCATAGGTGTTCTTCGACATCCCGGGCGAGAAGCACGCCTGGCCGAAGAGTGCGGACTGCTGGTCGCCCGCGATGCCGCTCACCGGCACGGCGAGGCCGGCCGCGACCGACGGATGAGTCGTCCCGAAGCGACCGCTGCTCGCCATGACCACCGGAAGGCAGGCGCGGGGCACGCCGAACAGCGAGAGCAGCTCGTCGGACCAGTCGCCGGTGTCGAGGTCGTAGAGCATGGTGCGACTCGCGTTCGACGCGTCGGTCGCGTGCACGCCACCGTCGATCCCGCCGGTGAGCCGCCAGAGCAACCAGGTGTCGACGGTCCCGAACGCGAGGTCCGGCGTCGGCTCGAGGCCGCCGGTCGTGAACAGCCACTCGAGCTTCGTCGCCGAGAAGTACGGATCGAGCACGAGCCCGGTGCGCGCGCGCACGAGCGGCTCTGCTCCCGCATCGCGCAGCTCGTCGCAGCGGCGCGCGGTGCGTCGGTCCTGCCAGACGATCGCCCGGTGCGGGACGCGCCCGGTCGAGCGATCCCACACGACGACGGTCTCGCGCTGGTTGGTGATGCCGACGGCGGCGATCGACTCGCCCGAGTCCGCGAGGTGGGCGACGACCTCGGCCAGCGTGGTGAGCGTCGCCTGCCAGATGTCCTCCGGGTCGTGCTCGACCCAGCCGGGTCGGGGGAAGTGCTGAGGGAACTCCCGGTAGGCCGAGGTGCGGGTCAGCCCGTGGTCGTCGATGGCGAGCGTTCGAACGCCGGTCGTCCCCGCGTCGATCGACAGGACGACGGCCATCGGCGCGTCAGCGGATCAGCGTTCGCCCCAGAACGCTGCCGCCGTGTCGGCATCGGCGTCGCGCTCGGGACCGGCAGGGGTGGGCGACGCGGTGCCGCTCGCCGTGCCGGGGGAGGCCGTGGTGGTCGTCGGTGCGCCGGACGCGGGCGCGCCCGTCGCCGCCGGGAGGGCGCGGCGCAGGCTCGCCGTGAGCTCGGACGCGAGCTCGCGGTGCCCGGGGCGGAACTCGAGGACGAACCTCGAGTCGTTGGCGCCGCGCATGCGGATCTGGAACAGGGGCCGGTGACGGTGGACCTTCTCGAGCGTGAAGAACGAGAAGCGCTTGCCGAGGATCAGGTCGTCGGCGGTCGGGCCGCCGTGGCGCCGCGCGAACACGAGCAGGCGGCGGTCGGTGAGGGCCAACCAGTACTGCCGACGACCGAGGAAGAGCAGCGGAGCCCGGCGGCGCTCCGCGACCCACCCGAGCCCGGTGGCCGCGACGTTCTCGCCGGGGGCGAGGACGGTGCTGATCGCGGTGTCGAGGCGGGTCGCGCTCTTGCGCACGTCGTCGAGGCTACCGGGGCCTGCCATCATTGAGCGCGATGCGCATCGGCGTCCTCAACGGCGGGGGTGACTGCCCCGGGCTCAACGCGGTCATCCGCGCGGTCGTGCGCAAGGGCGAAGCCCGGCTGGGGCACGAGATCCTCGGCTTCCGTCACGGCTGGAGGGGCGTGATCGAGGACGACTTCGTCGAGCTGACCGTTGCGTCGACCCGCGGCCTCGTGCATCGCGGCGGCACGATCCTCGGCACGTCACGGACGAACCCCTACAAGCACGAAGGCGATGTTCTCGCGGTCCGGGAGACGATCGAGCGCGAGCGCGTCGATGTGCTCATCGTGATCGGTGGCGAGGACACGCTCGGTGTCGCGCGCCGGCTGGGAGACGAGGGCGTCGTGTGCGTGGGCGTTCCCAAGACGATTGACAACGACCTCGGGGCGACGGACGTGACGTTCGGTTTCGACACCGCGGTGCAGATCGCCACGGACGCGATCGATCGTCTGCACACCACCGCCGAGAGTCACGACCGAGTGATCGTGGTCGAGGTCATGGGTCGTCATGCGGGGTGGATCGCGCTGCACTCGGGCCTGGCCGGCGGTGCCGATGCGATCCTCGTCCCGGAGATCGAGATCGACATCGACGAGCTGTGTGCCCACCTGGTGCATCGGCACACGCTCGGTGCCAACTTCTCGATCGTGGTCGTGGCCGAGGGGGCCGTCCCGCGCGCGGGCACGATGACGACCGTCGATGCCGAGGTCGACGAGTTCGGGCACGTCCGCCTCGGGGGGATCGCGGCCCGGCTGGCGCCCGAGATCGAGCAGCGCACGGGCTTCGACACCCGCGTGGTCGTGCTCGGCCACCTGCTGCGCGGTGGGACGCCGACCGCGTTCGATCGGATCCTCGCCACGCGCCTCGGGCTCGCCGCGATCGATGCTGCGCACGAGCGCGACGGCGGCGTGATGGTCGCGTTGCGGGGAACCGACATCGTGCGGGTGCCGCTCGCCGACGCGGTCGCGGCCTTGAAGACGGTGCCTCCGGAACGGTTCGCCGAGGCGGAGGTCTTCTTCGGGTGAGCGACGCCCGGGAGATCGACGCCTCCGACATCGACGAGACGCTGGACACGACCGATGCCCTGACCGACCTGCTCGAGCTGCTGGAGCTCGAGCAGCTCGAGGTCAACCTGTTCCGCGGGGTGAGCCCCGACGAGGACCAGCAACGGGTGTTCGGCGGCCAGGTCGCAGCGCAAGCGCTCGTCGCGGCGGGCCGGACCGTCGACGCGCAACGCCCCGTGACCTCGTTGCACGCGTACTTCCTCCGGCCGGGAGATCCGAACGTGCCGATCGTGTACGAGGTCGACCGCATCCGCGACGGCCGGTCGTTCACGACTCGGCGCGTCGTCGGGATCCAGCACGGCAAGGCGATCTTCAACCTCGCGGCGTCGTTCCAGATCGTCGAGGACGGCCCCGATCACGCGATGCCGATGCCGATCGTGCCGGGGCCCGAAGAGCTGCCGACGTTCCGGGAGCGGATCGAGCCGCATCTCGGTCGCTTCAGCCAGGACTTCATCGACTGGCTCGGGCGCGAGCGGCCGATCGACTCGCGGCCGGTCGAGGACCCGAAGTGGCTCGCGCCGGGGCCGCGGGAACCGACCCAGGACGTGTGGATCCGCGCGAATGGCACGCTGCCGGACGATCCGCTGCTGCATGCGTGCGTCGTCGCGTATGCGTCGGATCTGTCGCTGCTCGACACCGCGACGCTGCCGCACGCGATCGGCTACGACGGGCACTTCCAGATGGCGAGCCTCGACCACGCGATGTGGTTCCACCGGCCGTTCCGCGCCGACGAGTGGCTGCTGTACCACCAGACGAGCCCGTCGGCATCGGGGGCGCGCGGGCTCGCCCTCGGCCACGTGTTCCGCCGCGACGGCACGCTGGCGATCACGGTCGCGCAGGAGGGCCTCATCCGGCCCGTCCCGGACCCGTCCGGCGGCGACGGGAGCAGTGGCGCGGCGTGACCGCCTCGACTCGTGGCGCGGGCGGGTTCGTCGACCTCCGCTCCGACACGGTGACGATGCCGACCGCCGCGATGCGCGCGGCGATGGCCGCGGCCGAGGTCGGCGACGACGTGTACGGCGAGGACCCGACGCTCAACCGGCTCGAGGAGCTGGCGGCCGCGATGCTCGGCAAGGAGGCGGCGGTCTTCACGCCATCGGGACGCATGGCGAACCAGCTCGCGCTGCGGGTGCAGGGGACCGCGGGAACCGAGGCGCTGTGCCCGTCACGCTGCCACGTCGCACGGTACGAGCACGCCGCGGCCGCTCAGAACGCGGGCGTGCAGCTGCGCACCCTCCCCGACGCCGAGGGTGCGCTCACGGTCGACGACATCGACGCCGCGCTCGCCGACCGAGCGCACGAGCTGCCGCCGATCTCGATGCTGCTCCTCGAGAACACCCACATGCCGGCGAGCGGCCGTCCGTCGACGGGGGCCGAGACGGAGGCGGTGAGCGCGCCCGCGCGTGCTGCGGGCGTCGCGGTGCATCTCGACGGCGCGCGGATCTGGAACGCCGCGGTGGCGGTCGGCGAGTCGCCGGCGGAGGTCGCGGCAGCGGCCGACACCGTGATGGCGTGCCTGTCGAAGGGCCTCGCTGCGCCCGTCGGGTCTCTGCTCTGCGGGTCGGCCGACGTGATCGCCGCGGCCCGGGAGGAGCGATCGGTCGTCGGCGGCAACCTCCGCCAAGGCGGGGTGGTGGCGGCGGCCGGGGTCGTGGCCCTCGAGACGATGGTCGACCGACTCGCCGAGGACCACGTACGGGCCCGGCGCCTCGCCGAGGTGCTCGCCGAGCTGTTCCCCGGCAGCGTCGATCCGGGGTCGGTGCGGACGAACATCATCTGCACGTCGCTCGTGGCACTCCCCGACGGGATCGTCGCGCGCCTCGAGGCCCGAGGGGTGCGCAGCGGCACGATCGACGCCCGCACCGTACGCTTCGTGACTCATCACGATGTCGACGACCCCGGCATCGAGCGTTCGGTCGACGCGCTGCGCGCGATCGCGCACGAGGGGAGCTGAGAGCACATGGGCCGGATCCTCATCACCGGATGCTCGACCGGGTTCGGGCGCGCGGCGGCCGTCGAGCTGACCAAGCGCGGCCACGACGTCGTCGCCACCGCTCGACGTGCCGAGTCGATCGAAGATCTCGACGTGGCGGCACGGCTCGTGCTCGATGTCGACGATGATGCGTCGGTCGCGGCGGCCGTCGGCGCGGCCGGCGAGATCGACGCGCTCGTGAACAACGCCGGCTTCGGCATCTCCGGGCCGATCGAGCAGGTCCCCGTCGCGGACGCGCGGGCGATCATGGAGACCAACTACCTCGGTGTCATCCGGATGCTGCAGGCCGTGCTGCCCGGGATGCGCGCCCGGGGAAGTGGGGTCGTCGTCAACGTCTCGTCGGTGGCCGGGCGCGTCGCACCGCCGCTCGGTGGCTACTACGCCGCGTCGAAGTTCGCGCTCGAAGGCCTCACCGAGGCGTTGCACTACGAGGTCGGGCATTTCGGCATCCGCGTCCGCCTCGTGGAACCGGGCATGTTCGTGACCGAGTTCCAGGCGAAGGAGTACACCTTCCCGGTGACCGCGCCCTACGACGAGCTCGAGCGGGAGTGGGAGAAGGGACGCCTTGCCCTGGGCGCCGAGGACCCGCCGGGGCCCGAACCGGTGGCCGCGGTGATCGCCGACGCGATCGAGAGCGACGCCCCGTTGCTCCGGTGGCCGGTCGGCACCGATGCCGAGATGATCCTCGCCGTGCGGACGTCGAGCACCGACGAGGAGTTCGAGGCGACGATGCGAGGGACGCTCGGGCTCGAGTGGTGAGCGCACTCGTCACCGACACGCCCGCGAGCGCGCTCGCGGTCTACGCGCACCCGGACGATCCGGAGATCTCGGCCGGCGGGACGCTCGCCCGATGGGCGGCCGAGGGCGCTCAGGTGTGGGTCCTCATCACGACGCGCGGCGACAAGGGCACGGACGACCCCGATGCCGACACGGACGCGCTCGCTCGGCGCCGTACCGAGGAGACGGCGGCATCCACGGCGCAGATCGGCCTCGCCGGCCACTTCCATCTCGACTACGAGGACGGTGAGCTGGTCGACGACCGGCACCTGCGCGGCCAGATCGTGCGTCACGTTCGCCAGCTGCGCCCGGAGGTGGTGCTCTGCCCGGATCCGACGGCCGTGTTCTTCGGCGACTCGTACTTCAACCACCGCGACCACCGCGTGACCGGATGGGCGACGCTCGACGCGGTGGCCCCCGCGGCCGGGAACCCGCACTACTTCCCGGAGCACCGCGCCGAGAAGCTCGACGTCCACCGAGTGCGCACGGTCTTCCTCTCCGGGACGCTCGAGCCGAACTGCTGGGTCGACACGTCGGCCACGCTCGAGCAGAAGATCGACGCACTCTTCCGCCACGAGAGCCAGCTCACGAACGCCGGGGAGTGGTTCCGCGACTTCCTCCGCCAGAGCGCGGAGGATGCAGGACGTGCCGCCGGCGTGCGCTACGCGGAGGGCTTCCGCCGCCTGACCCTCGGCGGCGAGTAGCGCCCGCGTCGCCGCGTCGCCGGACGTCGTTCGGGGTGGTGGCCGGGCGTTCAGGCGGCGGGGCCGGCGCGTGCGTCGCCGTCGCCTTGTTCGGGTTGGGCTGGTCGGTCGATGTGGCGCCAGGTGAGGCCGTCGGGTTGTTCGGCGTCGCCTTCGAGGACCCAGGGGCCGTGGGGGACGGCGCGGCGGTGGTCGGTCGTGCAGATCATGACGACGTTGTGCTTGTCGGTCGTGCCGCCGTGGGAGCGGGGGAGCATGTGGTGGGCGTCGAGGCCGGTCGTGCACTCACAGCCGGGGACCCGGCACACCGGGTCTCGCGCCTCGACATAGTCCCTCAGCGCGGCGGGGATGCGATCGCCGTGGGTGGGCGCCAGGGGATCGTCGTCCCAGACGGTGCGGACCTTCGCGCCCTCGCTGATGAGCTGCGAGACGGTGCCGGTGGCGAGGGGCATGCCCTTGACGGTGGGTTGGGCTTCGGAGCCCATGTGGATCACGACGGTGGGCCGCCACGACTTCGGCGCCAGCCCTTCACCGGACTGGTAGGCGCGGCAGAGCGCGACGAGGGCGTCGGCGCCGCGGTGGGCTCGGGTGTCCCACGCTTCACCCGCGGCGGGCTTCATGGCGTTGACCATGTGCTCGAAGACGGTCTCGACGAACGCGCCGTTCACGTCGGGGATCGCGCCGCGGACCTGGAGCATCTCGCCCTTGCGCCACCACCGGAACTCGCGCGCCTGGTGGCGCGCGTCGGCCTCCGCCGCAGACACCACCCGCTGGCGTTGCACCATCCGGGCCAGGTCGCCCGGTGCGGCCTTCGGGCCCCGCTGGGCCCACTCCTTGTCGGTCTCGGGCGTCGCGAGCTGCACGAGGTGCTCGAGCTGATCGAACGACACCTCGCCGGCCTCCGCGCGCGCCGCGAGCTCGGGGAGCCCGTCGAGGCGACGCGCGACCTCCACCTCCGCGCGTGCGGTCGTGGCCCGGACCTTGTCGCGGGTCTGGACCCACTCGACCGCGTCGGG
>JBBDWT010000232.1:0-10534 GCA_040902705.1 Acidimicrobiia bacterium | reverse complement strand
CACGAGGTACTCCATGCGCACCCAGCCGGTGCCGTGGTTCACCATCTGCTCGAGCCGGCCCTTGCGCACGGACAGCATCTGCGTGACCACACCGAGGTGATCCTCGGGCACGTCGATCGCGACGCGCTCGACGGGCTCGTGGCGCTTGCCGCCGATCTCCTTGGTGACGACCTCGGGCTTGCCGACGGTGAGCTCGAATCCCTCGCGGCGCATCGTCTCGACGAGGATCGCGAGCTGGAGCTCGCCGCGGCCCTGCACCTCCCACGCGTCGGGGCGTTCGGTGGGCAGCACGCGCAGCGACACGTTGCCGACGAGCTCGGCGTCGAGGCGGCTCTTCACCAGGCGCGCGGTGAGCTTGTCGCCCTCGGTCCCGGCGAGCGGCGACGTGTTGATGCCGATCGTCATCGAGAGGCTGGGGTCGTCGATGTGGATGACGGGCAGCGGGCGCGGGTCGGCGGGATCGGCGAGCGTCTCGCCGATGGTGACGTCGGCGAGCCCGGCGATCGCCGCGATCTCACCCGGCCCGGCTTCGTCGGCGTCGACGCGCGTGAGCGCCTCGGTCAGGTACAGCTCGGTGATCTTCACCGTCTCGACGGTGCCGTCGGCGCGGCACCACGCGACCGACTCGCCGCGTCGCAGCGTGCCGTGGCGCACTCGGCAGAGGGCGATGCGGCCGACGTAGGGCGACGCGTCGAGGTTGGTCACCAGCGCCTGGAGCGGGTGCTCGGGGTCGTACTCGGGCGCGGGGATGTGCTCGACGAGCAGCTCGAGCAGCGGCTTGAGCCCACCTGCCGCCGCGCCCGCGGCGGCCGGGAGTCGCAGATCGGGGTCGTCGGCATCCATCGACGCCTTGCCGGCCCGCGCGTTCGCGTAGACGATCGGGAAGCTGATCTGGTCCTCGTCGGCATCGAGGTCGAGGAAGAGCTCCTCGATCTCGTCGACGACCTCACCGACCCGGGCGTCGCTGCGATCGACCTTGTTGACCACGACGATCACGGGCAGCCGGGCCTCGAGCGCCTTGCGGAGCACGAAGCGGGTCTGGGGCAGCGGCCCTTCGGCCGCGTCGACGAGCAGGAGCACGCCGTCGACCATCGTGAGGCCCCGCTCGACCTCGCCGCCGAAGTCGGCGTGGCCCGGGGTGTCGATGATGTTGATCTTCACGCCGCCGTAGTGGACCGCCGTGTTCTTGGCGAGGATCGTGATGCCCTTCTCGCGCTCGAGGTCGGTCGAGTCCATGACGCGGTCGACCACCTCCTGGTGCGCCTGGAACGCCCCGGTCTGGCGGAGCATGGCGTCGACGAGGGTGGTCTTGCCGTGGTCGACGTGGGCGACGATCGCCACGTTGCGGATGTCGGTGCGGGCGCGCAAGGGAGGTGCCTTCCAGGTGGAGCGGGGGACTCCTCATTCTACCGGCGTCCGCCGCCGGCCCCCGACGCGGACCGTGGGCTCGCTCCGGCCGTGCGCCCGCTGGGCGCGTCGGTCGTCCTCGGCTCAGACGCGGAAGCTGACGCCATCGACGCCGATCGACGTGCCGATCAGCTCCTCGAGCGTCGCCCGGCGCGCGACGTCGGCGTCCGCCGACGTAGCGACGCACCGGGTGCCGTCGGGCGTGTCGGCGATCACGGTGCAGCGCGCGGGGTCCATGCCGTCGTAGTGCACCGTGGACGCGGCGACCGTCGCCGGGCCGCGGTAGCCCGCGACCGCCTCGACCCCTTCCGTCGCCACGGCGGCTGCTTCGGCCAGGTCACCGAGGAGCATCGGCCCCGGTCCGGGGCGCGTCGCGTACACCGCGAGCCCGGGCTTGTTCAGGAGCCCGCTCACCGTCGTGACCATGCCCGGCTGCCCGGGCACGGCACGCACCCGGTCGACCATCGCGGCCGTCACCTGAAGCACGAAGTTGTTCCACGGGCCGCCGGCGAACGGCTCGCCGCCGGTGATCGTGGGCACGCCGTCGACGGGCAGGCCGAGCGCACGCTGCTGCACGCGCACCGCCGCGGGGAAGCAGCTGTACAACTCGGCGAGCTCGATCTCGCGCATCGGGTAGCCGAGATGCTCCTCGGCCGCCCGGCCGAGCACCTCCATCCCCGGCCACCGGTGCATGTCACGCCGCGTCGACACCGTGCGCATGAAGCTCGACTCGAGCGCGACGAGTGGGAACACCACCTGCTCGAACGCGACGCCGAGGCGCGCCGCGGCATCGAGGCTGCAGACGAGGATCGCAGCGGCCTGGTCGACGTTCATCTGCGCGCAGTGCCACTTGTTGTACGGGAAGGCGTAGGGCCGGTTCTTCTCGCTCGGCTCCCGGATGAACGCCGCGTCGAGCGGCTCGGGGAACGCGGCACCGGGGAACTCCCCCGCCATCCGGTTGAAGCCGGCCCACAGGCGCGCGATCTCGTCGCGCTGCTCGTCGAGCGTCCGGCCCTCGTGGGCGCGCAGCGCGCTGTCGATGATCGCGAACGGCGCCATCGCCGACGCAGTCCCACCCTCGATCTCGATACGCGAGAGGATCTCGCCCGACGGCACCTGGAGGTCGTCGGGGATCGCGTCGTCCTGGACGGTGTCGACCACGTCGATGCCGGCCCGTCGCGCCAGCGTCGCGCGGCGCGCTGCCTCGCCACCGACGATGACCGCCACGTCGATCTCACCGTCACGGATCGCGGCGTGGGCCTGGTTGAGGAGCGTCTGCTGCGGGATGCCCGGCTGCACGAGCGAGGTGAACGCGCCCGGTGCGCCGATGCGCTCGGCGATCAGTCGCCCCGGATCGCTGTACTTCCACGTCCCGCCGGGGACGGCGATCCGCTGCACCTCGCGCATGATGCCGGTCGCGCCCGAGTCTTCCCCCGCCGCCTGCGCGGCCGCGACCATGAGCTCGAGCGCCTCGATCCCGGCGCCAGGCTCGTCGAGGTGCTGTGACGCAACGCCCACGCCGGCGATTACCGGCGTGCGCGGATCGATCTGGTCGAGTGAGGTCGGCTGCATCCGGTGCGCCCGTCGTCGTCGGTCGTCGGTCGTGGTCGAGCCGGAGGCTACGGGACCGCGGCGCGACCAACCCACCCGAGGCGCCCGGCCGGAGCTACATTCTCCCGACTCGTCGGGAGGACAAGATGCGCGCACACGTCGGTCGGGCAAGAGCTGCGTTCGTGATCGCGGTGACGCTGGCGGCCGCCACCGTCCCGGCGGCCGCGGCCGGGTCGCCGAGCACACCGGCGGCCGCCGAGCGTGCGGAAGCGCTTGTGACCGAGTTCTTCGATCTGCTCGAAGAGCCCGACGTGCCCGGGCTCCGCACGTTCCTCTCGCCCGCCTTCGTGCTCCAGCGAGCCAACGGGACCTGGAGCGACAAGGCGGCGTACCTCGAGGACCCGGCGATCGTGGAGTCGTACGCCATCCAGAACCTGGAGGCGAGGCGCACCGGTCCGGTCATCGTCACGCGCTACGACGTCGTCGTCGACTCCACGATCGACGGCCAGCAGCAGGCCACCGACCCCGCGCCGCGCCTGTCGGTCTTCGTGAAGGGCGACCGGGGCTGGCAGCTTGCCGCGCACTCCAACTTCAACACGCTGGTCCCCGAGCCGACGGGCTGAGCCGCGCTCTTTCGCAGGCGGCCCCGGCGAGGCGTACGTTGGAGCCGGAGCCGGTGCCGGAGCCGAGGGGGACCCACACGATGCACGTCGACGACCTGATCCTGGTGAGCGTGGACGACCACGTCGTCGAGCCGCCCGACCTGTTCGAGGGGCGCCTGGCGAAGAAGCACGCCGAGCGGGCACCGAAGCTGATCCGCAAGGACGACGGCACCGACGTCTGGTCGTTCCTCGGCCAGGAGCTGCCCAACATCGGGCTCAACGCGGTGGCCGGTCGACCCCGCGAGGAGTACGCGATGGACCCGCAGTCGTTCGACGACATGCGGCCGGGCGCGTACGACATCGACCTGCGCATCAAGGAGATGGACGCCAACGGCCTCCTCGGGTCGATGTGCTTCCCGTCGTTCCCCCAGTTCACGGGCCAGCTCTTCGCCCGCACCGCCGAGCAGGACGCCGAGCTCGCGCTCGCGCTGGTGCAGGCCTACAACGACTGGCACATCGACGGGTGGTGCGGGAAGTACCCCGGACGGTTCATCCCGCTGGCGATCCCGCCGCTGTGGGACCCGGAGCTGATCGCAGCCGAGCTCGAGCGCGTCGCCGAGAAGGGCTGTCACGCGATGACGTTCTCCGAGAACGTCTCGTACCTCGGGCACCCGAGCATCCACAGCGACCACTGGGACCCGGCGTTCCGCACCGCCGAGGAGCTCGGCACGGTGCTGTGCGCGCACATCGGGTCGTCGTCGCGCATCGTGCTCACCGCCGACGACGCGCCGATGGACGTGCTCATCACGCTCTCGCCGATGAACATCGTGCAGGCCGCGGGCGACATCGTGTGGTCGCCGGCGACGAAGAAGTTCCCGAACCTGAAGTTCGCCCTCTCCGAGGGCGGCATCGGCTGGGTGCCCTACTTCCGCGAGCGCGTCGACTCCACGTACGTGAAGCACCGCTACTGGACGGGCCAGGACCTCGGCGATCGCATCCCGAGCCAGGTGTTCGACGAGCAGGTCGTCCTCTGCTTCATCGAGGACCCGACCGGCCTGAAGAACCTCGACGACATGAACGTCGACATGGTCTGCTGGGAGTGCGACTACCCCCATGCCGACTCGACGTGGCCGATGTCGCCCGAGACATTCCTCAAGGAGGTCGAGCCCGCGAACCTCGACGACGCGACGATCGACAAGATCTCGCACGAGAACGCGATGCGGATCTTCCAGTACGACCCGTTCTCGGTGATGCCGCGCGAGGAGTGCACGGTGGGTGCGCTGCGCAACAACGCCGCCGACTGGGACGTCAGTATCCAGTCCCGGGGCATCAAGGCCAGCGCGACCGGTGCGCTCGACCTCGCGAAGATGTCGGGGACGCACCAGGACGAATGACGCGCCCGGCGCGCGCTGGTGCCACCGGGCGACCGTCGTCTCGACTACAGCACGCGCACAAGGGTGGCAAAGATCCCGAACGACACGAAGATGAGACCGGCCAGCCGCCATGTCTGGGCTCGCAGCTCGCGGTGCAGCTCGGTCCGAAGCCCGGCGATCTCCACCCCATGGTCGGACCGCACAGAGGCGATCTCCACCCCAAGGTCGGACCGCACAGAGGCGATCTCCACCCCAAGGTCGGAACGGACACCGGAGATCTGCGCGACCAGATCTGCGCGGAGCGTCCGGATCTCCGCGACGAGCTCCGACTTCAGTGCGTCGAGACGGGCCGCCAACACGTCGTTCGTGACCAGATCGCTCCAGCCACCCGGGGGACGATCCATCAAGATGGAGGCCTCCTCGGCGCCGAACGCCCGCTCGAGCTTCGAGCGCAACCGCACCTGTACGTCTTCCGTCGTCATGATCGCCGCCTCTCGTCGGAGGCGCAAGACACCGGATCGGGCGCCCCGTGAGGCGGGCCCGACTCAGCCGAGCAGCGCGCGGGCGCGGAGACCAGTCCGGACTCACTGGTCCCGCGGCGAGACCTAACCTTCTCCGGTCAGGGGAGGGTGGTCGTGGACGAGATCATCACCGCACTTGCGGCCCAGCAAGACGAGTTCGCGGGTGTCCTCGCCGGTCGTGACGACGCCGACTGGCTGCTGCCCTCGAGCTGTGAGGGCTGGACCATCGCCGACGTGGTTCTCCACCTCGCCCAGACGAACGAGCTCGCGATCGCGTCGATCGGGCACGACCTGCCGGCCGCCGCCGAGCGGCTCGGGGCCGGCGACGGGCGTGCCAGCACCGTCGACGAGAATGCCGATGCGATGGTCGCGGCCCAGCGCGACGTGCCGGTGGCGGAGCTGCGCGATCGCTGGCAGGCGGGCGTCGATCGGCTCCAGATCCTGTTCTCGAGCGCCGACCTGCATGATCGGGTGCCGTGGGTGGCCGGCGAGCTCTCCGTCCAGACGCTCGCGGCGACGCGCCTCGCCGAGACGTGGATCCACACCGGCGACATCGCCGAGCCGCTCGGCGTCACGCTGCCGCCGACCGATCGCCTCAAGCACGTCGCCCGGCTCGCGTGGCGCACGCTGCCGTACGCGTTCGCGCGCGCCGGTCGCGAGCTCGCGGGACCGGTGGCGTTCGAGCTCGTCTCGCCGGGCGGCAAGGAGTGGAGCTTCGTGCCCGACGACGCGGAGCCGGTGACCGTCCTCCGTGGCGACGGCGCGGAGCTGTGCCTGCTCGCGGCGCAGCGCCTCAGGCCCGGCGACACCTCGCTGCACGGTGACGGCGTCGACGTGGACTCGGTGCTCGAGCTCGTGCGCACCTACGCCTGACGCGTCGACCCGGTGACGACGCCCGATCCCGACCGAGCCGCGTCTCTCGGGGTTCCCGCCCGGGCTTGACGGCCGCCGGGACGAGCCTCTTCACTCCCGAGATGGCAGAAGCCGCGGCATCGAGCTCCCCGCGGCGCCGGTGTCGCCCGAGGATCAACGCCGAGTTGCGCAACGAGGAGCGCGTCAAGCCGCTCGAGCTCTTCTTCGACCTCGTCTTCGTGCTCGCGTTCACCCAGTGCACGGCGCTCATGGCCGCGGACCCGACGTGGGAGGGCCTGGCCCGCGGGATGCTCGTGCTCGCGGTGCTGTGGTGGGCGTGGGTCGGCTACGCCTGGTTGACGAGCGTCGTCGACCCCGAAGAGGGCGGGGTGCGGATCGCGATCTTCGGCGCCATGGCCGGCCTGCTCGTGGTCGCGCTGTGCGTGCCCGAGGCGTTCGGCGACCGGGCGCTGCCCTTCGCGATCGCGTACGGGCTCGTGCGCGGCGGGCAGATCGTGCTGTTCCTGATCGCGGGCCGCGACGACCCCGACCTGCGCCACTCGGTCGTCGGGCTCGGGATCAGCACGGCGATCGCCATCGCCCTGCTCGTGAGCGCGGCGTTCGTCGACACGCCGGCGCAGTGGACGCTCTGGATCGTGGCGATCGTCATCGACTACGGCGGTCCGGCGCTGTTCGGCGCCAGCGGCTGGAAGCTCGCCCCCCGGCACTTCGCGGAGCGCCACAACCTCATCATCATCCTGGCGCTCGGCGAGTCGATCGTCTCGTTCGGCGTGGGGGCACGGATCGACCTCGACACGGCCGTGTACATCGCCGCCGTGCTCGGCATCGGGATCGCCGCGGCGCTCTGGTGGATCTACTTCGACATCGTCGCCCTCGTGACCGAGCAGCGGCTGGTGCAAGCGGAGAAAGGGCGGCCCCGCAACGAGCTGGCCCGCGACTCGTACTCGTTCCTGCACTTCCCGATGGTCGCGGGGGTCGTGCTCGCCGCGCTCGGGGTCGAGGAGGCGCTCCCCCACCTCCGAGACGCGCTCCACCTCGAAGCCGCGTTCGCCCTCTTCGGTGGCGTCGCGATCTACCTGCTCGCGCACGTCGTGCTCCGCCTGCGCAACGCCCACACGATCAGCCGGACCCGGCTCGGCGTGGCGGTGCTGCTGCTCGCACTCTGGCCGCTGGCCGGTGAGGTCTCGGCGCTCGTGTCGCTGGTGGCCGTGAACGTGGTGCTCTGGGCGATGATCGCGTGGGAGCACGCGCACTACGACGAGCGCCGCTACCGCCTCCGCCACGGACTCGACATCGATCCGCCGCCCGGCTAGAGGCAAGGCTCCTCGAGAAGGGTGCATCGCGGTGCGGCCGTGCGGAACACGTCCCTCGACGCCGAGCAGGCTCGTCACGTCCGCCGGCCCGGGTTTGCGCGTTGATGGAGAATCGCCCAGCCCATCGGGTTCTTGTCGGCCGGTCGGCCGAGCAGCTTCACGTACCAGGCCGCCGCGCGATCCGTGTCGCTGATGCAGATGACGGCGAGCACATCGGTGACGGCCGGGGTTTGCTCCTCGGGTCGGGAGGTGCGTACCCAGCTCAGACCGCGCCGAAGCACCGAACTCATCGTTGGTTCTTCGATCGATGACAAGGGGTGAACCGCCTCAACATCCCTGAAGCATCGTCCTTAGCGCTGACCTCTCGTTCGTCTCAACAGTGAGGGCCCAGCGAGTCTTGACTGCGATCCAAGACACTGCGTAGTCGCACCAACTGCTCCGAAGGTTCGGTTTCCACTCCGCTGGTCCCCGGCTTCCCTTCGATCGATTCGCAGACGCTGTGACCGCGACCAGTGCTTCTGGGTTCAGCAGGTCGTTCGCGAACGAGCCGCGTTGTTCGTCGGTCCACCGCCACGCGCCAGCGATCCATGCAGCTTCGAGCGGTACGAAGTGATCGACGTCGAGTCGGGCGGCTTCGGTGACAACCTCGCCGGTGTACGCGTCTCGCCAGCTTCCGGTCAGCACGCGGCATTCCCCCAGGCTTGCAAAGACGATCGGGGCTCGAGATTCGGCAGCGAGGACTTCTGAGCGTGTGTCCTGACAGTCGTGATCGGCGTCGATCCAGCCGCCGAACCTGTCGCGGTCATAGGGCACGGGCGGCGGATCCGATGTGGTGACCAAGTGCTGGAGAGCGGCGCGGATCGCGTCCAGGTCGGGAGGTATCCGACTATCGGGTGGCGGTGCGACCGGGAGGGTTGTCGTCGAGGAAGCCGGAACCGTGCTCGACGTGCTGCCAGGCGACGTGGGTGAGGCGTGCCGACGTGCGATCTCAGGTGACGTCGAAATCGTGACGTGGTATTGCGAATCGCCTTCGCGTGCGCACGCGCCCAAGCACCCAGCGATGAGCGTGACAATCAGGATGGGATACAGGCGCCTCACGGCGTCATTCGATAGTGATCTTGGCCTTGCGTACTGTCGTGTTGCCTGCGGCGTCGGTCGCGGTCACCTTCACGCGATACGTCCCCTCGTCGATGTCCTTCTCGACGACCTTCGCCGTGCTTCCTGACCGGAACCTCTTGCTCACCTTCGCCTTCTTGCTGACGATACGTACCCGGGAGCCTTCCTCCGCGTGGACGCGCAGCCGAAGCTCGCCGTCCTCGGCGGCCTTCTTGATGACCTTCAACGACAGTCGCGGTGCGACTGTGTCGAGCTTGACGGCAAGGTGCGACACTGCAGATGCGGTACCCCGGCGATCGACGGCCAGCGCATCCACTGTGTAGCCACCGTCCGCGACCACGAACTCAACCTCGGCGTCGCCCGAGGAGTCCATTCGTACATCCACGACCTGGCCGTCCGACAAGACGACATGCGCCAAGTCATTGGGCGCCCCCAGCACCTTGAGCCGCAACGGCGCAGCTTCAGTCCCGCGCAGCTTGCTGAGTCTCGGTGCGCTCGGGGCAGAGTAGGTCGCGTTTGAGGACAACGGCGGCGACGCGTTGCCGGCGCCATCGACCGCAACGATCGAGAGGGCATGCACCCCGACCGGGAGATCGAACGCGAGTTCCTGGGCCGCACCTGTCGCAGGAACGCTGAGCACCTCGCCCGCGGCGCTGCTCGAGACCTTGATGGTCGAGCCGGCCTCAGCGGTCACTGTGCACCGCACCGAGCCAGCATCGTTCAGCAGCGTTCCAGCAAGCAGCGGAACCGCCGGCGGCGTCGTATCAGGCGGAGGCGGAGGCGGAGGCGCCGCCGGAGTAGGCGTCGGAGACGACGACCCTCCGTGGCAGTGCCGGGATTCATACGGGACGCCGTACTTCTCGGTGCAGTTCGTGTGACAGACATGACATCCTTCGCTGTCCGTCCCACCAGGATGCGCGGACGCGGTCTCCGCGCCGAGGCTCACGCCTGCCATCGGCGCACCGATGGCGAAACAGATAGCGAGCGTTACCTTGAACGCACAGCCCATTTATCCCCCAGCTGTGTCACGGACATGGCCACGCCGTGTCCCACAGCGACTGTAGGGGGTATAGAAGCAACTTGCACTTGCTGACGTGATTGTGGCTTGTCCGACGCGTGGGCCGTGCACCTGCTCTCGCGGTGATGCCGCTCACGCGAGGACGTACCTAGGAGTGAACTCTCTTGGCGTCGATGTCACGCGCCGCGCCGAAGCACGGAGCTCATCGGTGCGGCAGTGCTGAGGGAGCGAATCGCTCCTAGACGCCGAGCAGGCTCGTCACGTCCGCCTCGTAGGCGGGGTGACGCAGCTTCGACATCGCGCGGGCCTCGATCTGGCGGATGCGCTCGCGGGTGAGGTCGAAGTGCTCGCCGACCTCTTCGAGTGTGCGCGGCTCGCCCCGGTCGAGCCCGAACCGCAGGCTGATGACGCGCCGCTCGCGGGGCGCGAGCCCGGCGAGGAGCTTCTCGACCTCGGCCGGCAGCAGCGACGCGGCCGCGGCCTCGAAGGGTGAGGGTGCGCCGCGGTCCTCGACGAGGTCGCCGAGCACGGCGTCGCCCTCTTCGCTCAAGGGCTGCGAGAGCGACAACGGCTCGGCCGCGATGAGCGACGTCTCGCGGACCTTCTCCTCGGTCGTGCCGAGCTCTTCGGCGAGTTCGGCGTGCGTCGCCGGGCGGCCGAAGCGCAGCTCGAGCACCGAGCGGGCCCGGTGCAGGCGCACGAGGTTGTCGCCGGCGTGGACCGGGAGGCGGATCGTGCGGCCGGTGTTGGCGATGCCGCG
>JBBDWT010000231.1:0-1597 GCA_040902705.1 Acidimicrobiia bacterium | reverse complement strand
TGTTGGTGAGGATGATGTCGACGAGGTTCTTGCCGATGTCGTGGACGTCGCCCTTGACGGTGCCGATCACGATGGTCCCCTTGCCGCCCGCATCGGCCTTCTCCATGTGCGGCTCGAGGTGCGCGACGGCAGCCTTCATCGTCTCGGCGCTCTGGAGCACGAACGGGAGCTGCATCTCACCCGTCGCGAAGAGATCGCCCACCACCTTCATCCCACCGAGCAGCACGTCGTTGACGATGGCGAGCGCAGGGAGGGTCGTGAGCTGCTCGTCGAGGTCGGCTTCGAGGCCGTCGCGTTCGCCGTCGATGATCCGGTGCTTGAGGCGCTCGTCGATGGGCCAGTCGGTACGGTCCTCGCGCTCGACGTTCGCCGCGTCGACGTCTTCGAACGCGGCCATCAGCGACTGCAGCGGGTCGTACTCGACGTTCCCGCCGTCGGTGACGCGGCGCCGGTCGTAGACGAGGTCGAGCGCCATCTCGCGCACGTCGTCGTCGATCTTGTGCATCGGCATGATGCGGGCCGCGTGCACGATCGCGGCGTCGAGCCCCGCCTCGACGCACTCGTGCAGGAAGACGCTGTTGATCACGTGCCGCAAGGCCGGCTTGAGTCCGAAGCTCACGTTCGACACGCCGAGGATCGTCGACGCGCCGGGGAGCTCGGTCTTCACGCGGCGGATCGCCTCGATGGTCTCCATCGCGTCGCGCCGGAGGTCTTCCTGGCCCGAGCCGAGCGGGAACGTGAGCATGTCGAAGATCAGGTCGGTGGGCTCGATGCCGTACTCGTCGACCGCGAGGTCGTAGATGCGCTTGCAGACGCGGAGCTTCCAGTCGGCGGTGCGCGCCTGGCCCTCCTCGTCGATCGCGAGGCAGATGACCGCGGCGCCGTACTCCCGTGCGAGGTGGAACACGCGGTCGAGCCGCGATCCGGGGCCCTCACCGTCTTCGAGGTTCGCCGAGTTGAGCAGCGCCTTGCCGCCCGAGTGCTGGAGCCCGGCCTCCAGCACCTCGGCCTCGGTGGAGTCGAAGACGAGGGGGAGCGGCGCCTGGGTGCCGAAGCGGCCCGCGAGCTCGTCCATGTCGGCGACGCCGTCGCGCCCGACGTAGTCGACGCACACGTCGAGGACGTGCGCGCCCTCCTTCACCTGTTCGCGTGCCATCTGCACGCAGAGGTCCCAGTCGGCCTCGAGCATCGCCTCGCGGAACCGCTTGGAGCCGTTCGCGTTCGTACGCTCACCGACGAGCAGGATCGAGAGGTCCTGATGGAACGGGACGTGCGTGTAGGCCGACGAGCAGCCCGGCTCGAACTCCGGCTCGCGCGTGCGAGCCCGTGGCCGGTCGCCGAGGCGCTCGACGACCGCGCGGAGGTGCTCCGGTGTCGTGCCGCAGCACCCACCGACGATGTTGACGCCGAACTCCTCGACGTTGCGCTCGTGCGCGTCGGCGAGCTCGACGGGGGTGAGGTCGTAGTGGGTCTTCCCGCCGACGACCGACGGGAGCCCCGCGTTCGGCAGGCACGACAGGAACGTGCGCCCGTGCTGGCTGAGGTAGCGGAGGTGCTCGGTCATCTCGGCCGGACCGGTGGCGCAGTTCAGCCCGAT
>JBBDWT010000230.1:613-10780 GCA_040902705.1 Acidimicrobiia bacterium | reverse complement strand
ACCTTGCCCTCGGTCTTGAGCGACGGGGCGACCATGACCTCGGCCTTCTGGAACTCCTTCAACGTCTCGTACCCGGTCGTCGCCATCGACGTGCGCAGCGCGCCGAACAGGTTGAGCGTGCCGTCGTTCTCGTGCGCGGGGCCGATGAGGATCTCGGCGAGGCTCGCCTTGCGGCCCGCGTCGACGCGCGCGCCACGGGGGAGCGTCGGGTGGAAGGTCGCCATGCCCCAGTGGTACCCGCGGCCCGGAGCCTCGTACGCGCTCGCGAGCGGGGAACCGACCATGACCGCGTCGGCACCGCAGGCGATGGCCTTGGCGATGTCGCCCCCGGTGCGCATCCCGCCGTCGGCGATGACGTGCACGTAGACGCCGGTCTCGTCGAGGTGTCGGATCCGAGCGCCCGCCGCGTCGGCGATGGCGGTGGCCTGCGGCACGCCGATGCCGAGCACGCCGCGGCTGGTGCAGGCGGCGCCCGGGCCGACCCCCACGAGGACGCCGACGGCGCCGGTGCGCATGAGGTGGAGGGCGGTCGAGTACGACGCGCACCCGCCGACGATGACGGGGAGGTCGAACTCGCGGATGAACTTCTTGAGGTTCAGCGGCTGGCGCGAGTCGTCCTTCGACACGTGCTCGGCCGACACGACGGTGCCCTGGATGACCAGCAGGTCGAGCTCCGCCTCGAGGACGATGCCCTGGTACTGCTCGACCCGCTGCGGCGTGAGCGACGCGCACGCGGTGACACCGCTCTCCTTGATCTCACGGATGCGCTTGCCGAGCAGCTCTTCCTTGATCGGCTCCGCGTAGATCTCCTGCATCCGGCGCGTCGCCTTCTCGGGTGTCAGCGCGGCGATCTCCTCGAAGAGCGCGTCGGGGTCGTCGTAGCGCGTCCACAGCCCTTCGAGGTTCAGGCACGCGAGCCCGCCGAGGTTGCCGACGTCGATCGCAGTCTTCGGCGACACGACTCCGTCCATCGCGGACGCGACGAGCGGCAGCTCGAACTTGTACGCGTCGATCTCCCACGTGATGTCGACGTCTTCGGGATCCCGGGTCCGCCGGCTCGGGACGATCGCGATGTCGTCGAACCCGTAGGCCCGCCGACCGGACTTGCCGATCCCGATCTCGACTTCCACCCGAGCACGCTCCCCTCAGTGTGAATGCTTGAGTCTTCGAGGATACCGCCCGTGTCGACGACCTCCCGCGTCCGCAGCTCCACGGGTCGGCTCGCTGCGCCTCAGCGCCGCGCGGTGAGGTGCTCCAGGAAGGCGGCGAGGATGCGCGCCGTCGCGCCCCAGACCGTCTCCCCCGGGAGCTCGAAGAAGTGGATGGCTCGGTCCATGCCCGCCTCGGGGCCGAATGCGGCGGGGATGTCCCAACGCTCCTCCCGATAGACGGCGTCGTCGAGCAGGTCCGAGATCGTCACGTCGAAGACCGAGTCGACCTCGCGGGAGTCGGCGGTCAGAGCGGGGCGGCCGTCGATGAGGCCCACGAAGGGCGTGAGGACGAACCTGCCGGCCACGGTCGTGAGGCTGTCGAGCTCGGCCACGACGTCGACGAGCCCCGGGTCGAGGCCCACCTCCTCGTGCGCCTCCCGGAGCGCCGTGGCGCTCAGGTCGGCGTCGACGCCGTCCTCCAGCTTGCCGCCGGGGAACGCGATCTCGCCCTGGTGCGACGGCATCGTGTCCGGCCGCTTGGTGAGGACGATCCGGGCCTCGCCGGCCTCCTCGAAGATCGGCACGAGCACCGCGGCGAGCCGGGCCCCCGGCGGGATCTCCGGGGTGCGCGGCGCCGGGAGCGTGGAGACCACGGCCCGGACGTCGCCGACCGAGAAGCGCCGCTGCCTGGCCGTCAGTTCCGTCCACGGGGGAGGAGCCCCGCCACGCGATCCCGGCGGTCGCGGGATCCGCTGGAGCCCCCCGCGCCCGGCCGACGGTTCGGTCATCCACCGAGCGTACGGAACTCCCGGCGCGTGCTGCGGCTCACGTCCGGACGCGAGCCCGGCCCCCGGGGTTCGCCCGGCCGTGTGGTCGGTCGGTCGTGTGGTCGGTCGGTCGTGTGGTCGACGAGAATCTAGGCTCCCGCACCGCTCGATCCGACGGCCGATCCGGGAGTGACGCGATGGCGGGCTGGAACCTGGCAGACGTCTTCGAGTCGGTCGCCGATGCGGTGCCCGACCGGCCTGCCCTCGTCCAGGGCGAGCGGCGCGTCACCTGGCGAGAGCTCGACGAGCGGGCGGCGCGGCTCGCCGGTGCGTTCGGGTCGCTCGGGTTGCGGCCGGGCTCGAAGGTCGCGCTCTACCTCTACAACTGCAACGAGTACGAGGAAGCGTCGTTCGCGACGTTCAAGCTCGGTGGCGTCCACGTCAACGTCAACTACCGGTACCTGGAAGACGAGCTCGCCTACCTCATCGACAACGCGGACGCCGAGGTCGTGCTCTTCCACGGAGTGCTCGGGGAGCACGTCGCGGCGGTGCGCGACCGCTGCCCCACCTTGCGCGCCATCGTGCAGGTCGACGACGGTGCGCCCCTCGTGGACGGCGCGCTCGAGTACGGGGACCTGCTCGCGTCCGCCGACCCGATGGACCGCGGCCCGCGCTCGGGCGACGACCACTGGTTCCTCTACACCGGCGGCACCACGGGGATGCCGAAGGGCGTGATGTGGCGCCACGAAGACCTCTTCGGCGCGCTCGCCGAGGCGGTCTACCCGGTGCTCGGTGAGCCGGTGCCCGACGACGCGGCGGGGGTCGGGGCGACCGCGGTGCGCTTCGCGGACGCGAACCGCTCGCCGGTGCACCTCCCCGCGTCGCCGCTGATGCACGGCACCGGCGGGATGACGTCGATGCAGGCGATGTTCACGGGCGGCACGATCGTCACGCTCGAGCAGCGCACGTTCGACCCCGACGAGCTCTGGCGGGCGGTCGAGCGGGAGCGCGTGATGCAGATGGCGATCGTGGGCGACGCGTTCTGCAAGCCGATGGTGCGGGCGCTCGACGAGGCCGACGCCCGCGGCCAGCCGTACAACCTCTCGTCGCTCGTGCTGGTGATCAGCTCCGGGGTGATGTGGAGCGCGCCCGTCAAGGAAGCGCTCATGGCGCACCAGCCCGTGCTCTGCCTCGACTCGCTCGGGTCGAGCGAGGGGGTCGGGTTCGCGAACAACCTGACCGCGCCCGGCCAGGAGACGGCGACGGCCCGGTTCACCATCGGGGCGCGCACGCGGGTGCTCACGGAGGAGGGGCGGGAGGTCGCGCCCGGGTCCGGAGAGCTGGGCATGCTCGCCCTCGGGGGCCATCTCCCGTCCGGCTACTACAAGGACCCGGAGAAGTCCGCGCACACGTTCCGCGAGTTCGACGGTGTCCGCTACTCGGTGCCCGGCGACTGGGCGACCGTGGAGGCCGACGGAACGGTCACGTTGCTCGGCCGCGGCTCCGTCAGCATCAACTCGGGTGGGGAGAAGATCTACCCCGAGGAGGTCGAGGAGGCCGTGAAGGCGATCGACGGCGTGCGCGACTGCGTGGTCGTCGGCGTCCCCGACGAGCGCTTCGGTGAGGCGGTGACCGCCGTCGTCGCCGGCGACGTCTCGGGCGCGGTCGACGCGACCACGGTCACCAACGGCTGCGAGCACCTGGCACGCTTCAAGCGGCCGCGCCACGTCGTCGTCGTCGAGGACATCCGGCGCGGCCCCAACGGCAAGGTCGACTACGCGTGGGCCAAGCAGACCGCGGCGGACGCCCTCACCTAGATGCGTCTCTCGACCCGCCTGACGACGGTGAGAGACGCATCAAGACGGTGTGTGGGCGCGCAACGACCCGGCGGGCCGCGACCTCTCGGGCCGCGGTCGCCGGGTCGACGCGAGAGCGAGCTGGTGCTACTTGGTGACCTTCGCGAGCACGTCGCGGCTGGTCAGGATGAGGAGGTCCTCACCGTCGACCGCGATCTCGGTGCCGCCGTACTTCGAGTAGACGATCGTGTCGCCCACGGCGACGTCGACCGGGATGAGGTCGCCGCTCTGCTCGGAGCGACGGCCCGGACCGACCGCCAGGACTTCGCCCTGCTGGGGCTTCTCCTTGGCAGTGTCGGGGATGACGAGCCCGCTGACCGTGGTCTCCTCGGGCTCATTGGATCGCACGACGACGCGGTCCTCGAGCGGCTGCAGCTTCATTCGGTATTCCTCCTGCGGCCCCGGACACGGGGCAAGTGGGTGGTTCAGGTCGCTAGCACTCGAAAGGGGCGAGTGCTAAAGCCAAGATACCCGCCGCCACCCACGGCGGCAAGCCCCGGCCGCACCGAGCCCCGGCGGTCGGATCAGGCGAGCGCCAGCCCCGGGTCGACGCCGGCATCCAGCGGGGTGGGCCCGTCGGACTTCAGGCGCCACCACGCCGCGGCCGCGATCATCGCCGCGTTGTCGGTGCACAGGGCCAATGGCGGCAGGTTCGCCCGGCGACCGGTCGCGGCGGCGAGCGCGTCGACCCGGGCGCGGAGGGCGGAGTTCGCCGCCACACCGCCGCCCAACACGAGTGCCGTGGCCCCGGCAGCGTCGGCGGCCGCGGCGAGCTTGTCGACGAGCTGATCGACGACCGCGGCCTGGAACGACGCGGCCACGTCGGCGACGTCGGAGTCGGGGGACCGGCGGACGTGGTTCACGACCGCCGTCTTCAACCCGGAGAAGGAGAAGTCGGGCTCGCCCGGCATCGCGCGCGGGAACGGGATCGCCTCGGGGTCGCCGCGCTCGGCGAGCCGATCGATCTCGGGGCCGCCGGGGTAGCCCAGCCCGAGGTGGCGCGCGACCTTGTCGAACGCCTCGCCCGCGGCATCGTCGACCGTCTGGCCCACCACGCGGTACCAGCCGTGGTCCTCGACGATCACGAGCAGGGTGTGGCCCCCGGACGCGATCAGCACCGCGAGCGGCGGGGCCAGCTCGGCATCCTCGAGCCACGCCGCGTAGAGGTGCGCTTCGAGGTGGTTCACTCCGACGTAGGGGACCCCGGCGACGAGGGCGAGCGCCTTGCCCGCGCTCACCCCCACGAGCAGCGCGCCCGCGAGCCCCGGCCCGTGACACGCCGCGACCGCGTCGATCCCGGCGAGGTCGGTCGCGGCCTCGCCGAGCGCGTCCGCGATCACGGGCCCGATCAGCTCGACGTGCGCGCGGCTCGCGATCTCGGGGACGACCCCGCCGAATCGCGCGTGCAGGTCGACCTGGCTCGACACGACCGAGGACATGATGATGCGCCCGTCCTCGACGACCGCGGCCGCGGTCTCGTCGCACGACGTCTCGATCCCCAGGATGCGACTCATCGGGCCTCGTACGTCGTCTCGCCGGGGATGCTCGCCTCGACCTCGTGGAGTCGTGCCGCGTACTCCACCGAGTCGATCTCGTGGACCCACATGATGAGCGCGTCCTCGTTCGTCTCCGGGTAGTAGTTCTTGCGGACGCCCACCGGCGCGAACCCGAAGCGCCGGTACAGCACCTGGGCCCCGCGGTTGGACACCCGAACCTCGAGCGTGAGGTGGCGAGCGTCGCGCTCGAGCGACTCCCGGGCGAGGGCCAGCATGAGCCGAGTCCCGATCCCGTGGCGCTGCCACGCGGGATCGACGGCGATCGTGGTGACGTGCCCGTCTTCGCCGCTCAACAGCAGGCCGCCGTACCCGACGATGTCGCGCCCGACGCGCGCGACGAAGTACGAGCGCGTGCCCCTCAGCGCGAGCTCCGAGAGGAAGAGCGAGTGGCTCCACGGCCGCGGGTACACCTGCTCCTCGATCCGGGTCACGGAACGGAGGTGCCGGCGGCGCATCGGGGTCAGCTGCACGGTCAGCGGTGGCGACATCGTCATCGTCTCGACCTCGGTGCGCGCACTCCGTCAGCTCGGACCTGGGCCCAGTTGAGCTCGGCGTCGCTCTCGCGGAGGTACATCGGGCGCACGTCCCACGGCGTGGTGAACTCCTCGCGCTCGACGCGCGCGGCGGCCAGCGCGACGAGCGCAGCGGTGCTCGGCGATGCGAACTCCGGCCCGGCGAGCTCGACCCGATCGAGCGCGGAGAAGGCTTCGGCGTGGGCGGTCACTCCGTCGCCGGCGAGGAGCGTCTCGTCACCGCCCGCCTCGAGCTCGGCGACGAGATCCGAAGGCGTCGCCACCGCGTACTCGGTGACGCGCTGCACCCCACCCGGCACCGGGCGGTACGCCGCGTGGAACACCTCGTGGCGACGCGCGTCGAGCACCGCAACGATCATGCGGCTGGAGTACCGGAGCGGGTACGCGACCAGGTCGAGGCTCGACACCGGGACGACGGGGATGCGCAGCGCCTGCGCCATCACCTTCGCCGTCGTCACGCCGACGCGGAGCCCGGTGAACAGACCCGGCCCGATGCCGACGGCGATCGCGGTCAGCTGATCGAACCGGACCTCGGTCCACCCGACGATCGACTCGATCGCGGGCGCGAGCTGCTCGGCGTGGCGGCGCCCACCGATGAGCCGCACCTCGCCCCGCACACCGTCGGCATCGCCGATGGCCACACCGACCTGGGTCGTCGCCGTGTCGATCGCGAGGAGCAGCATCAGACGAGCCCGTGGAGCGCGCGGCTGAGCTCGGCGTCGCGGGCGTGCCACGACGGGCCCTGTGGCGTGACGGACACGAGCCGGTCGTCGTCGCTCCCGGCCGATCCGCGCCGGGAGTCGTCCCCGACGAGCGGGTCGAGCCGCACCTCGAGCCGCTCCCGGGGAAGGTGGACCGCGGCGATGTCGCCCCATTCCACGACCGTGACCGCGTCGTCGGCGTCCTCCTCGAGTCCGAGGTCGAGCAGCTCCTGGGCGCGGTCGAGACGGTAGAGGTCGACGTGGACGAGCCGGGTTCGCCCCTGGTACCGCCGTTCGAGAGTGAAGGTCGGGCTGACGACGGCCTCGGTCACCCCGAGCGCCGCCGCGATGCCCTTCGTCAGCTCCGTCTTGCCCGCGCCGAGCCCGCCGGCGAGCAGAACGATGTCGCCCGGTCCGAGGATCGCTCCGAGCGCGCGGCCGACGCCGCGCGTCTCCTCCGCGGAGTGCGTGACGACCGTCAGACCGCTCACGGCTGCGCCGCGCGCGCGACCGCTCGCTTCGCGACGACGAAGTCCGCTCGGGATTGCGCGAGCGCGGTGCCGCCGTTTCGCAGCACGGCCGACGGATGCAGCGTCGGCACGATGACGGTCTCGCCGTCGCGAGCGGGGAACTCCTGCCCACGCAACTTGGTGATGCCGGTCGTGGTGTCGAGGAGGAGCTTCGTCGCGAAGTTGCCGAGCGTCACGACCACGGACGGCTGGAGCAGGTCGAGCTGTGCCTCCAGGTACGGACGACAGGTCGCGATCTCGAGTGGCAGCGGGTCGCGGTTGCCGGGCGGTCGGCACTTCACGACGTTGCAGATGTAGACGTCGTCGCGGGTCAGCCCGATGCCCTCGATGAGTCGTGTGAGCAGCTGGCCGGCGCGACCCACGAACGGGACGCCCTGCTTGTCCTCCTCCGCACCGGGTCCCTCGCCCACGAAGACGAGGTCGGCCTCGCGGTTCCCGACGCCGAACACGACCTGCGTCCGCCCCTCGGCGAGCGGGCACTTCGTGCACCCGAGGGCCTCGCGCTCCAGGTCGTCCCACGTCGACCACGACGGCGCGGCCTCGGTCGCCTGGTCCTCGTTGGGTGGCTCGGCGAGCGACATCACCCGTCATGATGTCGCACCGCCGCCCGCACTGCCTCTGCGACGGTGTCCGCGACCGTGATCCGCAACCGGTCGAGATGGACCTCGTGCGTGCCGGACGCCACCGCCACGACGACGTCGCCGTCGTGGCGGGTGTGCGACGGCCGTACGGCGTAGGCGATCCCGAGATGACCGCTCTGGGCCACGAGATGGCACTCGACCTTGGTGCAGGCCGCATCGGTCGCCACCACGACGAGGGTCGTGGACTCGGCGAACGGCAGCTCGGGGAACGGCTCGGTCGAGTCGGGCGCGCTGGACCCCGCGAGCACCCGCCCGTCGGCATCCACGACGTCGCCGACCGCGTTCACGACCGCGAGCGCGCCGACGGTCGCACCGCCGATCTCAGCGCGCGCGACCCCGAGCCCGCCCGCCACGGCGTACTCGGGACCGAGCCACTTGCCGACGGTCGCCCCGCGCCCGGCGCCGACGCGCCCACACGCGAGCTCGTCGCCGCGGTCGGCCGCCTCGGCGGCCGCGCGTCCCTCCCCCGCGCCGGGGCGTTCGCCCTCGGCGCCGATCAGGTCGTAGATCGCAGCCGTCGGCACGATCGGGACCCGTCCGCCGCGCGTCGGGAAGCCGCGTCCGTGCTCCTCGAGCCATGCCGTCACGCCGTCGGCCGTCGCGAGCCCGAACGCGGACCCACCCGTGAAGACGACGGCGTCGACGTGCTCGACCACGCGCGCGGGGTCGAGCAACGCGAGCTCGCGGGTTGCGGGCGCGCCCCCTCGCACCTCGCCCGACCCGATCGCGTCGGGTGGGCACACGACGACGGTCACACCGGTCCGCGCGCCCGTCCAATGGCCGACGCGGAACCCGGGCGCGAGCTCACCCGGCGCGCGGATCACGCGCTCGCGGCCTCGGCAGCGGGGAGCACGCCGACCTCGTGAGCGAAGTCGAGGAGCAGTGCGTGGAGCTCGTCGGTGCGCTCGAGCATGAGCATGTGCCCGGCGCGCTCGAGGAGCTCGAGGCGGGCCCCCGGGATCCGCTCGGCGATGCGGCGCGCCTCGGCGGGCGGGGTCAGCACATCGGCCGTGCCGCTGAGCACGAGCGTGGGGCAGTCGATGCGCGAGAGGCCGTCGAGGAAGTCGACGTCGAGCAGCGCCGCGACTGCCTCGCGCGCGGTCGTGGGGTCGCACTCGGCGAGCATCCGCCGGGCGAGCTCCACGTGGCTGGCGAACGGCTCGCGCCCGAAGCCGAGCCGCGCCACCATCAGGCCGAGTTGGGGCTGGCGCATCACGCCCGCGAGGTCGAGCCACCCCGCGATCCGAGGACCGAGGCCGCGCGACGACAGCGCGGTAAAGGGGGTGCGGGCGAACGTCGACAGCAGGACGAGACCCCGCACCCGCTCGCGGGCGATCTCGGGGTGCGCGAGCACGAAGGCCTGTGCGGCGACGCCGCCCATCGAGTGCCCGACGAGGATCACGTCACGCAGGTCCATCCCCTCGAGCACCGTGCGCACGTCGGAGGAGAAGTTGTCGAGCGAGTGCCCGGTGTCACCGACCGACGACTGGCCGTGACCGCGGTGATCGAACGCGACGATGCGCACACCGTGCTCGGGCAGCTCGTCGAACTGCTTGATCCACACGCGCGAGTCGATCGTGACCCCGTGCGAGAGCACGAACGTCGGCCCGCTCCCGCGACTCACCGCGTACACGCTGCCGCCGTCGTGGCCCGGGAACCGTCGCTCCTCGTCGAACCGGATCGAGCCCAGCCTGCCCGCGTCGGGGTCGGGGCGGTTGCGGAGGTTACGCGTCAGCGCGCGCTGCGCGCCGTAGGCCGCACCCGCGACGCCGGCAGCGACACCGGCCGCAACTCCTACGGTCTTCAACGCGCGCGACCTCGCGCTCATGGCTGCTCCGTCGTCGTCGACGACCCCCCGCCGGGCGACCCGAGGTAGCGGCGTGGCACCCGGGTGCCGATGCCGGTCACGATCTCGTACGCGATCGTGCCGAGACGTTCGGCCCACTCCCCGGCGGTGATCTCGTCGTCGCCCTGCGCACCGAGCAGCACGACCTCGTCGCCGACCTCGACCGGGAGGTCGCCGACGTCGACCATGAGCTGATCCATCGTCACGGTGCCGGCGATCGGTGCCCGGTGGCCGTGCACCAGCACCACACCGCCCGCGAGTCCGAGGTTGCGCGGCACCCCGTCGGCGTACCCGATCGGGATCGTCGCGAGGCGTGCATCGTCGGCGAGCTCGTAGCGGAGCCCGTAGGAGACGCGGCTGCCGCGCGGCAGATCCTTGACGTGCGCCACCTGCGCGCGCAGCGACAGCGCCGGCCGGAGCGTGACGCGGTCGGCGAGCGCCGGCGCCGGTGGGACGCCGTAGAGCGCGATCCCGGCGCGGACGAGGTCGTAGTGACCCGACGCGTGCGCGAGCAGCCCGGCCGAGTTGGCGGCGTGCACCAGGCGCGGCCGGGTACCGGCCGCGCGCACGCGCCTGGCGCTCGGGG
>JBBDWT010000230.1:0-603 GCA_040902705.1 Acidimicrobiia bacterium | reverse complement strand
CGGCCGGGTACCGGCGGCGTCGAGGGTGGCGAGGAACGCGTCGAACCGCGCGATCTGGTCACCCGTGTACGCGTGGTCGGGTTCATCCGCCACCGCGAAGTGGGTGCAGACCCCCTCGAGCTCGAGCTCGGGTCGGCCGACGATGAGCTCGACGAGCCCGGGCGCGTCGTCGAGCGCGCTCCCGACTCGGTGCATCCCGGTGTCGATCTTCAGGTGCACGGGGAGTGCAGCGGACGACCCCGCGTCCGCGACGGCCTTCGCGAGCGCCTCGATCCCGGGCACCGTGTACACGGTCGGGGTGAGCCCGTGCGCGACGACGGCCGCGGCTGCTGCCGGTGGTGGCTCCGACAGCACGAGGATCGGCGCGTCGATGCCGTCCGAGCGCAGGGTGATGCCTTCCTCGACGAGCGCGACCCCGAGCCACGTGGCGCCGGCGTCGAGCGTCGCCCGCGCCACCTGGGTTGCGCCGTGCCCGTACCCGTCGGCCTTGACGACTGCCAGGAGCGCGGCCGGCCGCCCCGCCGCTGCGAGCACGCGCGTGTTTTCACGGATGGCGCCCAGGTCGACCACCACCCCCCCGGGCCGGAGGCCCGGCAGCACGGT
>JBBDWT010000229.1:0-1603 GCA_040902705.1 Acidimicrobiia bacterium | reverse complement strand
ACTGCGCCGGCCCGATCGTGTTCCTCGCGTCCGACCTCGCGCGCTACGTCACCGGTACGGTCGTCCACGTCGACGGCGGCAGCCACGCGGCATCGGGCTGGACCCGGCGCGACGACGGCACGTACGCGCCGTGAGCGCCTGGTCGTGAGCGAGGGGCCACCGCTCGGCGTCGTTCCCCCGCTCGCCGAGGACGGCGCCGGGCTCCCCGGGCCGGGGATCGGCGAGCCCGTCCTCGACCGCGAGGCACGCCACCGTCCGTTCCGGGCACTCCGCCGCCGCGAGTTCCGGCTGCTGTTCTCGGCCTACGCCATCGGGGACGTCGGGTTCTGGATCAGCCACATCTCGCTGCAGTCCGAGATGGCCCGGGTCACCGACAGCTCATCGCTGTGGCTGGGCGTGCTGTTCTTCAGCACCTTCATCCCGATGCTGGTGTTCGCCCCCGCGGCGGGGGTCGTGGCCGACCGGGTCGACCGCAAGCGGATGCTCGTCGTCACCCGCGTGCTCGTCGGTCTGCTGGCAACGACGCTCGCGGCGCTCGTGCTCTCCGAGATCGAGAGCGCGGCGATGCTCTCGGGCTTCGGCTTCCTGCTCGGCACGCTGTTCGCGTTCATGGCGCCGGCCCAGCTCGCGGCGACCGCCAACTCCGTCCCCCCGTCCGACCTCTCGAGCGCGATCTCGCTGGAGAGCGCGGGCAACAACCTCTCGCGCATCGCGGGTCCAGCGCTGGCAGCGCCGATCCTGGCGACATGGGGCGCGGGGTGGGCGTTCGCGGTCTACGCGCTGAGCAACGCGCTCATGGTGGCGACGCTGCTCCCGATCCGCCTGACGCGCCAGCCGCGGTCCCCGGACGACGGCAGCGCCTGGCAGCGATGGAAGGACGGGCTGCGCCACGCGCGGGACCGCCCGCCGGCAGTCGCCGCGCTCGTGACGATGAGCGTGTTCTCGGTGTTCGGAGCCGCGCACGTCGCGCTCTACCCGGTGTTCACGACCCAGGTGCTCGATCACCCGCGGACCGACTTCACGATGCTCGTGATCGCGTCGGGGATCGGCGCGGTCGTCGGCGCGCTCTCCACCGGGTTCCGGCGGACGGTGCCGACGCTGCGCACCGCGGCGATCTGGGTGGTCGGCTTCGGGCTCTTTGCCGCCGCGTTCGCGCTCTCGACGTCGTGGACGCTCTCGCTCGTGCTGCTCGTGGGCGTCGGGTTCTGCTACTTCTCGACGACCACGTCGCTGAACACCATGCTCCAGCACCTCGCGGACGACGACAAGCGCGGCCGGATCATGGGGCTGTTCACCCTCACCTGGGCCGGCCTGATCCCCTTCGGGGGGATCTGGATGGGCGCCGTCGCCGACGTCAGCAGCGCACCGGTCGCGGTCGCCCTCGGTGCGACCGTCTGCCTCGCCTACGGCCTGACGATCATCGGCCTGCGTCTCTCGACCCGCCCCCCGACGGCGAGAGACGCAACCGAAGGTTCGAGGGGCGGTCAGGTGGTGACGGAGCCGCCGAGGTAGGCGCGGTCGAGGGCCTCGCCGACCTGGCGCGGCTCACCGGTGAACTCGATGCGGCCGTGCAGCATGATCGCCGCGGTGTCGGCCACGCCGA
>JBBDWT010000228.1:0-10847 GCA_040902705.1 Acidimicrobiia bacterium | reverse complement strand
CCGATGACCCGCGACAGGTTCATCTGCACCGACTGGAGCGCGACCGCACCGGGAAGATCGGGCTTCGGGACGAGGGTCGGCAGGATCGAGTTGAGCGCGGGTGCACCGATCGCGTTGCCGATGCCGATCACCAGCACGCAGACCACGAGCAGCGCCTCGTCGGGATGCGGCGACGTGACGAGCACCGCGAGCACCAGCGAGAAGACCAGCTGCTGCACCTGGCAGATGAGCAGCAGCCTGCGGCGGTCGACGATGTCGGCGAGCACACCTCCGAGGGTGGAGAACAGCAGCAGCGGCCCGAGCTGCGCGAAGAAGAGGATGGCGACGTACGTCTCGGAGTGGGTCAGCGTGTACCCGTACGCCCCGAGCAGCACGTTCTGCATCCACGTGCCGATGTTCGACGCGAACGTGCCCGACCAGAGCACGCGGAAGTTGCGGTTGCGCAGGGCTGCCCCGGCCGTGCCGCGGACGAGGGTGCGGTCGCCGTCGATGAACGCGTCCGTGGCATCCTCGGGTCCGAGCTCGTGCGTGGACATCGATCCGAGGCTACGCGTGCCGCCGGGCGCTCCCCCTCTCCTCTCCTCCCGCTCGTGGCGCGGGACGAGTCACGTCGGCTCGGGGACGATCGTGTCGATCGCGCGCCAGCAGTACCACGCGGCGACCGACCGGTACGGACGGTACGGATCGCCGAGCGGCTCGAGGTCGCGCGCGCGGGGTGCGTCGCCGAGACCGTGGATCACTGCGTATCCCTTGCGGACACCGAGGTCGTCGACGGGCCACACGTCGAGGCGACCGAGCTGGAACATCATGAACATCTCGGCGGTCCAGCGACCGATGCCGCGCACGAGGATGAGCTCTTCGACGATCCGCGCGTCCGAGAGGCGCGCCAAGCGGTTGAGCTCGACGTCGCCCCCCAACACCTTCTCGGCGAGGTCGCGGATGCTCGCGGTCTTCGCCCCGGACAGGCCCGCCCCGCGCAGCGCCTCGACCGACAGCGCGAGGACCGCCTCGGGGTTCGGCTCGTCGTCCCCGAACAGCGCGACGAAGCGCCCGTGGATCGTCCGTGCAGCAGCGCCGGCGAGCTGCTGGAAGCAGACCGCTCGCGCGAGCTCGGCGAAGTGGTTGGCGCGCGGACGCCCGCGGCGGAGGTCCGGTGGGCCGATGTCGTCGATGACGGCTCGCATCGCCGGGTCTGCATCGCCGACGGCCGCGGCGGCGTCGAGCAGCTCCCGTCGGACCCGGGGCATCTACACGGGGTCGAGCGTCGACAGCTCGACCGGCTCACTGAAGCCACGCAAGGGTCGGGTTCCGGCGGGCTCGAAGCGGAACCCGGCTCCCGCGACCGACCGGAGCCCGGCGGTGACGAGGAGCTGTCCAGGCTCGGCGAGCTGGACGACGCGCGCCGCCATCGTCACCTCGGGCCCGTAGAAGTCGCCGTAGCCACGCACGAGGTCACCGAACGCCAGCCCACCCCGCACCAGGGGAAGCCGCTCGTCGGCCATGACGGCGTCCCGGAGCGCCAGCGCCGCATCGCACGCGCGACCGGGATCGGGCAGGACGAACATCACCTCGTCACCGATCGTCTTGACCACTCGCCCGCCGCGTTCACCGACGATCTCCACCGCCAGCCGTTCGAACGTGCCGATCACCTCGGCAAGCGCATCGGGCGCGAGACCTTCGACGAGCGCGGTCGACCGAACGAGATCGACGAACCCGACGGCGAGGGGGGTCGTGTGCCCGCCGACACCGCGCCCGAGCGCGGCCTCGACGTGATGGAACAGCAGCGTCTCGATCGCGATGGGGACCTGGTCGGTCAACGCCGCGCTGCTGGCCTCCACTGCCGCCGCGCGCTCGAGCTGCGAGACACCCCGTTCATCGAACCGTTCGGCGACCTGCGTGCCGAAGATCGTCATCGAGGCGTCGGCAATCGACGCGACCGCCGCGCCGATGGCCCGCGTGAACTCGAGGGTCGGGTGCTCGCCGAAGACCTCCATCGCCGCGATCGCGATCCGGAAGCCCTCCGCGTCGGCGCGCCGGAAGATCGGCACGTCCGCCTCGTACACGGGAAGGCCCGCCGAGCGCGAGACCCGCAACACGAGCTCGGGGTCGAGCCCGGTCTCTTCGGAGAACTGGCGCGCCGTGAGGCGAACGATGCCGCGACGGCGAAGGTCGCCGGCGAGCCCCCAGGGACGATCCTCTGCGGCAGAGCGGCGGAGGTCGTCGAGCGTCGCACCGCGCTCGACGAGATACTCGAGCAGAGCGAGTCGCTCGGTCGCGTCGGCGGCCGCGGGGTCGTACAGTCCGGCGGCCTGCCAGTCGCGTGCGTCGTCGCTCGCCATCGGTCGTCACCGTAGGCCGCAGCGGTGAGACGAGGCGCGACGGATAGCATCGCCGCTCGTGCGAGCCCGTTCTCTCCGACTGTTGGCCGCGGCCGGCGCGATCGCCCTCTTCGCCGCGGCATGTGGTGGCGGCGGCGATGACCGGCCGACGATCGGCAGCCAGTCCCGTCCGGGCGACACGACGACGTCGGTCGCGGACTACATCCACTACGCCGCCCAGCCCCTCGGCGACAGCGTGCAGGTGTACGAGACGCCGGACACGACGAGCCCGGCGCAGGACTTCCCGAACCCGTGGCTGCTCGACAACAACCCCAAGAACGCGGTGCCGCAAGTGTTCCTCGTCGAGGAGCAGCAGCCGGAGTGGGTGAACGTCCTGCTCCCCGTACGCCCGAACGGCACCACCGGTTGGATCAAGAAGAGCGACGTCCGCCTCACCCCGATCCGGTACCGCATCGAGGTCGACCGCGCCCTGCACCGGATCACGGTGTACGACGGCGACCAGGTGATGCTCCAGGAGCCCGTCGCGGTCGGCAAGGAGTCGACGCCGACGCCGACCGGCAGGTACTACCTGCGCGTGCTGCTCAAGGCGCCGGATCCGACGACCGTCTACGGGCCCTACGCCTACGGTCTCTCCGGCCACTCCGAGGTGCTCGAGGAGTTCAACGGCGGGGATGCCGAGCTCGGGATCCACGGCAACAACGACGCGTCGGTCCTCGGGCAGAGCGTGAGTGCCGGCTGCATCCGCATGGCCAACGAGAGCATCACGCGCCTCGCCGGGATCCTGCCCCTCGGCACCCCGGTCGAGATCGTCGACTAGATGACCGACGTCCTCGCGCTCGCTGAGCGGATGTGGCGAGGCGAGGCGCAGTACCACCCCTTCCGGGGCGCCGGCAGCTGGTGCGAGGTCGGCGACGGCATCGCGTCGGTGCACGCCTTCTCGAACGTCAACGGGATCGCCACCGACGAGGGACTCGTGCTCGTCGACACCGGCATGGCGCTCCTCGCCGACGTCATGCACGACGCGATCCGCGAGTGGTCGGCCTCACCACTGCACACGGCCGTCTTCACCCATGGGCACGTGGACCACGTCTTCGGCGTCGACCGCTACGAGGCAGACAACGCGGCGATGGACGCCGCGCCACCGCGTGTCGTCGCGCACGAGCTCGTCCCGACGCGCTTCGACCGCTACCGGCTGACCGCCGGATACAACGGTCGCATCAACCAACGCCAGTTCTCCCTGCCGTCGATGGACTGGCCGGTCGACTACCGGTATCCCGACGAGACCTACCGCCACGATCTCCACCTCGTCGTCGGCGGTCGTCGCTTCGAGCTCCACCACAACCGCGGCGAGACCGACGACCACACCTGGGTGTGGATGCCCGACGACAAGGTGCTCCTGACGGGCGACCTCTTCATCTGGGCGTCACCGAACTGCGGCAATCCACAGAAGGTGCAGCGGTACCCGCGGGAGTGGGCGGTGGCACTGCGCACGATGGCTGGGCTCGGGGCCGAGACGCTGCTGCCCGGTCACGGGCTCCCGATCCTCGGCGCGGACCGCGTGCGCCAGGCGCTCAGCGAGAGCGCCGAGCTCCTCGAGGTCCTCCACGACGAGACACTCGCGATGATGAACGCCGGCGCAACGCTCGACGAGATCGTGCACACGGTGCACGCACCGGCGCACCTCCTCGAACGGCCGTACCTGCGGCCCGTGTACGACGAGCCCGAGTTCATCGTGCGCAACGTGTGGCGCCTGTACGGCGGCTGGTTCGACGGCAACCCCGCCCGCCTGAAGCCGCCGTCCGACGCCGCGCTCGCGGCCGAGGTCTCGACGCTGTCCGGGGGCGCCGCAGCGCTGGCCGAGCGCGCGGTCGCGGTCGCCGACGCCGGCGACCTGCGACTCGCCGGGCAGCTCGCGGAGTGGGCCGCCCAAGCTGCGCCGGACGATGCGGCGGTTCGTGCCGTGCTGGCCGACGTGTACTCACGTCGCGTCGACGAGGCATCGTCGACGATGGCCAAGGGGATCTTTCGCTGGGCTGCGGACCGCCCGGGCCCGAACGACCGGGAGACAACGTGAAGATCGAAGGCTCGAAGATCCTCGTGACGGGCGCGTCGTCGGGGACCGGCGCGGCCCGCGCGCCGATGCTCGCCGAACGAGGCGCGACGGTCGGGATCGTCGCCCGCCGCAAGGAGCGGCTCGAGGAGGTGCTCGCGCGGTGCGTCGAGCACTCGCCCGAGTCACGCTCGTGGGCGACCGACCTCGGCGACCTCGACGCGGCCGAGCGCGTCGCGCTCGCTGCACGCGACGCGTTCGGGTCGGTCGACTGCCTCGTCAACAACGCTGCGATCCCGAAGCGCATGCCGGTTCCACGCCTGACCCGCGACGACGTCGACACGGTGATGCGGGTCAACTTCACCTCCCCGGTCCGCATGACGTTCGCACTCCTGCCCGAGTGGCTCGAGCGCGACTCCGGCTGTGTCGTGAACGTGTCGTCGATGGGCGGACGGATCGGCATCGCCCACGAGGCGGCGTACTGCGCGTCGAAGTTCGCGCTCTGTGGGTGGAGCGAGTCGTTGGCGATCGATCTGCACGACACCGGCATCGAGGTGAAGCTCGTCCTCCCCGGCCCGATCGAGACCGAGATCTGGGACCTCCCCGACAACGATCCCGCGCTCTACGAAGGGCCGTTCGTCCCGGCCGCCGAGTGCGCGGCGAGCATCGTCGACGCGATCGAGGGCGACGGCTTCGAGTACTTCGCTCCGCCGGAGTTCCCGGGCGGGCTCGGCACGCAGCGCGACATGGTCGTCGGCAAGACCACCGACCCCGACGCGTTCATCGACATCATGGGCCAGATGGCCCGCGGCTGACCCCCCTCTCCCGCGTTGGGATGGGAGGGCGTCGCCTACGCTGCCGAGCCGTGCGAGCACTCGAGATCGCGTTCGACTTCCGATGACTCATGGTGGCGACGACCGGTTCTACTTCCGGCAGCTGCTCGCCGGGCGCGACTTCGCGACCGGTGACCCGATCGCGCGCCAGATGGTGAACTTCGTGTATCTCATCGGCGACCGCGAGACGGGCGACGCGGTGGCGATCGACCCCGCGTACGGCGTGCGCGACCTCGTCGAGATCCTCGGCGCCGAGGGCCTGGAGCTCACCGGCGCGCTCGCGACGCACTGGCATCCCGACCACGTCGGCGGCGACCTCATGGGTCACGGCATCGAGGGCATCCGCGAGCTCGCGGGGATGGACGACGTCGCCGCACCGGTCCACGTGCACCGCGACGAGGCTGAATGGGTCAAGCGGACGACGGGCGTGTCCGACTCCGACCTCGTCACGCACGACAGCGGCGACACGGTGATGGTCGGCGAGATCCCCGTGACCCTGCTCCACACCCCCGGGCACACCCCGGGGAGCCAGTGCTTCGTCGTCGACGGGCGCCTCGTCGCCGGCGACACCCTCTTCCTCGAGGGCTGCGGCCGCACCGACCTGCCCGGTGCGGATCCCGACCAGATGTACGAGAGCCTCACGCAGCGCCTCGCCACGATCCCCGACGACACCGTGCTCTACCCCGGTCACCTCTACTCCCCCGAGCCCTTCGCGACCATGGGCGAGACGCGCCGGCGCAACTACGTGTTCCGCATCGGCAGCCTCGACCAGTGGCGCATGCTCATGGGTGCGTGAGCGAGCTCGCGGGAAGCACCTCGCGGAGGCCCGAGGCGCTCGGCGCCTCAGCTGGGGTCGAACAGCACCGGCAGCGACACCGGTCCGCGGAACGCGAGTCCTTCGATGAGCGGAGCGTCGCCCTCGGGGTCGAGGCGCAGGTTCGGGAGCCGGTCGAGGATGATGTCGAGACCGACGCGCAGCTCGAGGCGGGCGAGGTGCATCCCGAGGCACTGGTGCTGCCCGGTGCCGAACGCCATGTGCACTTGCGTCGGGCGATCGACGTCGAACTCCTCGGAGTCCTCGTAGCGCCGCTCGTCGTGGTTCGCGGACGCCGTGAGGACGGCGACCGGCGAGCCGGCGGGGATCGGGCAGCCGGCGACCTCGGTGTCGCGCGTCGCGATGCGACTCACCTGCGTGACCGACGACTCCCAACGGAGCGTCTCCTCGATGACCGCGGGGAGCAGCGCGCGGTCGGCCTGCACCCGATCCATCACGCCCGGGTGCACGAGCAGTGCGGTCAGCGCGTTCCCCATGACGCGGAACGTCGTCTCCGCACCCGCGGGCAGGAGCAGCCGCAGGAACCCGTACAGGCGCTCCTCTGAGAGCTGCTCGCCGTCGACCTCGGCGTGCACGAGGTCGCTGAGGAGATCGCCCTGGTGCTCCTCGCGTCGCGCCGCGACGAGCGGCTCGAGGTACTCGCGCATCGCGCGCGATGCAGCCATGCCGACCTCGGGGTGCAGCGGCCCGGTGTTGATCTGCTCGGCCCACTGGTGGAACTGCTCACTGTCTTCGACGGGCACGCCGACGATGCCGCAGATCACCTGCACGGGATAGCGCGCGGTGATGTCGCGCACGAGGTCGGCGCGCCCGAGCGGCGCGATCTCGTCGAGCAGCCCCTCGATCGACGGACGGATGAGCGTCGCGTCCCACTTGTCGAGCTGCGACGCACGGAACGCCTGCGCGACGAGGTTGCGGTAGCTGCGGTGCTCGGTGCCGTCCATCGCGAGGATGAGGTCACCCATGTACTGGCCGATGTGCTGGGCGTTGATCGACGACGAGAACGTCTCGCCGTCGCGCAGGACGTGCTCGACATCGCTCCAACGCGTCACCTGGTACGACGTGCCGTCCATCCCCATCGTGGCGCCGCTCGTCGGGATCACGGGGCACTCCTGGCGCGCCCGCGCCCAGACCGGGTACGGCTGCGCGGTGACGAAGTCCATCTCCGGGTACTCGAACTTCGGCGCCACGTCGGTCATCGTCGTCTCCCCCCCGGAGTTCCCTGACACGGTAGTCAGGTTCGCCGAGGGCCGGTCGCCCGCCTCGGAGCAGGCTCCGATCGCTTAGATTCGCCCCGTGGCGAGCGAGGGTGTCGACCCCTTCGAAGAGACCGACGACCAGCAGGCGTTGCGCTCGCTGGCCCGCGAGGTGGCACAGCGCGACCTCGAGCCGAACGCCCGGCACTGGGACGAGACCGAGGAGTTCCCCCAGGGGTCGTGGGACGCGATCCGCAGGGCCGACCTCTTCGGCATCACCGTCGACGAGGCCTACGGCGGCATGGGGATGGGCGACATCGAGGCCGCGATCGTGCTCGAGGAGCTCGCGCGGATCGACGTGTCGAGCGCGATCCTCGCGCAGCTGACGTTCAACGGCCCCCCGCGCGCGATCCAGCACCTGGGGAACGAGGCGATGAAGGCGCGCTGGCTGCCCATGGCGGCGAGCGGCGAGTCGCTGTTCTGCATCGGGATCAGCGAGACCGAGGCCGGCTCGGCCGTCAACCACATGCGGGCGCGCCTGACGCCCGACGGTAACGGCTACCGGCTCAACGCCTACAAGAACTACGTCACCGGCGGTCACAAGGCGCGGTGCTGCTTGGTGTGGTGCCGGTTCCCCGGGAGCGAGGGCTCCAAGGGCATCGGCGCGGTCGTCGTCGACCTCGAGTCCGAAGGGGTCACGGTCGCCGGCACCCACGTGAAGATGGGCCTGCGCGGCACGAGCGAGGCCGAGCTCGCGTTCGACGACGTGTACGTCGGGCCCGAGGACGTCCTGCTCGCGGGTGACGCGGCGAACAGCGACTCGTTCAAGACACTGATCTCGCACATCAACCACGAGCGCTGCGGCAACGCCGCGATGTGCATCGGCGCTGCGACCGGGTCGCTCGAGTACGCGGTGAGGTACATGAACGAGCGCACGATCGGTGGGCGCCCGATCGCGGAGCTGCAGGGCCTCCAGTGGAAGATCGCCGACATGGCGACCCAGCTCGATGGCGCGCGGCTGCTGCTCCAGCGCGCGCTGCACCTGGCCGGGCCGCACGGCACTCCCCCGGCGCTCGAGACCGCGATGGCGAAGTCCGCGGCGAACCTCGCGGCGAAGCTGGTGTGTGACGAGGCGATCCAGCTGCTCGGCGGCTACGGCTACTCGCGCGAGTACCCCGTCGAGCGCGCGTACCGCGACATCCGCGGCTTGTGCATCGGTGCCGGGACGGTGGAGATCCAGCGCAACTTCGTCGGCTCGCAGGTGCTGCGCGGCGCGACGACGACCAGCGCCGGCTGGCGCAACCCGCTCCCCTGACCCGTCGCGCGTCCCCGATGCCGTGGCGCTGACGCCGACCTACCAGCACCCCGAAGCCCGGCTGTACCGCGCGCCGGGTGGTGCATGGGACCTGCCGTCGCTCGACGCGCTCGTGACCGGCACGGCGCAGCGAGCGCCCGGCGACCTCGTGATCGACGCCTCGGCCGGGGTCCGACTCGACGGTCGCGCGCTCGATGCCGCCGTCGCCGCGCTCGCCGGCGGACTGCGCCACGCGGGCGTGCGGCGCGGCGACGTCGTCGCGTGGCAGGCACCGAACTGGTGGGAGGTCGTCGTCCTCTACCGGGCGTGCTGGCGCCTCGGAGCGATCGCCGGTCCCGTGCACCATCTGGCCGGCCCGGCCGACGTCGACCGCATGCTTCGCATCCTCGAGCCGAAGGTCTTCCTGAGCACCGACGACGTCCGTGGCCGGGGGGCGCGCCTCGCGGCGATGCTCGACGCCGGCCCGCCGGTGCACACGTCGGCCGGCCGGGCGTCGGATCTCGCGGTGGTGCTCTTCACCTCGGGATCGACGGGTGGGCCGAAGGCGGCGATGCACACGCAACGTGGCCTCGGGTACAAGGCGCGGGTCATGGCCGGCGCGCACGAGCTCGGACCCGCCGACTCCGTGCTGATGCCGGCGCCGCTCGCGCACATCTCGGGCCTGCTCAACGCGGTGCTGCTCCCCGGCGTGGTGCCGATGCCCGCGCACGTCATGCCGCGCTGGGATCCCGACGAGGCCGTCGAGACGATCGCGCGCGAGCGGATCACGTTCATGATCGGACCGCCGACGTTCTTCGTCGCGCTCATGGGCGCAGCCGCGTTCTCGACGGAGCGGGTCGAGAGCCTGCGGCTGGTGTCGAGCGGCGGTGCGGGGGTGACTCCGTCGTTCGTCGACGAGGCGAGTGAGCGCCTCGCGGCGCGCGTGAAGCGCACGTACGGTTCGACCGAAGCACCGACCATCACGACGAGCACGCCGCACGACAGCCTCGAGCGGGCACGAGCGACCGACGGGCGAGCGACCGGTGTCGCGCGCCTGCGGGTCAGCGATCCCGCGACCGGTGCCGAGCGCGCTCACGGCGAGACGGGCGAGCTCTGGCTCCGCGGACCCGAGCTCTTCGTCGGGTACTCCGACCCGTCGGCGACGCGCGCCGCGATCTCACGCGGGTGGTTCCGCACCGGCGACCTCGCGACCGTCGATCCCGACGGCTGGCTCACCATCGTCGGCCGGATCAAGGACATCATCATCCGGGGCGGCGAGAACATCACCGCGGCCGAGGTCGAAGGCGTGCTCGAGCGTCACCCCGACGTGCGCCACGCGGTCGCAGTGGGGTACCCGGACGACCGCCTCGGCGAGCGCGTGTGCGTGTTCGTCGTCGCGTCGGCACACTTCGATGTCGACGCGTGTCGTGCCTGGTTCGAGCACGAGGGCATCGCGCGCTTCAAGACCCCCGAGCGGGTGATCGAGGTCGACGACCTCCCGACCCTGGGTCCCGGCAAGCCGGACCGCGCGACCCTCCAGGCCAGAGCCGCCGCCCCTCCCCCCGATCCGACGTTGGAACGCTGAGGCGTCTCCAGGACGCTTCAGCGTGCCAACGCATGCGACACGGGTGGATCAGATGACGCTGTGGCCCGCTTCGATGCAGGGCCGGAGCAGCGCGGCGAGGCGCTCACGGTGGTACGACGCGTCACCGAAGGCGAGCTGGTCGAGCTGCGCGCGCTTGAGGAAGAGGTGCAGGTCGTGCTCCCACGTGAAGCCGATGCCACCGTGGATCTGGAGGCTCGACGCCATCACCCGCTTCGACGCGTCGGCCGACCAGACCTTCGCGGTCGACGCCGCGACCGACACATCGGGCGCGCCCGCCGCGAGGCACCACGCCGCCCAGTACGTCGACGACCGCATCCCCTCGACGTCGACAAGCATGTCCGCGCAGCGGTGCTTGACGGCCTGGAAGCTGCCGATGGGCCGACCGAACTGCACGCGATCCTTCGCGTAGTCGACCGCAAGGTCGAGGACGTGCGCGGCGCCACCGAGCATCTCGGCGCACGCGTACACGGCACCGCGGTCGACGAGCGCGTCGACCGCATCCGTGGTGCCGAGATGCAGCGCGGGCGTGCCCTCGAGCGTGAGCCAGCCGACCTCACGGGTGCGGTCCATCGCCGGCTCGCGCTCCGGACGACCCACCGCGTCGAGATCGACGGCGAACAGCGCCGGGCCGTCGGGCCCGGCGGCCCCCCCGACGGCGCCGGCCGCGGCGGGTGCGTGCACGGTGGGGTCGGGG
>JBBDWT010000227.1:3300-10862 GCA_040902705.1 Acidimicrobiia bacterium | reverse complement strand
CCGACGCGCATCGAGTCGGGGATGCGCACCCCTTCCATGAAGACCTCGTTGAACTCCGCGTCACCGGTGATCTGCACGAGCGGACGCACCTCGACGCCCGGCGCCTGCATGTCGAGGATGAAGTAGGTGAGGCCCTTGTGCTTCGGCACGTCGGGGTTGGTGCGAGCGATGAGCATCCCCCACCGCGCCATGTGGGCCAGCGTCGTCCACACCTTCTGGCCGGTGACGATCCACTCGTCACCGTCGCGCATCGCGCGCGTCGACAGCCCGGCGACGTCGGAGCCCGCGCCGGGCTCGGAGAACAGCTGACACCAGATCTCCTCGTTGGTGGCGAGACCGCGCAGCAGGTGCTTCCTCTGCTCCTCGGTCCCCCACTGGATGAGGGTCGGGCCGCCCATGCCGATGCCGATGATGTTGAACGGGCGCGGCACCTTGTACTTGTTCAGCACCTCGTTGACGAACTTGGCCTGGTTCGGCGGGAGGGAGAGGCCGACGCCGTACTCGGCCGGCCACGTCGGGGTCGCGTAGCCCGACTCGCCGAGCTTCGTGCACCACGCGTCGTAGTCGATGTCGGCGCGGAGCTTGGTCCAGGCCTCGCGGTCGTCGTCGTCGATCGCGTCCATCCAGCCCGCGGGCAGGTTCGCGCGCAGCCACGCCGTCGTCTGCTCACGGAGCTTCGACTCGAGCTCGGCGGTGTCGACGGCCATGGTGGGGTCTCCTTCGGCGACGCGGGCTGTGGGCTGTCCCCCTCGGCGGCCCCCAGCAGGGACGGCCTCGTCAGGGTGCGGTCGAATCGTAGGCTCACGGGATGATCCGGGCCTGGTGGTACCCCAATGACGGCAAGGAGCCCGACGAGGTCACGCTCGACGAGGTGTCCGGCAAGATCGACGCCGCCAACGGGCTCGTCTGGATCGACAGCGACCACACGGATGAGCCCGCCCTCGACCCCTTGCTCACGCAGCTCGGAGTGAACGAGTTCGCCCGCGAAGACCTCGTCAAGGCGGGCCAGCGCACGAAGCTGGCCCACTACACCGACCACTTCCACGTGGCGGTCTACGACTGTGTGCTGCGCGCCGACGGCGTCCACGCGCGCGAGATCGACATCGTGTTCGGCGCCGGCTGGGCGCTCTCGATCCACCAGGCCCCGGACAACGGCGATCCCGGCGACTTCCCGATCGACCTCGTCCGGCGCCGCTTCGGCGTGCAGCGCGCGCAGCATCGAGCGTCCGACGTCGGCCTGCTCCTGTGGTCACTGCTCGACGTCGTCGTCGACCGCTACTTCGTCGTGACCGAGACCGTCGACGACCACCTCGACGAGATCGAGGACGCCATCCTCGCGGGAACCGAGGCCACCCAGCACGAGAAGAACAAGACCACGATGCAGCTCTTCTCTCTCGGGAAGGCACTCGTGCGCTTCCGCCGGGCCGCGGTGCCGTTGCGCGACGTGACCGCCGAGATCGTTCGCCGCGAGGTGCCGTGCATCGACGACACCGCGATCGTGCACTTCCAGGACCTCGCCGATCACGTGCTGCGGGTCTCCGACTTCGTCGAGAGCCAGCGCGACGTGCTCACCGGCTTGCGCGACGCCGAGCTCGCGGCAGCGTCGAACCGCCTCAGCGAGTCCCAGCAGCGCATCGCCGCCTGGGGCGCCATCCTCATCGTCGCGACCCTCATCACGGGGGTGCTCGGGATGAACTTCCGCAACGCCCCGGAGCTCGACTGGGAGATCGGGTTCCTCGTGATCGCAGGGCTCATGCTCGTGCTCGGGATCCCGATCTTCTTCTACTTCAAGCGCAAGGACTGGATCTAGGTGCCTCCCCACCGAGAGCGGCACCGCTTCAGTCGAGTCGGGTGGTTGCGCGCGGCCGTGCTCGGCGCCAACGACGGCATCGTCTCCACCGCCAGCCTGATGATCGGAGTCGCCGCGGCCTCCGCCTCGAACAGCGAGATCGCGGTCGCCGGGATCGCGGCGCTGGTTGCCGGCGCCATGTCGATGGCCGCGGGTGAGTTCGTCTCGGTGAGCTCGCAGCGCGACACCGAGCTGGCCGACATCCGCCGCGAGAAGCGCGAGCTCGAGCGTGATCCCCACGTCGAGCTCGAGGAGCTGACCACGATCTACGTGAAGCGTGGGCTCGAGCGCCCGCTCGCTCGCCGGGTCGCGACGCAGCTCACGGCCACCGACCCGCTCGAGGCCCACCTGCGCGACGAGCTCGGGATGACCGGTGCGGTTGCGGCCCAGCCGTGGCAGGCAGCGATCGTGTCGGCGACGAGCTTCTCGGTCGGTGCCGCACTCCCGCTCCTGACCCTGCTCTTCACCTCCGGCGACGCGTTGATCGCAGCGATCGCGATCGTCGCGTTGATGGTGCTCGCCGTGCTGGGCGCCGCCGGTGGACGACTGGGGGGTGCGCCGATGCTGCGTGCGGCGGTGCGGGTCGTCGCCGGCGGCGGCATCGCGATGGCCATCACGGCACTCGTCGGGTCGCTCGTCGGCTCGGTCGTGTGACGACCGGGCGTTCGCGCTACACCACGGAGCGACGCGCGACGACGACGCGAGACGCGCGCCAGAAGACCTCCAGCAGGAGCACCGCCCCGCCGGCGATCAGCGCGGCCTGGCCGAGCTCGCGGACCGCGGGGAGCTGCAGCGCGTAGAAGTCGCGCAGCGGCTCGATGGCGAGGATCAGCGCGACGCACCCGGCCATCGATCCCACCAACAGCGCCTTCCACCAGTTGAACGGGCGCGCGAGCAGCACGAGCACCCAGAGCCCCACCACGACGAGCACGAGCGCGGCCGTGGTGCGGGCCTCCTTCAAGGGAAGGTCCTCCTGGAAGCGCATGAGCCAGTACGTCACGAACGACGCGGCGAACGCGATGAGGCCGGCAGGGATGCAGAACCGCAGCACCCGCTCGAGGAAGCCGGGGATGTACCGGCGGCTGTTGGGCGCGAGCGCGAGGAAGAATCCGGGGATCCCGATGGTGAACGTGCTCACGATCGTGAGGTGGCGCGGCAGGAACGGGTATCGGTACCCGGTGATGACGACGGCGACCGCGAGGAGCAGTGCATACACGGTCTTCGTGATGAACAGGTTCGCCGACCGCTCGATGTTCGCGATGACCCTTCGACCCTCGGCGACGACCCCGGGGAGCGTTGCGAACTTGCCGTCGAGCAGCACCAGCTGCGCGACTGCGCGCGTCGCCGCGGCACCGGAGCCCATCGCGACCCCGATGTCGGCGTCCTTGAGCGCGAGCGCGTCGTTGACCCCGTCACCGGTCATCGCGACGACGTGGTTGCGCGCCTGGAGGGCTGCGACCATCGCCCGCTTCTGGTGCGGTGTCACGCGGCCGAACACCGAATGCTCCTCCAGCACCTCGGCGAGCGCGTCGATGTCCTCGGGGAGCTCGCGCGCGTCGTAGGCCGTCTCCGCCCCCTCGAGCCCGACCCGTCGAGCGACCGCCGCGACGGTGCGAGGGTTGTCGCCCGAGATGACCTTGAGGTCGACACCCTGATCGCGGAAGTAGGTCAACGTGTCCGCGGCGTCGGGTCGCACCTTCTCGTCGAGGAGCACGAGCGACGCAGGCACGAAGCTCGCAGGCAGGATCTCCCCGTCGAGCGCGTCGGCGCGCCCGAGGAGCAGCACTCGGCGCCCTTCGGACGCGAGCTCGTCGGCGCGGGCGCGGACCGGATCGTCGGGCGCAACATCGACGAGCAGCATCTCGGGCGCGCCGATCAGCCAGGCGCCGTGACTGCCGAAGCTCGCCGCGCTCCACTTCCGCGCCGACGAGAACGGCACGGCGCCGTCGCGCTCCCAGCCCGTCGGGTCGAACGCCTGGGCGAGTGCCGCGAGCGTGGCGTTGCGGTTGTCGTCGTCGGCGAGGGCGCCGAGCGCCTGGGCGACCTCGTCCTCCCCCATCCCCGCAGCACCGGCGCCGTCGAGCACCTCGAGGCGGTCGAACGCGACGTCGCCCTCGGTCAGGGTTCCCGTCTTGTCGAGGCACACGACGTCCACGCGCGCGAGGACCTCGACGGCCGGGAGCTCCTGCACGAGCACGTTCCGGCGCGCAAGCGTGACCGCGGCGATGCCGAACGCGAGGCTCGTGAGGAGCACGAGGCCCTCCGGGACCATGCCGACGACGCCCGCGACCACGCCGACCAGGGCCTGGTCGATGTCGTTGTTCCCGAGCTGGCGCCAGAGGAGCAGCGCCGACACGGGGAGCAGCGCGAACTGGATGTACCGGAGGAGGGTGTTGATGCCCTCGACCAGCTCGGAGCGCACGAGCGTGAACCGCCGCGCCTCCGACGCGAGCTGCCGGGCGTACGCGTCGTCCCCGACCTTCGTCGCCTGGAACCGGCCCGACCCGGCGACCACGAAGCTCCCCGACATCACCTCGTCGCCGGTCCTCTTGTCGACGGCATCCGACTCGCCGGTGAGCAGCGACTCGTCGATCTCCAGGCCCTCCGCGGTCCGGACCTCGCCGTCGGCCGGCACCTGGTCGCCGGTACGGAGCTCGAGCAGATCGTCGAGCACGACCTCTTCGACGGCCACCTCGGTGGCCGTGCCTTCGCGCACGACCCGTGCCCTGGGCGCGCTGAGCACCGCGAGGCGGTCGAGGGTCCACTTCGCGCGCGTCTCCTGGACGATGCCGATGAGCGAGTTGGCGACGAGGATGACGCCGAAGGTCGCGTCCTGGATGTCGCCCACCACCAGGATGACGGCGAGCATCGTGCCGAGGATCGCGTTGAAGCGCGTCAGGACGTTGGCGCGGATGATCTCGCCGTACGTGCGGCTCGTGCGCTCGGCCGACGCGTTCGTCTGGCCGCGCGCGACGCGCTCGCGCACATCGGCGGACGACAGACCCGTGTCGGGCGTCATCGTCGGAGCAGGCACCGTTCGATCCGTCGCGTGCAGGAGGTCAGGACGCGGCCGGGACGAGCTCGATCTCGCCGGTGTCTTCGTCCTCGAGGACCCGGTAGCCGCACAGCTCCGCCAATCGCCCCTGGCCTTCGTCGGGCCCGCTGGCGATCAGCTCGTCCTCGGCGGCCAGCCGCGCGTGGCCGCGCGGTCGGTAGATGTAGCGGCCGCCGCGGCGGATGGCGAGCAGGTAGAAGCCGGTCTTCAGCTCCAGCTGCGCCTCGGCGAGCGTCACGCCGTCGAGTGCCGAGCCGAGGGCGATCGGCACGCGTGCGATCACCTCGTCGGTGTCGCCGAGCGCGATCCGCAGGATCGGATGCATCTCCTCCTGCTCCTCGACGAGCCACACCATCTGCTGCGCGGCGTCGCCGATCTCCTCGGCCGCGCCACCGAGGTGCAAGAGGCCGCGCAACGGCGACGGGTCGAGCTGGTCCGCCGCGGCGCGGAGCACCCACACCTCGAGGCGCTCGCGCATCTCGTCGAGGCGGTCCTCGAGGTGCCCGACCTCCGCCGCCAGGCTCTGGTCGTTGAACAGCAGCGCGGAGTACGCGAGGCCGACCGCCACCTCGGAGATGTTCTTCATCTCGACGAGGACGTCGACCGCGCGGTCGAGGTCGGTGATCGCCGGGTCCTCGACGATCCCCGGCCGCCGCCACTCGGGTGCCCCGGCGAGCTCGCGCAGCCGCGCGATCCCGGCGGGCGGGCCGCGCAGGATGAGGACGTCTTCGGGGAGGATCGTCTCGTCACCATCGGGATCGATGATCCAGTCCTTGCCCCGCCGGATCGCCACGACCCGCATGCCGACCTCGACCGGCAGCGCGACGTCCGCGAGTGACCGGTGAGCGAGGCCGGACTCCGCGCGGACGCGCACACGGTGCGAGACCTCTTCGGCATCGGCGAGGTCGGCGACGAGCGCCGCAGGGATGCCGAGGCGGTGCGTGACGACCCGCGAGACGTCGACCGCGGCGTTGGCCATGCGCTCGATCGCCGAGATGACGTGCAGCACGCTCGACATCTCTTCCGCGTCGCGAGGTGATCGCGCCGCGAGCACACAGATCTCGCGCATCTCGTGCACGAGGTCGGCGAGGCGCTCCTCGAGGTCCTGCACCTCCGTCGCCATGTGCTCGTCGGAGAAGAACAGCGCGGCGTAGCCCAGGTCGACCATCAGCTCGGAGGTGTCTTTCGCCTCCGAGAGCATGGCCTTGAGATTGCGTGGGGGCTTGTCTTGGTCTGCCATCGTCTCCATTGGCGAGCTCTCTCTGCCGCAGGGTACCTGCGGCATTGCCGTTCGCTCGCTAAGAGAGTCCCAGAATAACCAGTGACACCATCAACGAGGCCGCCCCGAGGAAGTCGGAGGCGGACGACACGAGCGGGACGCCGTTGTTGTCGGGGTCCCACCCGAGACGGTAGGTGACGAGGGCTGCCCCGTACGCGACGACGCACGACGCGACGGTCGCCATGATCCCGGCGAGGAGCATCAGCCCCACCATCTCGGCCGCCCCGGGCGTCCCGAGGTCGACCACGACCGCGAGCACGTCGGCAGCGAGCCCCAACACGAGGAAGATCGGCAGCGCGATCACGAAGACGAGCGTGATGTCCTCGGCGACCGGTCGCAGCGAGAAGCGCGACGGCTCGAGGACACCGAGGTGGAGCTTCGTCGCGATGCGCGCCGAGAGGATGCCGGCCAGCGAGCCGGAGAGCGACAGCAGCGGCGGGATGACGATCAGCAGCGCGGGCTCGGCCGCGAGCGTCGAGAGGCGCGACTGGATGGTGATCCCGGCAAGGGTGCTGACGACACCGGCGACGAGGAGGAACGGCAGCGACTCGGCGACGACGCGTCGCAGCACGGCGAGATGCGACCGCAACGCGACGACGAGGCTGGCCAGGCCGATGACGCCGCACAGTCCTGCGAGCACACCGACGACGGCACCCGGCATGTCGATGATGAGGTAGGTCGCGAGGAAGAGGCTCGGCAGCGTCACCATGTCGCCGGCCGCGGTCACGACCGGGACGCTCACGTTGTCGACGTCCCACTCGCGCTCGACCCCCAACGCCGCGACCCCCACGGTGATCGCCATGACGACCGCGGTCGGGATGAGCGCGCCGATGACCGAGACGACCATGAAGTCGCCGACGCCCATGGCGCTCACCCCGAACGCCTCCGCGATGCCCTTCGCGACGAACGCGAGGAGCAGCGAGAGGCTGAGCGAGAGCGCGACCGACGCCGCGAGGTTCTGGCCGACCTCGGTGTCGAACCGGCGCGAGAGCCGGAACTCGCCGGTCGCGACGAGCGTGCCGAGCCGGCTGCCGAGCGCACCGAACACGTTGCCGCGCAGTCCCACCGCCGCCGGCACGAGCACCAGCAGCCCCGGGAGCTCCTCGAGCGTCCCGGTGATGGAGCCGAGGATCAGACCAGCGGCAAGTCCGGTCGCGGTGGCGAGCAGGTGCGCGACGAAGCCCGCTCGGACTCCGGCTGGGTCCGCGCGCACGAGCGCGCGGAACCGCCGCACGAGGCGGAGATCACGCAGCATCGCCCGGGACTCGGAGGCTCGCTTCTCATCACTGCTCGTTCCATCGGAGGCCGAACGAGCCTAGGCCAGGCGCTTCCGTCGGGCCGTGTGCTCGGGCGAGGGGTTTTGGCGTCAGAAAAAAAAA
>JBBDWT010000227.1:0-3290 GCA_040902705.1 Acidimicrobiia bacterium | reverse complement strand
CGCCAAAGCATGTCAGCGGAAGTCGCGGGAGCGCAGCAGCGACGCGGGTGAGAGGTCGAGGGGCTCGATGCGACGGGCGAGCAGGTTGATGACGCCCTGGTGACGCTCGAGGAGCCCGCGCACCACGAGCGCGGGCGCCATGCGCGCGGCCTTCCGGTAGCGCTTCCACACGTCGGGCATGCAGATCACGTTCACCAGCCCGGTCTCGTCCTCCAGGTTCACGAACGTGACGCCGCTTGCGGTCTCGGGTCGCTGGCGGTGCGTCACCACCCCGCCGACCTCGACGATCGTGTGGTGTGGCAGGTCGCGCAGCTCCGCGGCGGTCACCGCGCCGCGCGCGGCCAGCTGCTCTCGAACGAACTCGGTGGGGTGATGACCCGCCGACATGCCGGTCGCCCACAGGTCGGCCGCCGTCTCCTCGACCGGGTCCATCCCGGGCAGCGCGGGCGCCTCCACCCCCGTGACGAGCCCGGGCAGCGTCATCTCCTCCACTGCACCGGGCCCACGCTCACCGTGGAGGCGGGGCCGCGCGTCGCGCAGCGCCCCGGCCGCCCACAGCGCCTCCCGACGGTCGACCCCGAGGCACGCGAACGCGCCTGCGGTGGCGAGCGACTCCAGGGCGTCGACCGGCGCGCTGGTGCGGCGGGTGAAGTCCTCGAGGTCGCGGAACGCACCCATGTCAGCGAGCGACTCGTCGATGCGGTCGAGCAGCGCGCCCGACAGCCCGCGCACGTAGCGGAGCCCGGTGCGCACGGCGTGGGTCGACACGTCGGCGTGCCACCCGGGCTGGGGCGCGCCCACCGGACCCGATGCTTCGGTGCGCGGCTCGAGCGTGCAGTCGCGTCGCGACGCGTTCACGCACGGCCCGAGCACCTCGACGCCGTGACGGATCGCGTCACGCACGATCGTGTTCGGTGAGTAGAACCCCATCGGCTGCGCGTTGAGCAGCGCGCACGCGAACTCGGCCGGGTGGTGGTACTTCACCCACGAGCTCGAGTACACGAGGTAGGCGAAGCTCACCGAGTGGCTCTCGGGGAACCCGAAGTGCGCGAACGCCTCGAGCTTGGTGGCGATCTCGTCCGCGGTGTCGCCGGTGATCCCATTCTTGGCCATGCCGTCGATCAGCCGGACGCGCATCTCGGCCATGCGCGCCTTCGAGCGCTTCGACCCCATCGCCTGGCGCAGCCGGTCGGCGTCGCCGGGCGTGAACCCGGCCGCGTCGATCGCGATCTGCATGAGCTGCTCCTGGAACAGCGGCACCCCGAGCGTCTTCTCCAGGCACTGCTCCAGGATCGGGTGCGGGTACGTGACCGGCTCCTCGCCGTTGCGCCGCCGCAGGTACGGGTGCACCGACCCGCCCTGGATCGGGCCGGGCCGGATGAGCGCGACCTCGATCACCAGGTCGTAGAAGCAGCGCGGTCGGAGGCGGGGAAGCGTTGCCATCTGCGCTCGGCTCTCCACCTGGAACACACCGACGGTGTCGGCCGCGCAGAGCAGGTCATAGACCTCGTCGTCCTGCGGGATGGTCGCGAGGTCGACCTCGATCCCCGTGTGCTCCCGGATCAGGTCGACCGCGAGGTGCAGCATCGTGAGCATCCCGAGGCCGAGCAGGTCGAACTTCACGAGCCCGGCCGACGCGCAGTCGTCCTTGTCCCACTGGAGCACCGAGCGGTCCGCCATGCGCGCCCACTCCACCGGACAGAACTCCACCAGCGGCCGGTCGGCCATCACCATCCCGCCCGAGTGGATCCCGAGGTGGCGCGGGAAGTCGAGGACCTGCCCGGCGAGGTCGAGCGCGAGCTCGGGCACCGCCACACCCTCCTCGGCGAGCGAGCCGTACGCGGACGAGTCGTAGCCGTAGCGGTCGACCCACTTGCCCAGCGCGTCGGCCTGACCGGGTGACATCCCACAGACCTTCGCCATCTCGCGCAGTGCGGAGCGCGGGCGGTAGGTGATGACGTTCGCCACCTGCGCGGCGCGGTCCCGCCCGTACTTCCCGTAGACGTACTGGATGACCTCCTCGCGGCGCTCGTGCTCGATGTCGAGGTCGATGTCGGGCGGGCCATCGCGCTCGGGTGACAGGAACCGTTCGAACAGCAGCCCGAGCGCGACCGCGTCGGCCTTGGTGATGCCGAGCGCGTAGCAGACCGCGCTGTTGGCGGCGCTCCCCCGCCCCTGGCAGTAGATGTCGAGCCGCCGGCAGCACTCGACGATGTCGACGAGCACCAGGAAGTAGCCGGGGAAGCCGAGCTCCTCGATGACGTCGAGCTCGTACGCGAGCTGGCGCCGCGCCTGCTCGTGATCGGGGTGCGTCGACGGGTACCGCACCACGGCACCGCGCCGGGTGAGCTCGCGCAGCCACAACATGTCGGTGTGACCGGCCGGCACCTCGATGTCGGGGAGCTCGGGCGCCGCGAGCCGCAGGTCGAACGCGCATGCCTCGGCCACCTCGACCGAGCGCTCCACCGCGCCCGGCCAGCGCGCGAAGCGACGCGCCTGCTCCTCGGGGGAGCGGAGGTACGCACCTCCCGAGCCCGGCAGCCAGCCGTCAAGCTCGTCGAGCGACCGCCGCGAACGGATCGCGGCCAGCGCCGTGGCGAGCGGGCGCTGACGCGGGGTCGCGTAGTGCACGTTGTTGGTTGCCACCACCTCGACACCCGCTCGGATCGCGACCTGCGCGAGCGCATCGTTGCGATGCCGGTCGAGCGGGTCTCCGTGGTCCCACAGCTCCATGAGCACCCGCTCGCGCCCGAACCCCTCGACCAGCCGGTCGAGCACGCGTCGCGCCGCGGCCGGGCCGTCGGCGAGCAGCGCGCGCGGCACCGCGCCCTTGCGACACCCGGTGAGCACGAACCACGAGTCGTTGCCCGGCGCGTCGCGGTAGCCGTTGAGGTGCACACCGGTGCGCGCGGCCGCGTGCAGCCCGTCGAGCGAGAAGCGCGGCGCGCCCTTCTCCCCGGCGAGCTGGCCCGCGCTGACTGCGCGCGCCAGGCGCGCGTAGCCCACCGGCCCGTTCGCCAGCACGACGAGGTGCTCGCCCGGAGGGTCGGGCTCACCCGCCGCAAAGCGATCCACCCCGAGCGTCAGCTCCGCGCCGAACACCGTGGGGAGGCCGGCAGCGCGCGCCGCCAGGGCGAAGCGCACGATCCCGTAGCACCCGTCGTGGTCGGTGACCGCGAGCGCGGCCAGCCCGAGCCGCGCCGCCTCGTCGACGAGCTCCTCGGGATGGCTCGCGCCGTCGAGGAAGGAGAAGTTCGTGTGGCAGTGCAGCTCGGCGTAGCCCACAGGAC
>JBBDWT010000226.1:2142-10895 GCA_040902705.1 Acidimicrobiia bacterium | reverse complement strand
GTCGTCGTCGGGCATGACAGTTCCTCGGCGCGGCCGTCAGACGGACCGCGACAGCGGGACGTGCGACGGCGTGCCGTCGAGCTGCTCGACCTGGATCCCTGCGCCGCGGCCCTCCCCGCGTCGCTTCATGATGTGGCCGGCGCGGATCTCGTCGTGGAGCATGAGGATCCCGTGCATCAACGTCTCCGGGCCGGGCGGGCACCCCGGGACGTAGACGTCGACCGGCACGATCTGGTCGACGCCCTGGACGATGGCGTAGTTGTTGAACATCCCGCCGGTGCTGGCGCACACGCCCATCGAGATGACCCACTTCGGCTCGACCATCTGGTCGTAGACCTGGCGCAGGACCGGGGCCATCTTCTGGCTCACCCGGCCGGCGACGATCATGAGGTCGGCCTGGCGCGGGCTCGCGCGGAAGACCTCCATGCCGTAGCGCGCGAGGTCGTAGTGCGCCGCGCCGGCCGCCATCATCTCGATCGCGCAGCACGCGAGACCGAAGGTCGCGGGCCACACCGAGTTGCGCCGCGCCCATTTGACGAGATCCTCGAGCCGACCGGTGAGGAAGTTGTGCGGGATCTGCTCCATCCCCACTACTTGCCCCCGGTCACGTACTTCATGCCCCCGGTCACGTACGCCACGCGCCCGATCATGCGGCTTCCTCCTGCCGCCGGCGCGTCGCGGCGGGGTCGAGACCGTCGCGACCCGGAACACCGGTCGCGTGCAGCACCTTGCCCGCGACGCGCGAGGTGATCTGCTTCACGGGACCCCAGTCGACTGCGCCCGTGGAGAGCAGGTAGCCGAACGGCACGAGCAGCACGAGCAGGAACGTGCCCATCACGATCACGCCGTAGGTGCCGAGGTCGCGCAGGATCGTCGTGAACGGATAGAGGAAGATGATCTCGACGTCGAGGACGATGAACGCCATCGCCACCAGGTAGAACTTCACCGGGAACCGCTCGACCGGCTCGCTCTCGGGAACGATCCCGCACTCGTACGCCGCCTGCTTCGCCGACGTCGGACGCTTCGGACCCAACAGCTTCGACGCGACGAACGAGAGCGCCGCGAACAAGAACACCAGCACGAGCATCGCCAGGATCGGTAGGTATTGCTCCACAAGGTCCCCTCTCGCGGCGGCGCGCGACGCGCAGGCTACCCGCGGGCGCGCGACCAGCCGCAACGAACGCTGGGCGTCTCCCAGGTCAGGGCGCCCTGAGTACCGTACGTCGCCTCCGTCTCCCGGCTGCGCCTCGTACCGGTCGAGGCCGGCGCGCGTCGGGTGTCGCCCGCGCTCTCGCCGTCCGCGCGCATCGCATCGCATCGCATCGCATCGCATGGTCAGGGTGGGTCGGGGTCGTCGGGTGGGTGGGGTGCGATGAGGTCCCAGCTGCCGGGGGTGCCGGTGATCGTCCAGCCGTGGTGGTGCTTGAGGTCGTGGCACCAGCCGCAGATGCGCCACGTGTTGGCTTCGGTGGTGGGTGGGAGGACGCCGTCGCGCAGGACGTCGGCATAGTCGACGACGTGGTCGATGACGAGGCCTTGGGTGTTGTCGCATCCGGAGCGGCCGCACGTGGGGTAGCTCTCTTCGAGGTAGCGGCGCAGCTTGGCCGGGATCGTCCGGTTGGGGCTGGTGACGTGGGTGATCGCGTCGGCGTCGGTGAGCATCGTGGTGACCGATGCGTCCGCGAGGAGCATGCGGGCGGTCGTGACCGGGATCGGGCCCACACCGGTGAGCTCGCAGCGTTCCCCGTCGACGACGTGACCACGCGCGATCGCAGCCGCGGGGGTCGACAGGCGCACATCGATCGGCTTGACCGGCCCCCGAGTGATCAGGTTCATCAACGCGTCGTGCATGTAGGCCCGCCGCGGCTCGTGGCGGCCCGCGGCGCGGGCTTCGCGAAAGATCCGATCCGTCTCCGCATCGAGCGCACTGAACGCGACCGCGCCGGCCTCGGGCGTGAACCGCACATCCATCCGCGGCGCCCCGCCGGGGTCGGACCACCGCGACACCGCCCGCTGCTCGTGCAGCCGCCGCGCCCATTCCCCGTCGTCGTCGACCGACGCCGCGAGGACCCGTGCGCAGTCTTCCCGTAGACCCTTCACCGTCCGCGATCGCGCCGACTTCAGCAACCGCGCCTCCGACGACGGGTCTGCGCTCGCCGCATTGGCGATCTCGTAGGCCTGCACCTCCGAGAGCCCACCCGACCGGAACGCCTCACTGGTGGCCGGGAGCTCCTGACAGGCCTCCGCAGCCCGGACCGCGTGCGTCGCGGCACCCACACTCACCCCCGTCGTGTCCGCGAGCCAATGCACCGCGGACTTGTGCCCGGCCTCGCGATACGCCCGCGTCTCGTCCACCCGCAACGTCGCGATCGCCTTGCCCGCCGCAGCGACATGCTCCGCCTCGGAGAACAGCCCGACGAGGCGCACCGCGCCCGGACCATCCACCAGCCCCGGCTCCAAGTCGCGCACCACCCGCTTGAGCGTCGCAACCGCAGCACGCACCTCGTCGAACATCACACCTCCCAACACGGGTCGGGCCACCACCGGAGCACCGGTGAGCCACTGAGCTCGGGGGAAGTGGAAGAAGAGCTGCCTGCACTCTACCGAACAGGTGTTCGACTTGTCAAGGGGCAATTGGGTCATGACTGTAGGGAACAGGCGTTCTACAGTGAGTGCCCCGCGTCAGGGAAGTGCTCACCGTGAGCGGGCGGTGGCCGGAGGTGGGGAGGGATCTGCCCCGGCGGGAAGAACCAAGTCGGGTCGCCCAGTTGCGCGATCTCGTTTGGCGGTTCGGGGTCCAGATGGATCAGCAGGTTCCGGATCAACTGTCCGGTTACCTGGAGCCATTCGTCGAGTCGGTTCGTCGGTGTGATGCCGGGGGTGAAATCGAGGGTCACGCCCACGTCAATTTCCGGGTCGGGTCCTGTTTTACGAACGCGAACGATTCCGATTTCTGCGCCGACTTCCATTACGGCCCGCCGCTCGCGCGGCTGGCGGGTGTCGCGGGTCTCCTCGCACCGGACCATCTTGAGGATCGTGTAGGAGCCGCGCATGGTGATCGTCTGAACCGGTTGGATCGTCCGGTGTTTGTCGACTATCGACAGGTCGTTGAGGATGGTGAAGACGTGTCGTTGGGCCCGGCGCTTACCTCGGAGGTAAGGCTGTGTCTTTCGGACGAGTGCGAGGTCTTCGCGCCGGGCTCCGATCAACTTCACGACTGTTTCTCGTTTGAAATCCGCAGCGTTCGTACCGACCACGGGGAAATAGACGTTGCGCGCTTCCTTTTCCGTCAAAGTGCCAGCGCGTCTTCCGCGACCGACGACGGCCCACGCGATGTGGTCAAGAGCGCTCCTGTAGTTGAAGACGACGTCACCGAGCAGAACACCCCAGTGCGTGGGCCAAGGGGTGAAGCTTGCAATGGTGATGGGGAAGCCGTGTCGCTTTGCGTCGTAGTCGCCCCACCTCAGGAAGTACTCGTGCCTGTCGGGGTTCGCTATGTAGTTGGTGACCTCTGCCTCAAGCGCGTGGTAGTGGACTACAGCGCGCCCCCACTTGAGCCACGCGCTATCGAATGGTCTGTCCATGCTCGACCGCTACCCTCGGAGGGTCATGAGCGACGAGAAGGAACCGACGCAGACGACGGAGCAGGGGCATGAGATCCCTGTCCCGAAACGCTCGGCGTGGGATCGGCTGCTCGGCAAGGTCGCGAACCCGTCAGAACGGGCGGAAGAATCCGATTTCGGCCAGGACGACGACGAGAACGGCAAACGCCGCAAGCCCTAGTACGAACACGACGAACGGCACCTTCCACCAGAGTTGCCGCGTCGGCCCCACGTCACTGGGCGACGGGTCGGGCTGCGAGAGCGACGAGCATCTTGAACGGGTCGATGCCCTCCCGGTGGTTGTACCGGAACGTGTACTCGTTGAAGTAGGACTGCAACCACTGGCGCGACACGCCGTGGAACACGCCGTGGATCCCGGCCTTCACGGTCGCGAACCATCCTTCGATGGTCTGCGTGTGGACGTTCCCGCGTGCGTAGGTCTTCGCGGAGTGGTTGATCGTGTGGTGCTCGTAGACGCGGTGCATGTTGGCGTACAGCCCCGAGTCGTCGGTCATCAGCACGGCGTCGGGCTTCACGTTCTCCATGACGACCGGCTCGACCTCTGGTCTGCTCGTCGCCCCACGCGTCGGGAGCACCTGCGCTCGGACACGTCCGCCGCGCTCGACCATCGCGAGGACCGGCTGCTTACGCGCACGCTGCTGCGCCTGAGTGGTGCGCGGGTAACGGTGCAACTTGCCGCCGATGTACACCTCGTCGGCTTCGACGGTCCCGCCGAGCATGTCGTCGTCGTCGTCGGTCATGAGTTCGGTACGGATCAGCCGCATCATCCGCGCCGCGGTCTTGTACGCGCAGCCCAACTCGCGTTCGACCTGCTTCGCGGAGATTCCGCAGCGTGTACTCGTCATCAGGTACATGCAGTAGAACCACTGACGCAACGACGTGGACGACTTGTGAAAGATCGTCCCCGCGGTCGGATGCAGGTGATGACCACACGCGGTGCACGTCCACGACTGGCGCTGCTGAGCCGTGGCGTACCGCTTGAAGGTCCGCTCCGTCTTGCACGACGGCGACGGGCAGTAGGCGTGCTCCCCATCGGGCGAGAACCGCTCGCGCCAGAGTGCGGTCAGGCACGCCTCGTCGTCGGGATACTCGGCCATGAACTCCGTGAGGGAGTACCGGGAGTCCGAGGACTCGACTCGCTTGGGCTGCTTGCGGTTCGCGGGGGGCATCGTTGGCTCCGTCTGCTACTTGATCGCGAGGACGAGGGTGGCGACAGCAAGAACGAACGTCGCAATGGCGAGCGCCCGAGTCCATCGGACGTAGCGCTCCGTGGCGTCGGCCACCTTGGCGTCGAGGATGCTCCGGTACCCGAGGGCAGCACGGCTATCCGGCTCCATCCCCGTGAAAACGCGTTTGGCGATCTGCTTGGGGCTGCTGTTCCACCAGGTCTCAAAGTTCCCGTCGTTGGACATGCCCTCACTGTAGAACAGGGGTTCTCTACAGTCAATACCCAATTGCCTGTCAAGCGTGGAGGCCCGACCGCCTCCGAAGCGTGACGCAACTCGGGGCTCAGCCCGGTGGCGCCGCGACCTGGGTGACGGACTCGGCGGCTCGCCGGACGGCGAGGTCGGTGGCGTGGAGGACCTCGCCCGCCCAGACCACCCCGATGGCCGCGGAGACGTCCGCGTCGTCGCGGCCACCCCACCGGGCAAGCGTCTCCACCTCGGCCGCGCGCCGGGACTCGCGGGGCTCGTTCGGCACCGGGGCACCCGCGCGGCCGGCCTGGAGCGCGTCGGCCTCGGCACCGAGCGTGGCCGCGAGCTGACTGGTCTCGGCCCGCAGCGCGGTCACCGCGTCGGGGAACGACGCGATCACGAACCCGAGCTGTGCCTGGACCACCAACAGGTCGGTCGCCGCCTGCACGCGGTGGGCAGCCGCGGCGATCGCTCCCCACATCTCGTGATCCGGGGGAAGCGTGCCGGGCGCGGCGAGGAGATCGTCGTACGCGTCGGCGACGCGCCGTTCCGCGTCGACCGCGTCGGCGCAACAGGCGTCGCGCGTCTCCGACTCACCGGAGACGATCCCTTGCATCGCGGCATCGAGGTATCTCGCGTCAGCGCGCAGTTGTGCACCGAGGACGCGGCGGAGCAGCCCCACGGCCCCGCGCGGCCAGAGCAACAGCCCCACGACGAGGCTCACGACCGCGCCGAGGGCGATGTCCTCGACTCGCACGACGCCGGTCTGCCAACCCTCGGGCTCGATGACGTCGAAGAGCAGCACGATCGTCACCGTGAACGCGGCCTGGCCGACCACGAACGAGATCGCGCTCGGCGCGTACGTCGCGAGGAACGCAGCGATCGGGAGCGCGATCCATTCGGCGGTCACGTCGGCGTCGAAGATGCCGAAGAACACGAACACGACGAGGAAGCCCACGACCGTGCCCCCGACAGCTTCGATCGCGGTGCGACCGGTCGCGAGCGCGTTCGACCGCAGCACCGACAAGGTCGCGAGCCCGACCCAGAACGCGTGGTCGAGGCTCAAGAGCCCGGCGATCAGGACCGCGAGCGCGAGTCCGACGGCGGTGCGCACGGCATTGCGGAACCGGATCGACCCAACGTCGACGTTGACCTTGAGCACGCGCTTCACCCGGGCGCGGCGGTCGCCGGCGTCCTGCACCGGGGTCTCGAACGCCGTGGCCTCGGCGTCGCCCGGTGGCGCTCCCCCGATGCCGATGACCGCGTCGGCCGCGAGCGAGATCGCCATGAACGACACCACGCGCGTCCACCAGGCACCTTCGAGATCGGTCAGCACCTCGTCGGCCGCGGCACCGTCCCGGAGGGACGCCCCGACCCGCTCCCCGAGGGCCGTCCGGTGGTCGGAGCGCGCGGCGTCGAGCACCTTCAGATCGGGGAGCGACGTCGCCGGGGCGGTGATGTACGCGGCTGTCGCGTCGAGGACCTCGCTCGTCGCGGTCCGGAGGTCGTCACTGCCCACGTCGGGCGGGCCCTCGACCGGCCCCGGCTCGAGCTCGACGAGCCGCTCGAGTCCTTCCATGAGCGCGATGAACGCGCGGTCGCGCACCGCCGGCCCTGCCGGGCGGTACGGCGCCTTCGCGTACGCGGTGCGGAGCGCTCGCACGGCCTGCTCGGCAGCGTCGCGTGCGTCGCCCTTGCCCCGGGCGCGCACGAGCGCAGCCGCGGCGCGCAGCGCGTCGGCCGCCAGGTTCCAGAGCGCCGGCCGCTCGTACACCGGCCACAGCACGAGGGCCATGACCGTCGCCACGACACCGCCGATCGCCCACCCGGCGACGCGCGTCGGGATGTCGGACGCGGACGCCTCGAGCGTCGCCGCGAGGATGTAGGCGAGCATGGTCCCGAACATCCCGACCGACCAGGTGCCACCGAACGAGGCGACCTCCATGACCACGAAGCCGACGATCAGGGTGACGAGCGCGGCGAGCCACGGTGTCGGAGAGACCAGGGTCCCGATGACGATGAGCGCCGAGCCGATCGCCGTCGCGACCAAGTAGGCCGTCGCCCGCGCGCGCGGCGGTCCACCGAAGTCGGCGAGCGCGAGCAACGCGAACGCGGCGAACGCCGCGAACAGCGCCAGGAGGAAGTCGCCGTCCGACAGCCAGTCGATGATCGCGAGCAACCCGGGAAGCGCGATCGCAGCGCGCAGACCCCGCCGGACGGCGAGGCTCTTGGCGTCGTGGACGAGGTGGACGGGGTGAGACTTCACCCGTGCAGCATGGCCCAGGTCGCTCGTCGACGAGCGTTATGGCTCGGGCGCGACCTTCACCATCGCGGCCACCGTCTTGTAGACGATCTCCGCGGGGCCGAGCTCGTCGGGGCGCAGCAGGTTGGCCATGATCCGCAGGATCCACTCCATGAGGGTGGTGCTCTGGAAGCCGACACGGGTGAGCTCGCGCATCACCGCGGGGTTGCCGATCGCGCGCACGAACACCCGGGCGACCTTGAAGTAGAGGGCGTACGTCTCGTCGAGGCGCGTCTGGTAGCCGCGCAGCGCCAGGCCGTCGCGCGTGCGCAGCGCTTCGTCGATCGCCTCGGCGGCGAAGCGACCCGTCTCGTACGCCACGGAGATGCCCTCGCCGTTGAACGGATTGACGGCACCGGCCGCGTCGCCGACCTGCAGCCAGGTCGGGCCCACCATCGGCTTCACCGAGAACCCGGTGGGGAGCTTGCCGCCGGTCGGGGCACCGCACGCCGTCTCGGGCGAGATCTCCCAGGAGTCCGGGGCGGTGGCGCAGAAGGCGTCCATGAGGTGGCTGGTGTTGACCTCTTTCCACCCGGAGAAGGTGGAGAGGAGCCCGACGCCCACGTTGATGGTGCCGTCGCCCACCGGGAAGATCCATCCGTACCCCGGCAGGCTGTTGCCCGCCTTGTCGCGGAGGTCGAGATGGCTCTCGATCCACGGATCGTCGTGGCGGGGGCTGCGGAAGTAGCCCCGGACCGCCATGCCCATGGGATAGGTGCGGTCGCGGGCCGATCCGAGCATCCGGCCGAACCGGGAGTTCGACCCGTCCGCAACCACTACATAGCGCGCTCGCACGTCGCGGTCGGCGCCGTCCTCCTTCTTGCGGATCGTGGCGCCGCGCAGGATCCCGCCCTCGGTGATCGGAGCGACCGCCTCGGCGCCCTGCCAGAGCCGGGCTCCGGCCTTCACGGCGCGGTCGGCCACCATCTCGTCGAGGTCGCGCCGGCGCACGACGTAGCCGTACGACGGGAACGTGGGGTGCTCGGGCCACTCGAGCTCGAGCGTGATGCCGTGCGCGATCGACCGGAGCCCCTCGTAGCGGAGGTGGTCGGCCGCGAGGCGCTCGCCGAGCCCCATGTCCTCCAGCTGCGCCACCGCCCGGGGCGTCAGCCCGTCGCCACAGGTCTTCTCCCGAGGGAAGCGCTTCTTCTCGACCACGAGCACGTCGTGGCCGGCCTCGGCCAGCCAGTACGCCGCAGCGGAGCCCGCCGGGCCACCCCCGACGACGAGCACATCCACCTCCACGGGCGCGCTCCCTCCGGCACGGGATACCCGAGCCGGGCCTGCGGCACGTTCGCTCGCCACCATCTCCACGGGCTCGCTCCCTCCGGCACGGGATACCCGAGCCGGGCCTGCGACACGTTCGCTCGCCACCATCTCCACGGGCTCGCTCCCTCCGGCACGGGATACCCG
>JBBDWT010000226.1:0-2042 GCA_040902705.1 Acidimicrobiia bacterium | reverse complement strand
CACGTTCGCTCGCCACCATCTCCACGGGCTCGCTCCCTCCGGCACGGGATACCCGAGCCGGGCCTGCGACACGTTCGCTCGCCACCTCCACGGGCTCGGGGCTCGGGGCGGCCGCGGGTTCGGTGGTCACGAAGAAGATGCTCGCACGCGAGCCCTGAATATGCCGATTCCGCAACTACCGTGGTAGGAAACGCCCGGAACGACGGCCCCAGAGCGCTCACGGGAGGGAAGCCGGGGTATGCCCAACCTGCTCCCCGACTGGACGCTGACGCTGCCGTGGGATCTCGGTGACTGGAACCTGCGGGAATCGGGTCGGCTGTTCTGGTCGCTCGCACTGCTCATCATCGGCGTCATCGTCGTGCTGACGCTGATGAAGCCGCCCAAGCTGCAGCGACCGTTCAAGACCTCCGTCGGCGTCGCGCTCTTCTTCGTCATCATCGTCGGCACGCTCGTGCTCGGGACGCTCATCCCCGATCTCCAGCGCACGATCATCCTGCTCGGCATGCTCGCGGTCGTCGCGCACGCGCTGCTCATGGTCGCGTCGCGCAGGCCACGCGACCCCGACGAGCCGGCGACGTGGGCCGAGTGCATCGCCGGAGCGGTCGGTGTGTTCGCGCTGATGACCCTCGCGTACGCGATCGTGCCGCACGAGTGGCTGACGTTCGCCAACGCCGACCTCGAGTGGGGAGACAGCTCCAAGTTCGTCTTCCAGTCGAACCAGGAGATCCTCGGGTTCGTCCCGATCAACTACCCGTTCAGCCTCGACTTCCCCGCGCTCCGCGACATCGTCGTGTCGCTGATCTACGGCGTGTTCCTGGTGGGCAACGTCAAGCTCTTCAGCCTGTGGCAGGCGCGCAACGAGGTCCCGGCGGAGAGCGCCGAGCCCGAGAAGACGTCGCGCTTCGGTCGCCCGCTCCGGAACCTGCGCCGGCGCCGCGAAGCGGCTCCGGCGTCCGCGACCGCAGCCGCCGCCACGTCCGCGCCGACCGAGGGCGCCTGACATGGCGCGCACCGATGCGAACCCGCCGATGCCCGACTTCGCGACCGACTACGTGCTCCAGGAGGTCGACCCCGCGTACCTCACGCAGGCGGTGAAGCCGAAGCAGTTCCTGCACATCGACCAGGCCGAGTGCATCCTCTGCGAGGGCTGCGTCGACATCTGCCCGTGGAAGTGCATCCACATGGTCTCGGTCGACGCGATCTCGGAGGCCGTCGCGACCGAGCAGCCGGGTGAAGACCCGCACGACCACGTCGCGTTCATCGTTGACGAGGACATCTGCACGCGGTGCGCGCTCTGCGTCGACCGATGCCCGACCGGGGTCATCATCCTCGGCAAGATCGGCACGCTCGATCCCGAAGGCGACCCGCACACCCGCACCAACCGGCACGGCTACTCGTACGGCGTCAGGTTCTAGGTCCCAGAAGCGTTTCACCCCACGAGGAGCAAGGTTCGTGGCCAACGGCAACGGTAGGAACGGCAGCAACGGGAACGGGCGTGGCGCCCGGGACAAGGTCGCGGCCGTCCTCGACAAGACCGACGAGAAGATGCGTGGGTCGCAGGCGTGGAACTCGATCTTCCGCCCCGGCTCCGTGTACCGACGCGGATACACCGACAGCCCCCGCAACCGGTCCTACGTGATCATGAACAACGTGCTGTACCACCTTCACCCGGTGAAGGTGAAGCGGCACGCGGTGAAAGTGTCGTACACGCTGTGCCTCGGCGGCCTGAGCTTCTTCCTCTTCATGTTGCTGACCGTCACCGGCATCTTCCTGATGTTCTTCTACCGGCCGACGGCCGCATCGGCGTGGAACGACGTCCAGACGCTCGAGACCGCGGTGGCGTTCGGATCGCTCGTGCGCAACATGCACCGGTGGGCCGCGCACCTCATGGTGCTCACCGTCTTCCTCCACATGTGCCGCGTCTTCTACCACGGTGCCTACAAGGCGCCTCGGGAGTTCAACTGGGTCATCGGCGTGATCCTGCTCACGCTCACGCTGCTGCTCTCGTTCACCGGCTACCTGCTGCCGTGGGACCAGCTCGC
>JBBDWT010000225.1:1474-10925 GCA_040902705.1 Acidimicrobiia bacterium | reverse complement strand
GGGGGCACCGGGACCTAAACCCGGCGCGTCTGCCGTTCCGCCACGCTCGCTCCGGACCAGTCTCGCACCCGTGAGCGTGCGGTAGCGTCGTCATCCGGTTCCGGCGCACAGGGCGTCGACGCGGAGGTGCACGTGGCGAAGCAGATCCCGATGGTCGACTACCTGGTCATCGACGGCGATCCCCATCTTGTGGCCAACGAGTGCAAGGAATGCGCTGCGCTCTACTTCGACCGCCGCAACGCCTGCGCGCACTGCAGTGCGACGACGTTCGATCGCCGTGACCTCGCCACGACGGGAGTGGTGCGGACGTTCTCGATCATCCACCAGGCCGCGCCGGGAGTCCCGGTGCCGTACGTGTCGTCCGTCGTCGATCTCGACGGCGGGGGCGCGGTGAAGGCGAACGTCGTCGACACCGAGCCCGACCCCGAGCACGTGAAGCTCGGGATGAAGGTGAAGCTCACGACCTGGGTCGCCGGGTCCGACGATGACGGCACCGAAGCCGTCGCGTTCGGGTTCGCGCCGGTCGGCTGAGGGGAGTACAAGGTGGCTGAAGCGGTGTGGGTCCTGGGTGCGTCGATGACGAAGATCACGCGCTACCCCGACAAGGACGTGATCGACCTCGCGTCCGAGGCGGCGCTGAACGCGCTCGCCGACGGCGGCGTCACGATGGCCGACATGCAGGTCATGGGCATGGGCAACATGTTCCAGGCCATGGCCGGGCTCGGCCAGAGCGTGCAGCAGCAGATCGGGCAGACGGGCATCCCGGTCTTCAACGTGGTGAACGCGTGCGCGACGGGCGCGACCGCGGTGCGCGCCGTGCACCTCTCGATCCTCGCCGGCGAGGCCGACATGGGCATCGCGATCGGTGCCGAGCAGATGGGCAAGATGGGCCTGCTCGGCCCGGGTGGCCAGTCCAAGGGCGAGAAGCACGTGTACGAGCCGTCGGGCCGCTACGGCTCGGTGATGGGCGTCGAGGGGATCATCGGCACGACGCTGATGCCGGGCGTGTTCGCCCAGGCCGGCCAGGAGTACGCGTACGAGCACGACGGTGTGGGCTTCGAGCAGTTCGCGAAGGTCGCGGAGAAGAACCACGCGCACTCGGTGCTGAACCCGCTCGCGCAGTACCAGAAGAAGTTCTCGCTCGAGGAGGTCATGAATGCGCGCATGATCGCCTACCCGAACACGCTGCCGATGTGCTGCCCGACCGGTGACGGCGCGGCTGCGGTCGTGCTCGTGTCGGACGCGAAGCTCAAGACGCTGTCGAAGGAGCAGCAGCGACGCGCGGTGAAGATCGGTGCGTCGGTGCTGACGAGCGACCCGTGGGAAGAGCGGGCCCAGGTGCAGCCCGACGTCAACACCCTCACCCGCAATGCCGCGCAGCAGGCGTACGAGAAGGCGGGCGTCGGCCCGAGCGATCTCGACCTCGTGGAGCTCCACGACTGCTTCGCGACGGCCGAGCTGCTGCACTACGACAACCTCCAGCTCTGCGAGCCGGGTGGGGCGGGTGCGTTCATCGACTCGGGTGCTCCGTGGCGTGACGGCACGACGCCGGTCAACACGAGCGGCGGGCTCCTGTCGAAGGGTCACCCGATCGGGATGACCGGCGTCGCGGGCGTCTTCGAGATCACCACGCAGCTGCGGGGCGAGGCGGGCGACCGTCAGATCGAGGGCGCGAAGGTCGGCATGGCCCACGTGATCGGCCTCGGCTCGTCGTGCGCCATCCACATCCTCGAGAAGGCGGCGGCGTAGTCAGCGCACCCCTTTGTGTTTTGGCGTCGGAAACATGCGCTCAGGGCATGTTTCTGACGCCAAAAGGGCCAGAGGCAGTGAGTCGGGTCAGTTGACAGTCAAGTTGATGATCTCGCCGCTCGCGGTGAGCTCGGCGTTGCCGCTCCGGCGAGGGCCGTTGAGATAGATCGAGATCTCCACGCGGCCGTCGTCCTCCGACGACGTCGAGCGTTGGACGATCAGGTACGACGCCTTGGCCTGCTCGATCCGCAGCGGCTTCGCACGCCGGGCGCGCGCCTCGACCTCGGCGACGACGTCGGGGATGTCGCGCCACCGCACCGTCGATGTGGGGAACAGTGAGGCCTCGACGTCTTCTTGGGGGCCGCTCAGCGCGACGGGCGTCGGGCCGGTGACCGAGTCGTCGCGCCACTCGAACTCGTCGATGTGCTCGGTGATCGCGGGGTCCTGGGCCTCGACGTCCATGTGCTCCGGGTAGACGAGGATCTCGCCGGCGCGGGCGGGTGACGCTCCGACCTTCTCCTCGATGGCGGCGATCGCGCGCGCCGCGGCGCCGCGCTCGTGCAGCAGGTCGGTGGGGCCGTCGTCGAGGGGCGTCCCGTCGTCCGACTCGGAGCTGGTGGTCGACACCGAGCAGGCGCCGAGCGCCAGCACGACGAGCGCCAGGGCGACCAGCGTGGTGCACCGGGTGCGCATCAGATCGCCGTCCAGCCGCCGTCGACGAGGAGGATCTGTCCGGTGACGAAGCTGCTCGCGTCGGACGCGAGGAAGAGGAGCGCGCCGTCGAGCTCATGCTCCTCGCCGCCGCGCCCCATCGGGGTGCGCTGGCGCAACCAGCGCAACGACCGCTCGTCCTGGAACATCCGCTCCTCCGTCATCTCGCTGCGGAACCACCCGGGCGCCAACGTATTGACACGGATGCCCTTGCGGGCCCACTGCGCCGCGAGCTCCCGCCCGAGGTTCGCGAGCCCACCCTTCGATGCGGCGTAGCCGGCATCGGGGATCTGTCCGACGCCGACGACGGCCCAGACCGACCCGATGTTGACGATCGAGCCGGGGCGCTCGGCAGCGATCATCGTGCGGGCGGCGCAGCGGGCCAGCTCGAACGGCGCGACGAGGTTCACGTCGAGCTCCTCGCGGAACTGCTCGAGCGACTCGTCGAGCGCGGGCTCGGTGTGGTCGATGCCGGCGTTGTTGACGACGATGTCGACGGCGCCGTACCGCTCGATCGCGGCGTCGACGAGCCGGCCGGGCGCGGTCGGGTCGGCAAGGTCGCACTCCACGGCGTGCGCGTCGGTGAGCGACTCGGCGAGCGACTCGAGGCGGTCGACCCGACGGGCAGCGAGCACGACCCTCGCGCCGGCCGCGTCGAGCACCCGGGCGAAACGCGCACCGAGCCCCGAGCTCGCACCGGTGACGATCGCGACGCGTCCGTCGAGGCGGAACGAGGCGAGCGGATCGAGGTCAGGCACGGCCAGCTCTGGCGCAGTCGTCGAGCATGATGAAGTGGTACGCCCCCAGGGACTCGAACCCTGAACCTAGTGATTAAGAGTCACTTGCTCTAACCAGTTGAGCTAGGGGCGCTCGCTGGGCATGGTACCAACGCACCGCGCGAACGCGGCCCTTCACGACACATCTTCTCCGGTGCGATGCTGTCGTGGGGCGGGCACTTCCGGCGTGAAGGTGTCAGCATGGCGACGACCCGGATCATCTCCATCGACGGCGGCGGCGTCCGCGGCGTCATCCCCACGATCGTGCTCCAGCGGCTCCGCGCCGATCCGCGCCTGAGCGGCTGGCTCGAGCGCACCGATCTCTTCGCCGGGACATCGACGGGAGGGCTGATCGCGCTCGCGCTCGCAGCCCAGCTCGATCTCGCGACGATCCGCGCGCTGTACGAGGAGCGTGCTGCCCGGGTCTTCGACGACGGCTGGCTCGACGACGTGCGCGACCTCGGGAAGATCCTCGGCGCCGACTATGACGCGAAGAACCTGGAGCGAGAGGTCGCCGAGGTGTTCGGCGACACCCGTCTCGACCAGCTCCCGCGCCGGGTGCTCATCACCGCCTTCGACCTCGACAACGAGAAGCTGCCCGCGGAGCGCTCGTGGAAGCCGAAGCTCTTCCACAACTACCCGGGTGACGGCTCCGACGGGGCGATGCTGGCCGCGAAGGTCGGCGCGTACACGAGTGCCGCGCCGACGTACTTCGGGAGCATCGACGGCTACGTCGACGGCGGCGTCTTCGCGACGAACCCGAGCATGTGCGCGCTGACCCAGACGCAGGACGACCGGATCCCGCCGGACGAGCAGGCGGACCTGCGCGAGATCCGCCTGCTATCGCTCGGTACCGGCCGCTCGCTCGAGTACATCGAGGGAGCCGAGCACGACTGGGGCTACCTCCAGTGGGTGCGCCCGTTGATCTCGATCATGCTCGACGGCGTGAACGGCATCGCCGACTACCAGTGCGCCCAGATCCTCGGGAAGCGCTACTTCCGGTTCGCGCCGACGTTCCCCGCGGGGACGACGATCGCCATGGACGACGTCGATCGTCTCCCCGAGCTGGTCGAGTTCGCCGAGAACCTCGACCTCGGTCCGCTCGTGGAGTGGATGGCGGACGGCTGGATCTGAGTGCTGGGGGCTCGGGGGCTGGCGTCGATGACGGTGGGCGTACGGTGGGTGTTGGAGGCAGCGCATGGACGTCGTGGTCACCGGATCCAGCGGGTTCATCGGCTCGGCGCTCCTCCCCGCGCTCGCGCGCGCCGGGCACCGTCCGATCCGAGCGCTGCGAACCGACCATGTCCCCGCTGGTGTCGACGCCATCGCGTGGGATCCCGAGCGCGGCACGATCGATGCGGCCGCACTCGAGGGGATCGGTGGTGTCGTGCACCTCGCCGGGGTCGGCATCGGCGACGCTCGCTGGACCGATGAGCGCAAGCGGCTGATCCTCGAGAGCCGCACGGGACCGACGCGGCTCCTCGCCGAGACGCTCGCCGGCCTCCAGAAGCCACCGCCGGTGCTCGTGTCCGGATCGGCGATCGGGTACTACGGCAGTCGCGGCGACGAGACCCTCGTCGAGGCCGACTCGCCCGGCGACGACTTCGTCGCCGGTGTCGTCGTGCAGTGGGAGCACGCGGCGCAACCCGCGGCGGAAGCGGGAATTCGACTCGTCACGATCCGCACCGGGCTCGTGCTCGGCCGCGATGGCGGCCTGCTCGGCCGGTTGCTGCTGCCGTTCAAGCTCGGTGCCGGCGGACGGCTCGGCTCCGGCACGCAGTGGATGTCGTGGATCGGACTCGACGACGAGATCGCGTCCATCCTGTACGCGCTCGGCACGCCTGCCCTGACCGGCCCCGTGAACCTCACCGCGCCCAACCCCGTCACCAACGCCGAGCTCACCAAGACCCTCGGCCGCGTGCTGCGCCGCCCGACGGTGCTGCCGACGCCGCTGCTGCCGTTGAAGCTGCGGTACGGGAGCGAGCTCGTCGAGCACCTGCTGCTCGCCAGTCAGCGCGTGATGCCCGAGAAGCTCGTGGCGAACGGCTTCCGGTTCGAGCACTCGACGCTCGAGGCCACGCTGCGCGACCTGCTCGCTCGGCCCGAGGCACCCGCGGCCTGACGCGAAGACGCGCCCCGGCTGCGGGGCGCGTGCTTCGAGTGGGGTGACCGAGGGGTTTCGAACCCCCGACCTCCGGGATCACAACCCGGCGCTCTCGCCAGCTGAGCTACGGCCACCATGGGAGCACGCCGCTGGTCCGCTGCGTGCTGCGGGGAACAAGGGTACACGGACGTTCTGCCGCAACGGCCAGCGAAACCCGGCTCGTGTCAGACCGAGAACCCGAGAACCTCGGAGCGAACGGTACTGCGGCGCGCCCGGAGGGATTCGAACCCCCGACCAACGGAATAGAAGTCCGTCGCTCTGTCCAGACTGAGCTACGGGCGCTCGTATGACGCTTCCAGCGTACGCGGGACCCGCCGATCCCGGGCCGAACTAGAGGTCCGGGAGCCCCAGCGCGAGGTTCGCGGCTTCGAGACCCCCGTCGATCTCGAACACCTTGCCGGTGACGAAGCTCCCGGCGTCGGACGCCAGGTAGAGCGCGGCGAGGGCGATGTCGTCGACCTCACCGAGACGGCGCAGCGGCGTGCCGTCGACCATCTCGCTGCGCAGCGCATCGTCGGTGAGCACGACCTCGAGCGCCGACGTTGCGACCGAGCCCACTGCGATCCCGTTCACACGGATGCGCGGCGCGCAGTCGGCCGCCATGAGGCGCGTCATGTGCGACAGCGCGGCCTTGGCCGTGCCGTAGGCCACGAAGCCGCGGTCGCGCAGGCGGCCCATGGCCGAGGAGATGTTGACGATCGCGCCGCCGTCACCGTCGAGCATGTGCGGGATCGCCGCCACGCTCAGGGCGAACGCCGTGGTCACGTTGAAGTGGAACGCCTGCTCGAACGCACGTACCGAGGTGTCGAGCAGCGGCATCGGCATCGATCCGCCCGCGTTGTTGACCACGATGTCGATGCGGCCGAACTCGTCGAGTGCCGCCGCGACGAACGCGTCGACGGCTGCGAGGTCGTTGACGTCCGCGGGGAACACGAGGGCGCGGCTCCCGAGCGCGCCGATGTCGTCGGCGACGGCCTCGAGCTGTTCCGACGTCCGCGCGGTGATCGCGACATCGGCGCCGGCTTCGGCGAGCGCACGCGCGCACCCGGCGCCGATCCCGCGCCCGGCGCCGGTCACGAGCGCCACCTTGCCCTTGACTGAGAATCGATCGAGCAGCACGGGCGCAGAACCTAGCGGGAGCCGCGCCGGCGCCGACGCTCCCCTCGGGGTCTCTCCCCACCTGCCGGAGCAGCACGAGCCGCGGTCGGCTCGGTACCGGGCCGGCCCTAGCGGTGGCAGCATGTCGTGATGAGTCCCGGCGAGCCGACGACCGTGCTCGAGGCGCTGAACTCGTTCGCCGCGGAGGGGTTCGGTGCCTCCTTCCTCCTGCGCGACGGCGCCTTGCGGTGTGACGCGTGCGGCGCGGTGCACGACATCCCGCGTGCCGAGGTGGTCCGGGTCTTCCGGTACGAGGGTCCGAGCGATCCCGACGAGGAAGCCGTCGTCTACGCGATGCGCTGCCCGATCTGTGGTGCCGGGGGCACGCTCGTGTCGAGCTACGGGCCGGGCGCGGACCCCGAGCTCACCGACCATCTCGTGATGCTCGACGAGCGGTTCCGGCCTACGCCGTAGCGGCCCTGGGTCACGGCGCCCGCGGCGGCGGTGCTCGACCGGTACGGTCGGCGACGTGGGTGAGCTGATGGCACGCGTCGTGCCGCTCGGCCTCGGCGCAGCGGTCAGCCCGACGGTGCTCACCGTCAGCGTGCTGCTCATGTGCTCGCCACGACGGCCGGTCGCACGGGGTGCACTGTTCGCCCTCGGCGTGCTGAGCGTGCTCGCGGTGATCAGCGTGCTGGGCATCACCGTGCTCGACCGCTTCGCCGATCACCATCCGTCGGCGACGGAGCGGGCGGTTTCGGACAGCGTCGACCTGGTGCTCGGACTGGTGCTGCTGGCCCTCGCGGCGCGAACGGCACTGCGACCGCGCGACCCCACGACCGAGAGAACGGCGAGACATCCGGCCGATCACGACGGTCTCGCCCGTGCCTACGCGCTCGGCCTGGTGATGATGGCGACCAACGTCACCACCATCGTGCTGTACATCCCCGCGATGCGCGACATCGGTCGGGCCGACGTCAGCACCTCCGACCAGGCCGTCGCGCTGCTCGTGATGCTCGGGTTCGCGTCGCTTCCTGCGACCGTGCCGCTGTTGCTGCGCGTCGTCGTGCCGGGGCCGGCGCAGCGGGCACTCACCCGGCTCGACGGGGCGATGACCCGTCACCGGCGGGCGATCGTCCTCGCGGTGGAGATCGTGTTCGGCGTCTACCTGATCGTCCGAGGTCTGTGATCTGCATCCGCCGGACGCCGGTGTGGAGCGGGTGAGGAGAATCGAACTCCCGTCATCAGATTGGAAGTCTGAGGCTCTGCCATTGAGCTACACCCGCGCGGGGCCGCGACGGTAGACCCGGATGGTCGGGGAGGGGGGATTTGAACCCCCGACCGCCTGCCCCCAAAGCAGGTGCGCTACCTGGCTGCGCTACTCCCCGTTGCCGTTGCCCGTTGCCGTGGTCGAACCAAGGGTACGACAGCCGCACGCCGAGAACGACCGGCAAGGATCCCCGGCTGTCGCGCCCATCGTAGGGTGCTCGAGCGCTGACGCTGCTCACCGCGCGTCGCACGGCACAGTTGCGTAGAAGGACGGTGGCGCGAATCGCATGACCGCGGAGCGTCCCGGCCCTTCGCGGCACTCGGCGCGCACCGCGCGGAGCTCGGAAGCGAAGCTCGGGCCGGGCGACCGCAGGCTGTCGACGCGGAAGCCGACCACGGCCATCACTGCGAGCTGGGCGACGAGCGCGTACCTCGCGATGGTCGCCGTGCGCCCCGACCACACCGGGGAGTCCTCACGTGGCGGGCCGCCGGCGAGCAGCACCAGCCCCGAGATGAACAGCCAGAGCGGCACCAGGACGTAGCGCGCGCCCGCGTAGCTGAACGACCCCTCCTGCACCGGCAGCTGCTCGGTGATCCCGCGCGACCACAGCGAGACCGCGAGCGCGAAACCCGACCACGTGAAGGCTGCGCCCGCCCATATCCATTGTCGGCGCGCGACCGTCGCCGCGAGCACCGCGATGATCGCGACTGCGAGCGCGGTGGCGAAGACGAGCAGTGGCGTGCCGAGATAGCGCCACGCGTCGTCGAGCTGGGTGTCTCCGACCGCCCAGGAAGCGACGACGCGTTGCAGGTAGATCGAGGGGACGCCACGGAGTGTGCGCGGGCCGATCGGCGGCGGGCCGCTCGACACGAGCATCGCGATCCCCTGGAGGATCGACCCGATCACGAGCGCGACGGCGACGATCGCATCGGTTCGATCTCGTCGCCACCACACGATCGCCGCGGCAAGCGGCAGGAACAGCAGCGCGAGCGGCGCGCTCGTCACCGCGAGCACGACGACCCCCACGCGCGCGACGAGCATCGGTCGGGACCGCTGCACGGAGATCACCGCCCAGAAGGCGGCGAGCACCAGCACGAACTGCTGCTCGCTCAGCACCCCCGTGGTCTCCCACCCCGCGCCGGGAAGGAAGATGACGGTGAGCGCCAGCGCCCAGCGAAGCCACGCCTGGCGGACGAGACCCCGCGCCGCAAGGGCGACGAACCAGCCGAGCAGCACGGTGATCACCGCGCTCGTGACGGTGAGATACGCCGCCCCCCACGAGGCCGGGAGCGCGGCGAGCGGCGTCGCCACGAGGCGCGGGACGACCTGGAGGTATCCGGCGTAGCTGCGCCAGAGCAATGGGACGACGTCGTTGGTCCACACGGGCACGAGGAACCCGTAGCCGTCGTCGGACTGCACGACGTCCCACGCGGGGGTGCCGCGCTGACGCAGGAGCTGAGCGACGACCGCGAGCACCACGAGCACGGTCGCGACGACGGCCGGCGTCAGCGGTCGTCGGCGCATGGGGTCAGGGTACGATCCTCGCCGGCATCGTGGTCGGGCCGGCGGTCCTCGGGCTCGTGGAAGCCGACGATGTCGTCTCCCCGCGGAACCCCAGCCGGGCGGGTCGTCCGACGGAGCGTGAGGTGAGTTCGCGGCGCGTCCGTGCGGTGGCGTCCCGCC
>JBBDWT010000225.1:0-1464 GCA_040902705.1 Acidimicrobiia bacterium | reverse complement strand
TCGCGACGACGGCCGGCGTCAGCGGTCGTCGGCGCATGGGGTCAGGGTACGATCGCCCCGTGATCTTGGGGGCGCTCGGGGCTCGTCCGACGGAGCGTGAGGCGAGGTCGCGGCGTGTCCGTGCGGTGGCGTCCGGCCACGATGGCCGGCGCGACGCGAGGGGGCGGGTACGATTCCTTTCCCCCTATGGCGCCCCTGACCACGTCCGTCGAGCGTCTCGAGGACAACAAGATCCGCCTGAAGGTCGCCGTCCCCGCGACCGAGTTCGAGAAGGCGATCGACTCGGCCTTCCGCAAGCTGGCGCACGAGGTGCGGATCCCGGGGTTCCGCCCCGGCAAGGCGCCCCGCCAGCTCCTGGAGGCCCGCCTCGGCCCCGGCATCGCGCGCGAGCAGGCGCTGCGCGACTCGCTGCCCGACTACTACGCGGAGGCGGTCGCGGCCGAGGACATCGACGTCATCGCCCCACCCGAGATCGACATCACCGCGGGCGAGGACGACGGCGACGTCGCCTTCGACGCGGTGGTCGAGGTGCGCCCGACGGTGCAGCTCGATGGTTACGACGGCGTCCGCGTCGAGGTGCCGAGTCCCGAGATCCCCGACGAGGCGATCGACGAGCAGATCGATGCGTTGCGCGATCGGTTCGCCGACCTCGAGGACAAGGACGGCACCCTCGCCGACGGCGACTACGCGCAGATCGACATCAAGGGCTCGATCGACGACGAGGTCGTCGACGCGCTGAGCGCGACCGACTACCTCTACGAGGTCGGGTCGGACGGGCTCGTGCCTGCGCTCGACGCATCGCTGCGCGGGTCGCGGCCCGGCGACATCCTGAAGTTCGACGACACGCTGCCCGACCGCTTCGGCGAGCGGGCCGGCAACGAGGTCTCGTTCCAGGTGCTCGTCAAGGAAGCGAAGCGCAAGGTGCTCCCCGAGGCCGACGACGAGTGGGCGTCGGAAGCGAGCGAGTTCGACACCATCGACGAGCTGCGCGCGGACGCGCGCTCGCGCCTCGAGCTGTACGCGAAGGTGCAGAGCCAGATGCTCGTGCGCGACAAGGTGCTCGAAGCCGCGGCCGACCTCGTCGACATCGACGCGCCCGAGCCCCTTGTCGCGCAGGAGATGGAGCGCCGGCTCCACGACCTCCACCACCGGCTCGAGCCCCAGGGCGTCGACATCACGCAGTACCTCGCCGCGGCCGGCCAGGACCCGGAGGTGTTCGTCGCCAGCATCCGGGAGGGCGCGGCGAAGGCCGTCAAGGCCGACCTTGCCCTGCGGGCGGTCGTCGCCCAGGAGCGCATCAGCGCGACCGACGACGAGGTCGCCGCCGAGATCGACCGGCTGGCCGAGCGGGTGGGGGAGAAGCCGGCCAAGGTGCGACGCGATCTCGAACAGAGAGGCGCAGTGGAGGCGGTACGCTCGGAGATCGCACGAGGAAAGGCTTTGGAGCTCCTGGTCGAGCGGGCC
>JBBDWT010000224.1:0-11031 GCA_040902705.1 Acidimicrobiia bacterium | reverse complement strand
CGCCGGCGCTCGCAGACGAGGAGGCGCTCCTCGGCTTCTTCCGGACGCTCTCGCGTGAGAGCCTGCACATGCGCTTCCACGGCTTGCCGAACGTGCGCCCACAGCTCGTCGAGTCGCTGCTCGAGCCGGATTGGGTCGAGCGGGGCGCGTTACTCGGCACGCTGACCGGCGAAAACGATGAGGAGCGCGTCGTCGCGGTCGCCAACTACGTTCGCCTCCGCGATCCAACTGTGGCGGAGGTGGCGTTTGCGGTTGCGGACGCCGATCAGCGGCGTGGGATCGGGACGCGGCTGCTCGAGCAGCTCGCCCGCCGCGCGTCCGCTGTCGGCATCGAGCGATTCCTCGCAGAGGTACTGTCCGAAAACAGCGGCATGTTGACGCTGTTCGAGCACATCGGCTTCGAGCTGAAGCGAGAGCGTGAGGGCGGCGTCGTCGAGGTGGAGTTCCAGCTCGCCCCGACCGAGCGGTACGAGCACAGCGTCGAGGAGCGCGACCACATCGCCGTTCGAGCTTCGTTGCGGCCGTTCTTCGAGCCGTCCAGCGTGGCGGTCGTCGGCGCGTCCTCCCGCCGGGGCACGATCGGCGGCGAGCTCTTCCGCAACGTCCTCGCGGGCGACTTCCGGGGCGTCGCCTATCCCGTCAACCGTAGGGGGGAGCCGGTCGCGGGTGTCCGCGGATACCGGTCGGTTGGCGAGATCGGCGAGCATGTCGACCTCGCCGTCATCTCCGTCCCAGCGGAGCATGTGCAGGCCGCCGCCGCGGACGCGCTGCGGAACGGCGTGCGAGCGCTTGTCGTCATCTCTGCCGGCTTCGCCGAGGTGGGTCGCGAGGGGATGGAGCGGCAGGAGCGGCTGCTCGCGCTCGTCCGCTCCCACGGTGCCCGACTGATCGGTCCGAATTGCCTCGGCATCGCCGTCGCGGGGCCGAGACTGAACGCGACCTTCGCGGCGCGTAGTGCGCCCAGCGGCAATATCGGTTTCTCCTCGCAGTCCGGCGCCCTGGGTCTTGCTCTGCTCGAAGCGACCGAGTCGCGCGGGCTCGGGCTGTCAGCTTTCGTGTCGATTGGCAACAAGGCCGACGTTTCGTCGAACGACCTGCTGGAGTGGTGGGAGGAGGATGAGCAGACGGACGTGGTGCTCCTGTACGTCGAGTCCTTTGGAAATCCCAGGCGGTTTGGGCGTCTGGCCCGGCGAGTCGCGCGGCGGAAGCCGATTCTTGCGCTCAAGAGCGGGACGACTGCAACCGGCCAGCGCGCGGCGAGCTCGCACACGGCTGCGCTCGCGGGCTCGGAGGCTGCCGTTGACGCGCTCTTCCGCCAGGCAGGCGTCATTCGTGCCGGCTCGCTCGAAGAGTTGATCGACGTCGCAACCCTGCTCTCGACGCACCCCGAGCCGTCGGGCCGCCGGGTTGCGGTCCTGACGAACGCCGGTGGGCTCGGGATCCTCGCCGCCGATGCCTGTGACGCGGCGGGTCTTGCGCTGCCCGAGCTCGGGGAGGAGACGGTCGCACGCCTGCGTGAGCTCCTTCCTCTCGAGGCGAGCGTGGGGAACCCGATCGACATGCTCGGGTCGGCGACTGCGGCGACCTATTCCAAAGTGCTGCCCGTCGTCCTCGCGGATGCCCAGGTCGATGCGATGCTGGCTCTCTTCGTCCCGGCCGTGACGGCGACGGCCGAGCAGGTTGCCCATGCAGTGGACGCCGCGGCGCGTGCCGCCGCCTCGGACAAGCCGGTTCTTGCCGTGGTGATGAGCGCGAGTGGCATACCCGCACCGCTCCGCACCGATTCCGCAGTCGCCGCCTTCGCCTACCCGGAGTCGGCCGCGCGCGCGCTCGGGCGTGCGGCCGAGCGTGCCGCCTGGCTTCGCCGGCCGCTCGGCTCGATCCCGGCGCGGACAGACGCCCGCCGAAGCGCGGCGGCGGAGGTCGTCGAACGGGCGCTTTCCCGCGCGGACGACTCGTGGCTGTCGCCGGAAGACACGCGGGAGCTCCTCGCCGCCTATGGTCTTCCGCTCGTCCCCGAGCGACTCGCGGACAGCGTCGACGCAGCGGTCGGCGCGAGTCGGGAGCTCGGCTTCCCGGCCGTAGTCAAGTCCGCAACGGCGGGCGCGCACAAGACGGAGATCGGGGGCGTGGCGCTGGATCTCGCGGACGAGGCCGCCGTGCGAGACGCCGTCGAGCGCATCGGTCTGCCGGTCGTGGTGCAGCCGATGCTCGGCGGCGCAACCGAGCTCCTGGCGGGGCTCCTCCAGGATCCGGTCTTCGGCACGCTCGTGGCGTTCGGGCCGGGGGGCGTGCTCGCGGAGCTGATCGGCGAGGCGACGCTGCGCATCGCGCCGCTCACGGACGTCGACGCCGAGGAGCTGGTCACCTCAGGAAAGGCGGGTCGCCTCGTGCGCGGCTTCCGCGGCGCCCCGGCAGCAGATGTCGCTTCCCTCGTCGACCTGGTCCATCGGCTGGCCGCACTCGGCGACGATCTGCCCGCTGTCGCGGAGCTCGACCTGAATCCCGTGCTCGCTTTTCCGGACCGCTCCATCGCCGTCGACGCACGGGTTCGGATCCGACGGCCGGATCTTCAGCGGCGCGAGAAGAGCTGGTAGCGCACGTAGTTCCCCGCAATCCGGATCGGGCAAGACGCCGATGCCCGCACGGCGAGGGCGCACGACGATTCGGCCATGAAATCGACAACAACACGGCGACCACTCGCCGAGCTTCGAGTCGGAGCAGCGATGCACCATGGCGTCCTCACGTGCGAGCGCGAGGCCCCGCTGTCGGAGGTCGCCCGAACCATGGCGCGCCAGTCGGTCCATTGCATTGTCGTCCGGAGCGGCAGCGGCGAAGGTGGACCGCTCTGGGGTGTCGTCTCCGACCTCGATCTCGTCGCAGCCGCAACCGTTCGCAACCTCGACGATCAGACTGCGGGCGGTTCCGCTGCGAGCCCGGTCGTCATGGTGACGCCCACCGAGACGCTCGAACGCGCAGCACAGCTGATGACGGAGCACGGCACTTCCCATCTGCTCGTCGTCGACGCGACGACCTTCCAACCGGTCGGCGTGCTCTCGACGCTCGACATCGCTTCCACCCTCGCCGAAGGAGGATGACTGATGCCGACCAGCACCCACATCACCGTCTTCGATCGCGTCGTCTGCGGCGTCGATCGCTCCGACGCAGGAGTGAGCGCTGCGCGGGCGGCAGGCCTGCTCACTTCCCCCGAGGGATCGCTCGCGCTCCTCGCAGTCAACGACACGTCCATCGCGGTCCATGCCGGCTGGGCGATGCCCCACGTGCTCCAGGAGTTGGCCGAAGAGGCGCAGGCCGCGCTCGAGCGAGGACGCACCGAAGCCGAGCCGCTTCACGCTCTCGAGGCGAAGCTCGTCGAGGGCGACCCGCTCCACTGTCTGCTGGCTGAGATCGCTCGCAGGGAGGCGACTTTGGTCGCGGTCGGAAGCCACGGGATCTCCCGCGCCACGGGGATCGCGCTCGGGTCGGTGTCGACCCACCTGCTGCACGAGGCGCCCTGCGCCGTGCTCGTCGCGCGCGGGCCGATCGACGTCGGACGATGGCCACGAAATATCGTCGTCGGCGTCGACGGCTCGGCAGACTCGGAACGAGCGCTCGACGTCGCCCGGTCCCTTGGGAAGCGCTTCGACGTCGAGGTCCGCGCGATCACCGCCGCACGGGACGCCCACGTCGATCTGGAGGCAGCCCGGCGCATCGCGCCCGAGGTCGAGGAGCACGACGCCCGCGCCCTCGACGCCCTTGGCGTCGCAGCCGAGACCTCTGAACTCGTCGTTCTCGGGAGCCGTGGCCTCCGGGGCCTCCGGGCCCTCGGGAGCCTGAGCGAGCGCCTCGCACACGACGCGCGCCACTCGGTTCTCGTCGTTCGACCGCAGCGCGAGCCGGCTGCCTGACGTGCCCATGTCGGTGCAGGTCGGCGAAGGACGCGAGATGTCGCGTTTCGCAGGCCACTACCTCCCGGATCTCGTCTACGGCGCGAACGACGGCATCATCACCACCTTCGCCGTCGTCTCGGGGGTCGTCGGCGCTGCGCTCTCCGAGACGGTGATCGTCATCCTCGGTCTCGCAAACCTGCTCGCGGACGGCTTCTCGATGGGAGCGAGCAACTACCTTGCGCGCCGATCGAACGTCGAAAGCCCCGAACGGATCGATCGGACCGACGCCATCCGCCACGGCACGGCCACGATCGTGGGCTTCGTCCTCGCCGGTGTGATCCCGCTCGTGGCCTACCTCTTGCCGATACCCGACGGGCTCCGTCTAACGCTATCGATTGGCCTGACGGCCGCTGCACTCTTCGGCGTCGGTGCGTCCCGATCGCTCGTGACGAGACGAGGATTTCTCCGCAGCGGAGGCGAAATGCTGCTCGTCGGCTCGCTTGCCGCGCTCGTCGCGTACGCAATCGGCGCGCTCGTCGCCGGGCTGAGCGCCGACTAGCTCCGCTCGGATGAGGAGATCGATGCCGAACGGCGTGGAGAGGTGATCGAGCGCACGCTGTGGAGCGATCGCGATACCGTTCGGATCACGATGAAGCGCGGCGCAGTCAAACTCGCAGCCGAGCGGGGTCCCCTGTGACCACTCCCGGATCGCATATTGCTGAAGCGTTCGATGTCGAAGGCGTGCGACGCCGGCTGGAGGAGGGGAACGGTGGCTACGAGATCGTCCACACGTCGCCCGGTCTCGAGGTCGGCGTCTACGTTCTCGTCGCGCCGGAGCCGGATCGCCAGCAGCCACACGAGGACGACGAGCTCTACGTCGTCCTCGACGGGCGGGGCGTGCTGACGGTCGAGGGCAAGTCGATACCGGTCACAAAAGGGGAGGCCGTGTTCGTGCCCGCCGGAGCCGTGCACCAGTTCACGGCCTACGAGGGGTTGAGCGTGCTCGTCGTGTTCGCACGGCAGCTCGGACAGCCGACCCCCCGCCCGGTGCCGTAGATCCGTACTTTCCCGCAGCCGCCTGCGGTCGTTCGCTGAGGCGGCGACGTCCTCCGAGGGAAACATTGAGCAGGATGGCTGCGGCGGCGAGGAACATCCTGGTGGGTTACGACGGGACCGACTCGGGTCGCCGTGCGCTGGCCGCCGCCGCGGATCTCGCTGGGTATGGCTCCATGGTCTCGGTCGCGGCACTCGCTTCGGGCTACGGCGCCGCCGGCGAGCCGGCCGCCCTGCTTCGCGAAGCCCGCGAGCAACTGCTCCGCCGGCTCGTGGTGGCGCGCTATCTCGATCGGACTGGGGACCCCGTGGAGGTGCTCGTCGAGTCGGCGCGAGCGCTCCGCGTCGACCTCGTCGTCGTGGGACGAGGCTCGCAGCGTGTAGTGAGCGGTGCGGTGGGGGATTGCGCCTCCTGCGACGTGCTCATCGTCGCCTGCTAGCCGCATCTGAGCCCCCTGGATCAGGACGCCGGCACGGACGAGTTGCGGGAAAACCCGCAGCAAAGTCCGTGGGTTTCTACGGAGCGAGCTGCGGTTCGCCCAGGGCGCTGAAAGGCGGCCCCGACCATACGTTTGGACTCGACCACGACCGAGTCGACAAGGAGATCAACCCGCCATGGCTTCATATCCCGTACGTCGCACCTCCCCGCCGCCGGAGGCGAGCTCGAGCCCCTTCTGGATGGTGGCGACGATGCTGCTCGGCTTGCTGGTCGGCGTCGTCGGCTTCCTTGCGTTGATGATGTGGGCCGACGCGCGCGAGTCACGCGACGCGGCGACCGAGCGCGCCCTCGCTTCCGACGCGGCTCCCACAACCGCCGCTCAGAGCCAATCGACCGACCACAACACGGCGCTGCCGCTGAACAGCTTCGCCGGCGTCGTGCCCGAGAACGCGCAGGAGCTCGCCGCGGCGCACAAGCCCTACGACGCGGTCCTCCCGCCTGCGCTCACGGGTGATCTCGTCAAGGTGCAGATGACTCTGAAGGACATGACCGTCGAGGTTGCGCCGGGCGTCGAGTACAACACCTGGGCGTTCGACGGCCACGGCGCGCCCGGGCCGGTCGTCCACGTCCGCGAAGGGCAGACGGTCGAGATGACGCTGACGAACGGCGGCGCCATCCCGCATTCGATCGACTTCCACGCCGCGCGGATCGCGCCCAACGTCGCCTTCAAGGACGTCATGCCGGGCAAGTCGATCACGTTCCGCTTCACCGCGTCCGACCCCGGCGTCTTCATGTACCACTGCGGAACGAAGCCGGTGCTCGCCCACATCGCCAACGGCATGTACGGCGCGATCGTCGTCCAGCCGAAGCAGGCGCTGCCGGCGGTCGACAACGAGTACGTGCTCGTCGGCAGCGAGTGGTACCTGAACGGTGACGGGATCGCGGAGCCAGCCTCGCTCGACATGGGCAAGGCGCGAGCGCGCATGGCCGACTGGGTGACCTTCAACGGCTACGCGAACCAGTACGTCACGCACCCGCTGACCGCGAATCCGGGCGAGACGACACGCTTCTGGGTCGTCGCCGCCGGGCCGACGAACAACGTCAACTTCCACGTCGTCGGCGCGATGCTCGACCGGGCCTGGATCAACAGTGACCTCTCGCAGCACCAGCGGAACGTGCAGACCGCGATCGTTCCGGCCGGTGGCGGCGCCGTCTTCGACGTCAAGATCGACGAGGAGGGTCTCTACCCCTTCGTCTCGCACGCGTTCGCGGACGTCGACCTCGGGCAGGTCGGGTTGCTCAAGGTCGGGAACCCAAAGGGAACGATGTCCCATTGACCGGCTCGAAGCGCGGGAGCCGCCGGCGGGTCGGCTCCCGCGTCTTTGTGAACGGGAAGAGCGGCGCCATGAACAGACCACGCAGCCAGCGGCCCCGCTTCGTGGCGGTGCTCTCCGCCGCCGTGGCGCTCGCAGCCATTCTCGTTGTGGCCAGCCAGCTGAGCGCCCGCCACGTCGGGACAACCGGCCGGCAGACTCCCGACGCGTCGGCACAACGGGCTGCAGCGCCCGGGCCGTCGCTCTTCGCCGGTTTGGAGCAGCAGGGGGTCGCGCTCGGCTCGCCCAGGGCGCCGGTGACGCTCGTCGAGTACGCCGACCTGCAGTGTCCGTATTGCGCGCAATGGGCGCGGGACGCGCTGCCGACGGTGGTCGAGGAGTACGTCAGGACCGGGAAGCTGCGACTCGTCTTCCACGGCCTCGCCTTCATCGGCCCCGACTCCGACACAGCGCTGCGCACCGCCATCGCCGCCGGGCGGCAGAACCATCTCTGGGACGTCGTTCACGGCCTCTTCAGGAGCCAGGGCGACGAGAACGTAGGCTGGGTCACCGACGAGCTCATCACTGAGATCGCAGTCGCCGTCTCCGGCCTCGATGGCGAGAGGCTTCTAGAGGCGCGGTGGGAGAGGTCCGTGGAGCTGGAGCTACAGAGGGTCGCCGCGGCCGCCCGGGCGGCGGGCGTCACAGGCACTCCGAGCTTCCAAGTCGGCCCAACCGGCGGCCGGCTCGAGCCCGTCCAGGTTGCCTCGCTGGGCCCGGAGGGGATCATTCCGGCAATCGAGGCGGTACTGGCCCGGTGAGCGAGCGGACGGTTCGGCTCGCGAGCGCGACCGTCGCCGCCTTCGGCGTGGTTACCACCAGCTACATGCTTTACGTTCGCCAGACCGAGGGCGTGCTCGTCTGCTCGACCGGCAGCTGCGAGACGGTTCAGAGCTCCGCCTACGCTGAGGTGCTGGGCGTGCCGGTGGTGGGGCTCGGGCTCGCCGGCTTTTTGGGCCTGCTGGTCACCGCCCTCGCTCGAGGCCGGTGGGCCCGCTCCACGCAGGCCACCATCGCTCTTTGCGCCTTCCTCTTCAGCGCCTACCTGCTTTACGTCCAGCTGGTCGTGATCGACGCGATCTGCCAATGGTGTCTTGCGACGGACGTCCTCACGTCCGCGCTCGCCGCGTTGGCGCTGATGCGGCTCAGGTTCGACGCCGCGCCTACGTCCGCTCGCGATCGGTAGTTGCCCGCAACAAAGATCAGCTTCGCCGCCGACGTCCTGTCTGCGCTGCGGGGGGAGGCTCGCCGTGACCCAGAGCGCAATCGAGGAGTGTCACATGGCCATACAGATCGCGCGACCGAGCAGTCGGAGCTCCTTCGCGCGAAACGATCGTCGAGGCCCGGAGCAACGCGATCGATTCCGGCGAGGTGCTGATCGAGAGCGTCGCACTGGATCTCAAACCGGTGCTCGCACTTCCCGACCGCTGCGTCGCCGTCGACGCGCGCGTTCGAGTTCGGCGCCCAGAACTCGCGACACGCGCGAAGACCTGGTAGCTGACCGCCGCCATGCCACCGCCGACGGCCCAGGACGGGCTGTGAGGCAGGTGCGGCTGCCGCCGTCCGCGACATGCTGCTCGCACTCCGCGAAACCCGGCACCTCCGGCGCCTCATTGGGGTGAGGCGCCGTCGCGTCTTGGTTAGGGCGAGTGGGTCATGCCCGGCATCTGCTCCCCGCCGGATATGGTGTGCATCGGGCCCGTCATCGTCTGCCCGCCGGGCATCGTGTGGCCCATCATCGAGTCTGTGTCGTTCATCCCGCCAATCGGGCCGGTCATCGTCTGCCCGTTTGGCGATGGTCTGGTTGTTCATCGGAATCTCTCCTTTCGCTAGCCGACCTCGACGACCGTTAGCAGGCCGCCGGGTCCTTCGCCGTTGTTGGTCAGGTGGTGGCCGATGTGGCAGTGGAAGACCCACTTGCCTGGGGCGTCGGCGGTGAAGACCACGTCGTAGCGCTCGCCGGGGGCGACGTCGATCACGTCGGCCTCGTACGGCGAGGGAAGCGGCGCGCCGTCCTTGGCGACGACCTTGAAGCTCATCCCGTGTAGGTGCATGGGGTGGGTGAACTGCATGCCGCCGATGACGCGGAGGAGGACGCGCTGGCCGCGCTTGACCTTGATCGGTTCGGTCGCGGGGAAGGCCTTGCCGCTGATCGTGAAGTAGTTCGGGAACGAGCCCTCCATCTGCATCGGCGGCCGCGTCTCGCCGGTCGCGCGGTCGAGGCTCCATTCGCCGAGGAAGATCGTCCGTTCGACGTCGAAGGCGGGCTTCGTCGGCGGCTCGATCACGAACGGCGCCGACAGGCCGAGGCCGACCTGGCGGTCCTCGTCGAAATGCGAGTGGTACATGAAGGTGCCGCCGCGCGAGGAGTCGGCGGTGGGGACGGCGCGAAACTCGTAGGTGAAGGAATCGCCGGGCTCGATCGGCTCCTGCGTCACGTCGGGCACCCCGTCCATCGAGTTCGGAACGGCGATCCCGTGCCAGTGGACGGTGGTCGGGTCGGGGAGGTCGTTGTCGACGATCACCCGCACCTTCTGCCCGTAGGGGACGCGGATCTCCGGCCCGGGCACGGTGCCGTTGTAGGTCCACGCGGTGACGCGCACACCGGGCAGGATCGCCCACTTGACCGCCTTGGCGGTCAGCCGGAAGACCCAGGTGTCGCCGTCGGTCGTGTGGGCGAGGGGGCGGCCGCCGCGCGCCGCCGTGGCGTTCGGGACGTCGGCCTCGGGCGCGGCGGCGCCGTGGTCCATGCCGGACATACCCGCGCCCGCCGAAGGAGCAGGCTCGTCGGTTGTCTGAGTGCTCTGCGCTGGCGGTGCCGGGTCGTCGCCGGCGCGGACGGTGGCCACCACGGCCAGGGCGAGAGCGACGGCGGCGATGAGGACGGCGCCGGAGGCGAGCAGAAACGTCGAACGGGCGGTCATCGGATCCTTTCCGGGTTGGGTCCGGCCACGGTAAGCGGCGCGCTTGAAGGACCTGTGAAGCGCCTCCCGCCGGTCAGGGCCGGTCGGGAACAAGCGGGGCGTCCACCGCGGGGAGCTCGACGACGAAGCGGGCGCCCCGGCCGGGCCCCTCGCTTTCGGCCCGGATGCGGCCGCCGTGGGCGTCGACGATCGCGCGCGCGATCGTGAGCCCGATGCCGGTGCCGCCGCGCTCGCGGCTGCGGCTGGGGTCGGCGCGGTAGAAGCGCTCGAAGACGCGCTCGAAGTGCTCGGCGTCGAGCCCCTCGCCCTCGTCGGCAACGGCGAGTTCGAGGCCGCCGTTGCGGCGCCGCGCCTCGAGAACGACGCCCCGGCCGGACGGTGTGTGGCGGAGCGCGTTTTCGAGCAGGTTCGCCAGGACCTCGCCGATCCGGTCGGCGTCGAGCCTGACGGTCGGGAGGCGGGCGTCGCAGTCGACGTCGAGCCGGACGCCCATCGCCTCGAAGGCCGGGCGCGCGGCCTCTGCCGCGGTACGGACGACGGTGGCGGCCGCGAGGGGCTCGACCTGGAGCCGGAGCTGCCGCTCCTCCGCCTGAGAGACCCGCGCGAGGTCGTCGGCGAGACGCACGAGCCGGCCCGTCTCGGTGCGGAGGACTGCGAGCGTGCCGGCGTCGGCCGGCACGACCCCGTCGCCGATCCCCTCGAGGTAGCCGTCCAGCGTCGCGAGGGGGGTCCGCAGCTCGTGTGCGACATCGCTGAGCAGCTCCCGCCGCCGGCGCTCGGACGAGTCCAGCGAGCGCGCCATGTCGTTGAACGACGCGGCGAGCTGCGCGAGCTCGTCCGAGCCGGTGACCGGCACCCGCTCTCCGTAGCCCCCTTGGGCGATCCGTGTCGCGGCTGCTGCGAGCGCGCGCACGGGCCGGACGATCCGCAGCGCGAGGAACGCGCTCACCGCGCCGGCCGCGACGAGGGCGGCCGCGACGGCGAGTCCGAGCGAGAGGAGCACGGAGTCCGCGAACGCCTCGTCGAGGTGGCGGGAGACGTCCTCCGGCACGAGCCCGAGCGCGTCGCGGACGTGGCCGTGGAAGAGGCCGGGCGCAACCGCGAGCGCCACCAGCGCGAGCGTCAGCGCGCCGGCGACGATCACGAGCAGCTGCGCCGCGAGCAGCTTCACGGCGAGGCTGCCGTGGAGCGGCTTCATGCGCCGGGGCCCATCCGGTAGCCGACCCCGCGCACCGTGCGGACGTAGCGGGGGCTGCTGGGGTTGTCGCCGAGCTTGCGCCGGAGGTTGGCCACGTGCACGTCGACGACGTGCTCGTCGCCGAACCAGCTCGGCCCCCAGACGCGCTCGAGCA
>JBBDWT010000223.1:5396-11049 GCA_040902705.1 Acidimicrobiia bacterium | reverse complement strand
CCGCGCCCGCGACCCAGGCGACCGTGCCGGCCAGATCGCTCACCGCGCGGGAACGGCGAGCCCGGCCGTCATTCGGGCATCGGCGGGTCCCACTGCACCCCGTTGATGTGGCCACCGCCGTCCGCCAGCATCGTCATGCCCGTGATGTAGTCGCTGTCGTCCGACGCCAGGAAGAGCGCGACACCGCCGATGTCGTGCTCGGGGTCGCCCATCCGGCCCACCGGGTTCTGCTTGAGCATCTCCTTGGCGTTCTCGGGTGCCGCCTCGGCGAACGCGACGTACGCGGGCGACGCCGCGGCCGGTGCGATGCAGTTCACGAGGATGTTGTGCTTGGCCCACTCGCGTGCGGCCGTGCGCGTGATCGCCTGGATCGCCATCTTCGCGGCGTTGTAGTCGACCGAGTACTGGTGCGCGTTGATGCCGTTGAGCGACACGAAGTTGATGATGCGACCCCAGCCGTGCTCCTTCATGTACGGGAACACCGACTGCATCGCGCGGAACGTGTAGAGCGGACCGCCCTCGAACGCGAGCTGGAGGTCGGCATCGGGCTTGTGCTCGAAGCGCGCCATTCCCCCGACGACGTACGCGTTGTTGACCAGGATGTCCGCGCCACCGAGATCAGCGACGGCCGTCTTCACCATCTGCTCGATGTCTTCCTTGACGAGCACGTTGGTCTGGAGGAACTGCGCCCGCGCCCCCAGCTCGTCGACGAGCTCGCGCTCGACTGCGACCCCGGTCTTCTGGTTCACCTCGGCGACGAGCACCGCCGCGCCCTCGCGAGCGAACCGCCGGGCGATCCCGCGGCCGATCCCCTGGCCCGCACCCGTGACGATCGCGACCTTGCCGTCGAGCCGACCCATCGCCGCTCCCTCCGCTGATGCTCCGAACCGGGCGAGAGGCGAGGCTACCGGGGGTCCGGCGCGGCCCGGCGCGCGCTGACCCGCGAGTTCGGCCGAGAGCACGGCCTGACCCCAGGGCTTTTGGCGTCAGAAACATGCGCTCAGCGCATGTTTCTGACGCCAAAACACCTCAGGCGGTGCGGGCGCGGCAGGTGCGGCGGGCGCGGAGCTGGGCGATGCCGCGGGCGATGGCGTAGCCCACGGCGACGATGGGGATCGCGGCGATGGCGTCGATGACGTAGTGGTTGCCGGTGATCATGATCGCCATCACCGTGACGCACGGGTAGGCGACCGCGGCGATGCGCACCCACAGGTGCTGCGCACGTGGCACCACGATGCACGCGACGATGAGCGCCCACACCGCGTGCATGCTCGGCATCGCGGCGTACTGGTTGGCCACGCCGCCGCTGGCCGAGAACGACCACGGCGACGAGAATGTGCTGAGTGCGTCGACGAATCGCGGGGTGTCGCCGGCACCGTCGAGGAGCCGGGGCGGGGTGGCGGCCCACGCCGCCTGGATCGCGAGCGTCAGCACGCTGCTGACCGCGAACGTGTTGCGCCACAGCACGAAGTCGGGGCGGTTGCTCCGGAACAGCCACACGAACGCGACGGCCGTCACCGCGAAGTGCATGATCCCGTACCACCAGTTTGCCGCGATCACCATCGGGTCGAACTCGATCACGGTGTCCTGCACGGTGTGCTCGAAGAACAGCCCTGTCGCCCGCTCGATGTCGACGAGCGCCAGCCCGTGCCCGAGGGCGTCGGGCGGGACCTTCGACGGCGGCGCCACCAGCGGCACGACGAGCACGACCACGAGCGCGATGCCGACCACCAGCGCGATCTGCGTCCAGCCGCGGGGACGGTCGTGGCGTGCGGGCGACGCCGAGACCGGATGCGCGTCGGGATCCGGCATCGTTCCGATCGTACCGACCTCGCCCGGGGAGCTCGGGCTCTAGGCGAGCTCGACGAACTCGAGCATCGAGTCGTCGAAGTAGTCGAGCGTGCCCTCGGGCATGAGCAGCACCCGGTCGGGCGCCAGCGCGCGCACGAACTCCACGTCGTGGCTCACGACGATCATCGTTCCCGGCCACGACGCGAGCGACTCACCGGTCGCGGTGCGCGAGAGCGGGTCGAGGTTGTTCGTCGGCTCGTCGAGGAGCAACAGGTTGTGACGGCCGGCGACGAGCTGCGCGAGCGCGAGCTTGGTCTTCTCGCCGCCCGACAGCGTCGCCGCGTCCTGGAACGCCTTCGGCCCGCTGAGGCCGAACATGCCGAGCAGGCCGCGCAGCTCCGAGTCGGTGAGCTCCGACGCCTCGTGCATGTGGTCGAGCAGCGTGCGCCCGTGCCGGATGCCTTCGTGCTCCTGCGCGTAGTACCCGAGCGACACGTTGGTGCCGAGCTCCACCTCGCCGAGCTCCGCGGCCAGCCGTCCTTCGAGCACCTTCAGGAGCGTGGTCTTCCCCGCGCCGTTGAGCCCCATGACGAGGAGCCGCTCGCCGCGACCGATGTCGAAGCTCACGTCGGAGAACACGTCCTTCGTCCCGAACGCCTTCCACAGGCCGGTCGCGGTGAGCACGGTGCGCGCCGAGCGAGGCGGCGTCGGGAAGCGGAGGTTCATCTTGTGGCGCTTCGCCGGCGCCTCGACCTTGTTCGCCTCGATCTTCGCGACGCGCCGGTCGAGGTTTGCCGCCACCCGGGCCCGCTTCTGGGTCTGCCCGCGCATCGAGTTGGCCAGCGTCGAGAGCCGTTGGATCTCCTTGGTCTGACGCTTGGCCGTCTTCACGGCCTTCACCTCGTCGCTCTCGCGCGCCGCGAGGTACTGCGAGTACGTGCCCTTGTACTCGACGAGCTTGCCGGCTGCCTCCTCCGACTCGCGGTCGACGTGCACCACGCGCGTGATCGCGTCGTCGAGCAGGTCGAGGTCGTGGCTGACGACGACGAGCGCGCCGCGGTACGAGCGCAGGAGGTTGAGCAGCCACGCGCGCGCGTCGGCATCGAGGTGGTTGGTCGGCTCGTCGAGCAGGAGGAGCTCGCTCCCCGCGAAGAGGATGCGCACGAGCTCGAGTCGGCGCCGCTCACCACCCGAGAGCGCGCCGAGGGTGAGATCGAGACGGTCGTCGGCGAGCCCGACCCCGGCGGCGAGGCGGCGCACCTCGCTCTCCGCCTCGTAGCCGCCCGCAGCCTCGAACTGCTCCTGGAGCTCGGTGAAGTGGTGGACGTTGGCCGGCGACGGGTCTTCCTCGAGGCCGATCCGCGCCTTCTCGAGCTCGTCCTGCATCCGGTCGAGGCCCTGCCCCGCGAGGACGTGGGCAAGACAGCCCGTGTCGTCGGGGACGGCGTCGTCGCGGGGGTCCTGGGAGAGGTAGCCGGTCGCGTCCGGGCGCCGGACCACGCCCGACTTCGGCGCCGAGGCCCCGCCCAGCACGCGCAAGAGGGTGGTCTTGCCCGCGCCGTTGCGACCGACGAGACCGACCTTCTCCCCCGGCGCGACCTTCATCGCGACGCGCTCGACGATCGTCTTGGCGCCGATCTCGACGGTGAGATCCTTGACGGTCAGCACGCGGGCAGCCTTCGGTACGGAGGGATGGATCATCGACCGAGGCAACGGGGAGGCGCGTCGGTGACGGGGACCCCCATTGTCGCACGTCGACGGCTCCAGGCGGGTACGCATCCGCACCCAACCCCATCGCCGGTTGGGGTGGGGGGTGGTTCAGACGCTGACGCCGGGCAGCGGCTGGTCGAGCCGGCGGTCGGCCGGCGCCGACGCACCCTCGTGCGCGAGGAGCCACCGCTTGCGGTCGAGCCCCCCGGCGTACCCGCCGAGCGTCCCGTCGGCCGCGATGACGCGGTGACACGGCACGACGACCCCGACCGGGTTCTGGCCGTTCGCCGCGCCGACGGCCCGGAACGCGCTCGGGCGGTCGACGCACCGGGCGAGCTCGGCGTAGCTGATCGTCTCGCCGACCCGGATCGTGCGCAGGGCGTTCCACACCTCGTGTTGGAAGGGCGTCCCCCGGTCGAACCGCACGGGGAGGTCGTCGATCGCATGGACGTCGCCCGCGAAGTAGCGGCGGAGCGCGTCGAGGATCCCGGATGGGTCCTCGGCGGGCGCGTCGCTGTCGTCGACGAAGCGGAGGGAGACCAGGGCGTCACGGTCGACGCCGATCTCCACGATTCCGGTGGGGGTCTCGATCGCGGCGGTGTGCATGCAGACAGTTGTACCGGCCCGGAGGTGCGGATCTCGGCCTCATCCGGACACGCCGGACCCGCCGGGCCGCGTGTCCGGATCCGTCCGATCCGGGGGGCCGCCGTGCGGTACAACCGTCGGTGATGAGCCTCTCGGCGGTCACCACCACCGGCATCTACTGCCACCCCGGCTGCTCGGCCTCGCCGAACCCGGGCAACGTGCTCGAGTACGAGAGCGCGGCCGCTGCCGAGGCCGACGGCTTCCGGGCGTGCCTCCGCTGCCGTCCGTACCGCACCCACCACGCCGATGCGTGGGTCCCCGGCCCCGAGCTGGTCTGTCGAGCGGTGCGCCTGATCCTCGCCGGCGCGCTCGACGAGCAGATCGAGGCCGACCTCGCCCGCCGCCTCGGGGTCAGCCCGCGCCACCTCCGACGGCTCTTCCTCGAGCACGTCGGCGCGACCCCCGACCAGGTGGCGCGCTCACGACGCGCCCACTTCGCCCGTCGACTCCTCGACGACACCGACCTCCCGGTCAACGACGTCGCGTTCGCGGCTGGCTTCGGCTCGGTCCGCCAGATGTCGCGCATCATGCAGGCCGTCTTCCATGCCGCGCCGACCGAGCTCCGCGCGAAGCGCCGCCGCGCCGACCGCCTCGTCGCCGACGGCGGGCTCGACACCCGCCTCACGTTCCGACCACCGCTCGCCTGGGACGACCTCCTCGCGTTCCTCGCGCCGCGCGCCATCCCCGGCGTCGAGGCGGTCGCCGCCGGCGTCTACCGCCGAACCATCGAGATCGACGGCTTCACCGGCGCGCTCGAGGTCCGGCGCGCCGACGACCACCTGATCGCGCGGTTCCACCTGCCGAAGTGGGAGGGGCTCATCCACCACGTGGCACGCGTGCGCCGTCTGTTCGACCTCGACCACGAGCCCCACGACGTGGCGAGCGCACTGGGGGGCGACGCGACGCTCGCGCCCTGGCCCGCGGGGCTGCGGGTGCCGGGATCGTGGGATCCGTTCGAGACGGGCGTGCGCGCCATCATCGGCCAGCAGGTGAGCGTCCGCGGCGCGACCACGACGATGGGCAAGATCGTCGCTGCGCACGGCACTCCGGCCCCCGGGCTCGAGGCGCTCGGGCTCGCGGCCCGCTTCCCCGCACCGGCCGCGCTCGTCGGCGCCGACCTCCCGGTCCCCCGCCAGCGCGCCGCTGCCGTGCGCGCGTTCGCCGCGGCAGTGGCCGACGGCCGACTCGACCTCGACGGCTCGGCGCCGCTCGACCGCCTCGAGGCGGCGCTCTGCGAGCTCCCCGGCGTCGGGCCGTGGACCGCGCAGTACCTCGCGCTGCGCCTGGGCTACGCCGACGCGTTCCCCGCCGCCGATCTCGGGGTGCTGCACGCGCTCGGCGACCCCACGCCCGGCGACCCCTCACCGGCGCAGGCCACCGAGCGGGCCGAGGCGTGGCGCCCGTGGCGCGCGTACGCGACGTGCCGACTGTGGTCGCACGAGTAGCAGGCGGTGGCCGCCACCCTTCGGGCTTTGGCGTCAGAAACCTGCGCTCAGCGCAGGTTTCT
>JBBDWT010000223.1:0-5386 GCA_040902705.1 Acidimicrobiia bacterium | reverse complement strand
CCCCCCCCCCCCCCCCCCCCCAAAACCCCAAGAGCGCGGGTCAGCGGGCGCGGAAGTGCGGGATGACGTGCTCGCCCCACTGGCGAATGGTCTCCATGCACGCGGCCTGGGGCACCGTGCCCATCTGGATGAGGCACATGATCTCGTCGGCGCCCGCGGCCTCGAGGCGCTCGACGTACGCGATCGCGTCCTGCCACGTGCCGTAGGCGTGCTCGACGTTGAAGGTCGCGGTCGAGTTCGGACGGACCGGGATCTTCGCCTCGTGCAGCTGCGTGACCACCTGCTCCCTCGCCTCGGCGATCGCGGCGACCTGGTCGACGTCCTCGTCACCGGCGTCCGGCGGCGGGCCACCCGCGTACCAGTGCGCGAGCGACTCCGCGAAGAACCGTTGCCCGCGCGCGCCCACCTGGAGCGCCTCGGCGCCGTCGTCCAGCACGGTCGTCGGGCACAGCGCGGCGAAGTGGTCGTTGACCTCCGACGACACGAACCGCTTCTTCGTCCGCGCCGCGATCGTCTCGTCGTAGATGCGCCGCAGCTCGGCGACGTCGTCCGGGCCGGAGAACCCGAGCACGAGCGACCCGATGCCGTACTCCGCCGCGAGCCGCACCGTGTCCTGCTTCGTGCACGCAAGAAAGAGAGGAGGATGCGGCATCTGGACCGGCCGGGGCAGGATCGCGTGCTCCGAGATCCGCAGCGAGCCGCCGTGCCACTCGAAGTGCTCGCCGTCGGCGCCGCGCCACATGCTGCCGATCATGCGCAGCGCCTCTTCGACCTCGGCGTAGGTGCGGTCGGGGTCGACGCCCATCGCCGACATCTCCTCGAGCGTCGCGCCCCGCCCCGCGCCCAGGTCGAGGCGCCCGCCCGACAGGATGTCGAGCATCGCGGCCCGCTCGGCGACCCGGATCGGGTGGTTGTAGTTGAACGGCATGCACACCACGCCGTGCCCGATGCGGATGCGCGACGTCTTCGCCGCGACCCACGTGAGGAACACCTCGGGCGCGCTCATGTGCGCGTACCACTTCAAGCAGTGGTGCTCGACGGCCCACACGCGGTCGAAGCCCATCTGCTCGGCGAAGACAGCCTGCTCCACGCAGTCGCGGATGACGCGCTGCTCCCCCGCCGCGTTCGCGTCGGCGACCTGGGCCTCGAAGATCATCGAGAACTGCACGGTGGGGTTCTACCGCGTTCGCGAGCGCGGGGCGGCGGACCCTCGTGAGATCCGCCGCCCGACCCGGTGCGAGCACCGGCGCGCCGCTCGCCGCGTTGGCGCTACGCCTTCTCGGGTGGCGCGAACGCCTTGTCCCTCGGAGTCCGCAACGCGTGGACGAATCCCGCGATGGACAACAGGAAGAGGAGCCCGGCCACGATGTAGCAGATGGTGGCGGCGTCGCCACCCTTCACGCCGAACACGCTGAAGCCGTACGAGGTCAACAGCAGACCACGGAGCGTCTCACCCTTGAAGAGGGTCTCGCGCTGGCCCGTGATCTTGTCGAGATCTGCCTGGAGTGCCGGCAGGTCCGGGTCGTTGGCCTTCTCCGCCGCCTCGACCTTGGCCTGGAGCTCGCGCTGGGGAGTGCCGAGGTCCGCGTAGGTCTTGCCGTCGGCCACCTTCGTCACGTGCAGCCCGATGTACTCGTTGGCGTAGCACTCGGCCTGCTTCCCCGTCGTGAGCTGCTCGCCGGCGTAGTCCGTGAGGCACGACGCCTGCTTCTCTTCGGGCGTCAGGAACTTCTCCTGGGTGAAGACGATGTTCTGCTCGGTCAACTGGTCTTTCACGTAGTCCTTGGCAAAGTTCGCGTTGCTGGTCAGGACGAAGCCGAGCACCAGCAGGAGAGCTGCGAGTGCAAGGCCCCCCATGCTGAAGAGGATGTCCAGGGTTTTCCGCTGCATGAGATTCGAGCTCCTAGGGTCGTGCGCCCGTGGTGCGCCGCACGCTGCGGCGACCTCCGGAGCATTCTTGTCGGGCCCACCGGTGAATAGGGGCGTTGGTCCCGAGCGCCGCCGCGGGCGTCCCGATTCGGCCGCGGCCGTGTTGCCGACGATCGTCGAGCACCACGCCGACGGTCCTGAGCCCACACGCTGGCCCGCGATCGACGCGGACACGATCACAGAGCGCTACCTCGGCGTCACGCTCCGCTGGGAGCGAGGAACTTCTCTTCGATGTGGTGGGAGCGACCTCCCCGGCGACACACGCGGTGCTCTGCCACGAGGCGCGTCCCTAGTAGTCGAGGCGTCTCAGCCCAGGGATACCCGATGCGCGGGCCGCTCGAACGAACTGCTCGGGGTCGAGGAGCTGCTCGAGGTCCGGTTCCGGCCCCGGCGCCGGATCTCGCACTTCGGGCTCGATGCACCGGAGCTCCGGGACGAGAACGAGAATCGCCAACACAAGCCCGCGGGCGTCTGCGATCGGCTGGTCACCAGACACCAACTGGAGTTCCACGATGGCCTCGCCTCCCGGTTCCGGTATATAACATGGTTCGTTACTTGTCCATGAGAAGGCGGGGGTGAGCGAGAGATGGGGCGGATTCCGGGCGTGACTCCGCCACAGGTACGAGAGCGCCTACTTCGCTCGGCATACGAGCTTGTCGAGAGAGCGGAGGCGAACCCTGACCGGTCAATCCACCCTCTCGATCGACTTCAAGTCCGCACGATCTCGCGGCGCGCGGGGCTCAGCACCGGCTCGTTCTATTCGCACTGGCCCGGAGGCATGGACGAGTTCATGCCGGAGCTCGGCCGCTACATCCTCCGCGCGCTCGACACCTTTGATGACGACCACAAGGCGATGAACCGGGCGCTACGAGTAGGCACTGATCTCAGATCGACCTTGTCGCGCGTCGCCGCTACGGAGTTTCGCTACCTACAACGCAGTCGACGATGGTTGCTCGAGCTTGAGCTCGTCGTGCGCTACTGCGACGACGAAGCGTTTGCGCAGAGCGCACGAGAGGGTTACCGAGACCTGGACGACATAGACGGAATGATCTATGCAAAGGCCCTCCGCCGACACGGATATCGGTTCGCTCGCCCGTGGACGAACGAAACCGCGTATCGCTCGATCCAGGCCCTTCTCGAAGGAGCCATGCTGCGTACGTTGGTGGACCCCGATGCTGGCTTTGGATCCACACGCTCTGACGAGGGCTCGTACGCGCGAACCGTCGTGGCATTCGTTTCCAACATCATCGAACCGCTCGACGAGTCATAGACGACCCGACATGCTCCAGCCTGGCGCGACACACGCGGATCGCTTCGCAGGCGCGCGGCGGCGATCCGGCACGCGGGCGAGTTCCTTGCGACCGACTTGCGCGCCGATCAGTCCTCCTCGCCGGAATTGCTCGGCTCAAGCCATGCCAGCCGCGAGCGCATCATCGAGCTGGCGACGTCGAGACCGCGAGTGCTGTCATCGGCGCCATGACGGAGGCTCCGAGCATCCTCGCGTTCGTCGAGGCTACGGGTGGTCGTTCGACCGCTGGCACCGCTGGCTCGTCACCACCCTCTGCGAGCTGCTCCTCGACCCTGCGGTGATCGCGGACCCACCATCCGCGACATCGAAACGGCACTGAGGAGCAACGCGCGGGGACGATCGGTCCCCGTCGCTCGGCTCATGCGCTGATGTGCCCTCCCGGCTCGCGGGCCGCACGTCGGTAGGTTCTGCGACATGGCACCCGATGAGCAACTGCTCCCCGACGTCTACATCTCCGTCGACATCGAGGCCGACGGGCCGATCCCCAGCGACTACTCGATGCTCTCGTTCGGCATGACCGTCGCCGGCTGGTACGACGGCGCGACGTTCACGCCCGACGACCCTACGGCCAACACCTTCTACGCCGAGCTCACGCCGACGAGCGACACGTTCGACGAGAAGGCGCTCGCGGTCGCCGGCCTCGACCGGGACAAGCTCCTCCGCGATGGTGAGGACCCGACCACGGCCATGGCCCGTGCCGCCAAATGGGTCGACCGGGTCGCAGCCGGCCACATGCCCGTCCTCGTGGCGTGGCCGGCGGAGTTCGACTGGTCGTTCCTGCACTGGTACTTCATCCACTACCTAGGGCGCGACCCGTTCGGGTACGCGAGCTGCATCGACACCAAGGCCTTCTCCCTGGCCCGCAGCGGCCTGACGACCAGCGCCGCGCACGAGGGCGGGCTCCCCGACCACCTCCGGTCCACCCTCCCCCACACCCACAACGCCCTCGACGACGCGATGGCCCACGCCGAGCGCTTCGCCAAGATCTTCGTCTGGCACCAGAACGCGTAGGCCTCGTACGTTGGCCGTCGTGGACGCGCGCGCCAAGCTCCTCGAGACGCTGGAGCTCCAGAGGGCAGGGTTCGAAGGCCAGGGCACCGCGGCGTGCCCGTTCTACAAGCGATTGGGCGACCTGTTCAGTGCCGATGTCGAGCGCGGCGGCCCGGTGTGGACCGTCCTGGAGCACTACGCGAACGAGCCGTTCGAGGAGGCGTACGTGCTGCGCCTCCTGGGCGCGGTGCACCGGCTCGCCCTCAGCGGCGACGGCCCGCGGTTCGCCGCGCACTACCCGTCGACCGGCGGTGACGGCGACGCCGCCGCGACCTACGAGGCGATCGTGGCGCTCCTCGCCGATCCCCCTCCACTCGTCGCCGACATGTTCAGCCGGCCGCCCCAGACCAACGAGGTGGGCCGGTCGATCGCGCTAGCCACGGGCCTGGCCGTCATCGCCGACACGCTGCAGCTGCCGATCGCCCTGCGCGAGATCGGCTCGAGCGCCGGTCTCAACCTCCGGCTCGACACCTACTGGTACGAGCAGGACGGCGTCGGCTGGGGCAACCCCGACTCCGACGTGCGCTTCGTCGACATGTGGGACGGCCGGTTCCCGCCGTTCGGCCCCGGCCTCACCATCGCCGACCGCCGCGGCTGTGACCGCGACCCCATCGACGCCACCGACCCCGACGGCGCGCTGACGCTCCTCTGCTACGTGTGGCCCGAGCAGGCGAGCCGCTTCGCGACCGCGCGCGCCGCCATCACCCAGGCGAACGGCATGCCGGTGACGATAGATAGAGAGGGCTGCGACGCCTGGCTCCCCCGCCAGCTCGCCGACCGCACCCCCGGCACCGCGATGGTGGTCATGCACTCGGTCATGTGGCAGTACCTCACCGACAACGACCGCGCCGCGTGCAGCAAGGCGATCGAGGATGCCGGCGGCGGCGCGACACCGGACACGCCGATCGCATGGCTCCGCCTGGAGCCGCACCCCGAGACGTTCTTCCCGGGCGAGCTCCGCGTCCGCATCTGGGACGGATCCAGCGACCGCGAGACACTGCACGCGAACAGTGGCTTCCACGGCGGACATCTCACGACACCGACTAGGAGCCTGCTGAAGAATTCGTGTTTGGGTGCTCGCGATTGCGCTCGGGGTTC
>JBBDWT010000222.1:6033-11065 GCA_040902705.1 Acidimicrobiia bacterium | reverse complement strand
TTGTCCCGCTGCGCCGGGCGCAGGTGGGGCGCCCGACGCTGCAGGAAACTCAGACGGCGAGCGCCGCCTGCTCGTGCTTGGGCTCGAGCCCAAGTGGATCGGCGGTGAGAACGACCTTGAGCGCGTTGGAGTGCGCCGCGTCGGCGAAGACGTCGTAGGCGTGCTCCATCTCCGCCAGCCCGAACCGGTGAGTCGCGAGCGGCGTGGCGTCGAGCCGGCCCTCGGCGATCAGCTTCAGCAGCTTGGGGGTCGTGAAGGTGTCGACGAGACCCGTCGTGATCAGCACGTCACGGATCCAGAGGCGCTCCAGATGGAGCGTCACCGCGCACCCGTGCACGCCGACGTTCGCGAGGCGGCCGCCGGGGCGGATCAGCTCGGCGCAGAGCTCGAACGTCTCCGGGACCCCGACCGCCTCGATCGCGACATCGGCGCCGAGGCCGTCCGTGAGCTCCTGCACGCGGGCAAGAGCGTCCTCGCGGCCGTTGTTGATCAGGACGTCGGCGCCGAACTCCAGCGCCTTCTCCAAGCGTCCGTCGGCGAGGTCGATCGCCACGATCTTGCCGGGCGTGAACAGCTTCGCCGTCATGATCGCGGCCAGGCCGATCGGGCCCGCACCGACGATCGCCACCGTGTCGCCGGGCTCGACGCGGCCGTTGAGAACCCCGACCTCGTACGCCGTGGGCAGGATGTCTGCCAGGAACAGCACCTGCTCGTCGGAGAGCTCGTCCGGCACCTTGTACACGGACGTGTCCGCGAACGGGACGCGCGCGAGCTCGGCCTGCAGGCCGTCGATCAGGTGACCGAAGACCCAGCCGCCTCCCCCTGTGCAGAGACCGTAGCGAGCCTCCTTGCAGAAGCGGCAACGGCCGCACGAGGTGATGCACGAGACGAGGACGCGGTCGCCCTCGGCAAGCGTCGTGACCGCGCCGCCGACAGCGACGACGGTGCCGACCGCCTCGTGTCCCAGGATCGTCCCCGGCTTCACCTCGGGCACGTCGCCCTTGAGGATGTGCAGGTCGGTCCCGCAGATCGTGGAGGAGTCGATCCGGACGACTGCGTCCGTGGGATCGATGATGACGGGGTCGGGAACGTCCTCCCAGCTTCGCTGTCCCGGCCCGTGGTAAACGAGGGCCTTCATTCGATGTGCTCCTTTCGGCCGGCTTCAGACGGTTGCCGCGACGGGCGCGGGGGTCGGATGGACGACGAGAACTGGGCGACGGGCCCGCTTGAGCAACTCCTTGGAGACGCTGCCGAAGAAGGTTGTCCCGAGCGCGCCGTGGCGGTTCGAGCCGATCACGATCAGCTCGGCGTCGATCTCGTCGGCGGTGACCAGGATCGTCTCGAAGTCGAAGCCGGCAATGAGCCTCAGCTCGAACGGCACGATCCATCCGTTGCGATCAGGAATCTGTTCACCATGTGTCCTTTCGTTGCCTCGCGTGGGCGGCTGCCCGCGTCTCGACTTTCTCCCAGCCCACATGCGCCCGTATCGGCGTCGCGCCGGATTCGAGTTGCGGAGAACTACGCGCCTCGGGCCGCGCGGTCCGACAGCTGCGCCGGCGCTACCGGCGTGAGCTGCCGAAATCGGGCGCGTGCTGCCTGCCGAGATCGAGCGCGACCGCGAGAATCAGCGTTCCGGCCCACCCGTTCACCGGATCCATGCTCAGCGGCTCGGGGCCGCCGATGGTGTTGGCGATCAGCCAGATCACGAACCAGATCAGTGTCATGGGGTCCTCCTGCGTTCAGGATGGATGGTTTGCCCACGCGGCTGCAAGGCGACGACGGGCGGGCAACCTGGTCCGCCCGTCGCCTCTTGAGAGCCGCGGGTGGTGCTAGATCGCGGCCGACGCCGTGCCGAACTTCGGGCGCGCGCGGCCGGGACAACATGTGCGAACCACTTCTTCATCACCACCTCCTTTCGTCGGCCGTTACCTTGCTGGCAGGATCGCGCGGACGGGTGCACTCGCCATCAGCAGGTGCGCGGAACCGGGCTGCGGGGGACTACCGACGCGCGATCGGGGACTAGCCGGAGAGACCGACGGCGATCGCGAAGGACGGGATCGCGTGCGAGCGCGACCGCCGGGAGACCGTCCGTGACGAGGTTGACGGTCAGCACCTGGACGACGCTCATCGGCACTCCGATTCCCGCCAGCACGGCGATCGCGAAGAGAACGACCTCGCCGAGATTCGCCGAGAGGAGAAAGGCGACGAACTTACGCACGTTGTCGCCGATCCGGCGACCCTCCTCGATCGCCGCCACGATCGTCGCGAAGTCGTCGTCCGTCAGCACGATCTCTGCCGCCTCCCGTGCCGCCTCCGTGCCGGAGCAGCCCATTGCGACGCCGACATCCGCACGTCGCAGCGCCGGCGTATCGTTGACGCCGTCGCCGGTCACGGCGACGACCTCCCCCCGGCGCTGATATGCCTCGACCAGCCGCAGCTTGTCCGCCGGCGTGACGCGAGCGAAGACGGTATGGGACGCGACGGCGCGCTCGAGTGCGGCCTCGTCGCTTCCCGCGAGTTGCGGGCCCGTTGTCGGCGCCGACTCGCCGAGGCCCACCTGACGTCCGATCGATGCCGCGGTCACGGGGTGGTCTCCGGTTAGCATCGCCACCGTGATTCCGGCCCGGCGCGCCGCCTTCACGGCCTGCGCCGCGGCAGGGCGCAGTGGATCCTGAAGAGCGACGATGCCGATGCACGAGAGCGACGAGTCGACGCTGTCGTCGAGTGGGACGCCGGGTGGAAGCGTCCGACTCGCCACGGCGAGGACACGCAGCCCGCGGCGTGCCCATTCGTCCGCCACAGCCTGGAGGCGGTCGGCTTCAGCCCCGTCCAACGACGAACGACAGAGGAGCGTCTCTAGTGCTCCCTTGACCGCAACGCGCCGCGCGCCGTGATCGTCGTAGACGATCGTCAGGCGTTTCCGCTCTGGATCGAACGGAAGCTCCAGCAGCGGCCGGCGGCCGAAGAGCTTTCGCGCGTCGGACATCCCGTTCGTTCGCGACCATCGCGGACGACCGTCGACGAGAGCTCGCGTGTTCGACTCAGCGCGAGTAGCGCCCGCTCCGCGCCTGCCTCCTGAACAAAACCCAAGCATGCGTTGAGCAGGACGATCGCGCCGATGACGCCGGCCTCGAGCCGCTCGCCGATGCCGGCCGAAACGGCAGCGGCCACCAAGAGCAGCGCGACGAGGGGATCGGCGAGCTGCCGGGCGGCGATTCGCGAATATCGTGGTCGCTCGGCGCGAGCGAGGACGTTCGGCCCCACTGCGCCGAGCCGCTCGGCGGCCTCGGTCGCCGTCAGCCCGTCACGGCAATCCGTGCCTAGTGCTTCCGCACGCCGAATGCATCGGCGTGAACGGGCCGCCCGATCGGGAAGGGCTCGGAGGCGAGCGGCTTGGCGACGGCGCTCAGCGCCGCCACCTGCGCCAGAAGGGCGGCCGCCGCTGCCAGACGAGCCGGTTCTTGGCCAGGCCTCCGAGCACCATGAGAACCGAGGTCGCGGCAAGGGCGAGCATCGTGGTCAGCTGCTCGAGGGCATGGCATCCATGGAACGACCCTGCCCTGGTCGGGCCGGCTTTCGCATCGGGCCCGCCACGCATACGACTGCGGACAACCCGCAGCTCATGCCCGTTGGTCAGTAGTTATTACGGGTTCAGATACAGCGAATTCTCCGTTGGCGGTCGCCATCCCGGCGGGGACTATGGCTGCGTCTTTGCGAAGCCTGAACCGGCCTCGGAACTGGCTCAACCTCTCACGGAAGGAAGATCATGAAGACATTCGTACGGCGCGTCGTACCCGGTGCGCTTCTCGCCGCTTTCGCAGTCCTCCTCGTCGCCGGTCCCGGCGGCGCCGCGCGCGAGACGGCCGCGACGACCGTCACGATCTGGACCGACGCCGACCGCAAGCCTGCCGTCGACAAGATCGCGTCCGCGTGGGGTAACGCGCGCGGCGTCACCGTCACCGTCGTCCAGAAGGACTTCGGCCGCATCCGCGACGACCTGAAGACGGTTCAGCCCGAGACGGCTCCCGACGTGATCGTCGGCGCCCATGACTGGACCGGCGACCTCGCGGCGAGCGGCCTCGTGCTGCCGCTCAACCCGCGCAAGGCCGTCAGGGACAAGTTCCCGCAGTACACGCTCGACGCGTTCTCGTACGGCACGGCCGTCAAGAAGCTCTACGGCGCGCCGGTCGTGATCGAGAACATCGGCCTCGTCGTCAACACGAAGCTCGCCAAGGTGCCGACGAGCTTCGCGAACCTGCAACAGCAGGCACTCGCCTTCAAGAAGAAGAAGGCCGGCAACCTCGCGATCGCGGTTCAGCAGGGCGCGAACGGCGACGCGTACCACATGTACCCGTTCTTCTCCGGCTTGTGTGGCTACGTCTTCGGGAAGAACAAGGCCGGGAACCTCGACCCGTCCGACATCGGCCTCCGGAACGCGACGTTCCTCCGGAACACGGTGATGATCGACCAGTGGAACAAGCTCGGGCTGATCAACGCAAAGGTCGACGACGGCGCTGCCTCGAACGCGTTCCTGCAGGGCAAGGCCGCGTTCTGGCTCACTGGCCCGTGGAACTCCGACCGGATCACGAAGGCGAAGATCGCCTTCAAGGTCGTGCAGGTGCCGGCGAACAAGTGCAAGTCGGTGCCCTTCCTCGGCTCGCAGGGCTTCATGGTGACGAAGTTCGCTCAGACGCACGGCGTCGAGTCGGCGGCGAAGGACCTCGTCGGCGACTACATGATGGGGGCGGACTCGCAGCTCGCCCTGTCGCAGGCGAACGGCCGCTTCCCCGCGAATATCGACGCGGCGAAGCAGGTCAAGAGCACGGTGCTGAAGCAGTTCGGCGCCGCCGGCACGGGCGGCGTCCCGATGCCGAACATTCCGCAGATGGGAAGCGTCTGGTCGGATCTCGGCGCCGCGTGGGTGAAGTCGACACGCGGCTCCGGCGCGGTCAAGGCGCGGGTGGCGTTCTCGACCGCCGCGCGCAACATCGCGAACAAGATCGGCTAGCTCCGTGCAGTAGGGGGCGGGGGG
>JBBDWT010000222.1:659-6023 GCA_040902705.1 Acidimicrobiia bacterium | reverse complement strand
CGCCCCCCCCCCCCCCCCCCCCCCCCCCCCGCCGCAACACCCTTCGCCCCGTGAGCATGACGACAGCCCCCGAACAACCGCCGCAGCGCCGCCGGGTCCAGGCGTCGGAACTTCCCGCACGGGCGGTCGCCGTCGCCTCCGGCACGGTGGGCCTCGCGATCAAGATCGCCTTCCTCTCGCTCGTGAACGCGATCGCCATCTGGGGCGCGGTCGAGCTGATGCGCGAGGAGATGTGGCTCCCGCTCGCGGTTCTCACCCTCGCCACGGCCGCGATCGACGCGATCTACCTGACGCCCCGGCGCCTCTTCCCGCTCAAGTTCCTCATCCCCGCAACGGTCTTCCTCCTCGCGTTCCAGATCGCCCCGATCGTCTACAACGTCAACATCGCGTTCACCAACTGGTCGACCGCGCACATCGGGACGAAGAGCGAGGCAATCAGCGCGATCCAGCGCAACTCGCTGGAGGAGTCGCCGGACGGCGGCCAGTACGTGATGAGGCCGGCGAGGGCGGCGGACGGCGCCCTCGTCCTGATCCTCTTCGACGAGGAGGCGGAGCAGGGGTTCGTCGGCTCGCGGGATGGGCTCGAGGAGGCTCCCGCGGGGGCCGTGCGTTTGGACGAGAGCCTCGAGATCGTCTCCGCGCCCGCGGGCTACACGCTCGTGCCGCCCGACGAGCTGCTCGCGCTCGACCGTGAGCTCGCGGGCTACACGATCCCCGTCGGCGGCACTCGCGCGATCCGCGCCGAGGGCCTCGACACCGCGCTCGAGCTGCAGCCGACGGTCCGCTACGACCCGGCTGCAGACACGTTCACGCGGATCGCCGACGGCACGGTGTTCCGCGACAACGACCGCGGCTCGTACGTGGCGGCTCGGGGCGAGGAGCTCGAGCCCGGCTGGAAGACGGTGATCGGGCTCCGGAACTTCTCGTCGGTGCTGAACGACCCGCTCGTACGCGACCCGTTCATCCGCGTCTTCATCTGGACGGTCTCTTTCGCAGTGCTGACGGTGTTTCTCTCGTTCGCGCTCGGCCTCTTCCTCGCGATCGTGCTCGACAAGCCGGGCATGCGCTTCCAGCGGCTCTACCGGTCGCTGCTCGTGATCCCCTATGCGATCCCGGGATTCCTCTCCGTGCTCGTCTGGGCAGGTCTCCTCAACGACGACTTCGGCATCGTCAACAACCTCTTCGGCCTCAGCGTGCCGTGGCTCTTCGACGCGAACTGGGCGAAGGTCTCGATCATCATCGTCAGCACGTGGCTCACGTTCCCGTACTTCTTCCTCGTCTCGATGGGCGCGCTCCAGTCGATCCCCGGCGAGCTGATCGAGGCCGCGAAGGTCGACGGCGGCGGCCGGATGCAGATCTTCCGGCGGGTGACGCTGCCGCTGCTCCTCGTGGCGGTGGCGCCGCTCCTGATCGCGTCCTTCGCCTTCAACTTCAACAACTTCGGGAACATCTACTTCCTCACCGGCGGCGGCCCGCCCTCGAACGACCAGTCGGTCGCCGGTGAGACGGACATCCTGATCACCTACACGTACAAGATCGCTTTCGAGTCCGGGAAGGGCCAGGACTACGGCCTCGCGAGCGCGGTCTCGATCTTCATCTTCCTGATCGTGGCCGGGATCTCCGCGGTCGCGTTCTGGCGTTCGAAATCATTGGAGAACCTCGCATGACGACCGTCGACCAGCTCGCAGACGCACGGGCCGCCGCCGAGCCGGCCGCGATCGCGAAACGCCCCCGCAAGCGGCTCGAGCTCGGCGACACGTGGTGGCGGCACCTCGTGGCCCTCGTGGCGCTCCTGTTCGCGCTCTTCCCGGCCGCCTACATCGCGTCGGCCGCGTTCAACGCGGACCCGACGCTCACCGGAGCCTCGCTGATACCCCGGGAGGTGACGCTCGACAACTTCCGCGACATCCTCTCCGGCACCGTCACGATCGCGGGTGACGTCAGCGAGCAGCCCTACACGAGCTGGTACATGAACACGCTGCTGGTCGCGTTGGCGACTGCGGTGCTCACCGTGATGCTCGGCGCGCTCGCCGCCTACGCGTTCAGCCGCTTCCGCTTCAAGGGCCGCCGGATCGGGATGCTGACGCTGCTGCTGATCCAGATGTTTCCGCAGCTCCTCGCGGTCGTCGCGATCTACCTGATCATCCTCAACACGGGCGACATCTTCCCGGTGCTGGGGCTGAACAGCCTGACCGCGCTGACGGTGGTCTACCTCGGCGGCGCGATGGGGGTGAACGCCTGGCTGATGAAGGGCTTCTTCGACACGATCCCGGCCGAGCTCGACGAGTCGGCTCGCGTCGACGGCGCCACCCCCGCCCAGGTCTTCTGGGGCGTGGTGCTGCCGCTCGCTGCGCCCGTGCTCGCGGTGGTCGGGCTGTTTTCCTTCGTGGGCACGATCAACGAGTACGTGATCGCGAGCGTCCTGCTTCAGGAGCGCGAGCTCTTCACGCTCCCCGTCGGCATGCGCGCGTTCATCGACCGTCAGTACGCGGAGCAATGGGGGATCTTCGCCGCCGGCGTGCTGCTCGCCGCGATCCCCGCGGTCGTCATCTTCCAGTTCCTGCAGCGGTTCATCGTCTCAGGGCTCACCCAGGGCTCCGTGAAGGGATGAGCCTCGCGGAGTCGCTGCCGCTCGTCGGGACCGCGCTCGCCGCGCCGCACCACGACGGCTCGGAGCTTTACCTCCTCGAGCGGCCGCAGGAGCCGGGGGACGAGGCGGTCGTGCGCCTGCGCGTGCCGCGCACCGTCGAGCCGGAGACGGTGCTCGTGCGCTACCTCCACGACGGGGAGCCGCGCGCGGCCCGGGCCGAAATCGACGAGGAGAACGAGTGGGAGACCTGGTGGCGGGCGCGGTTTCCCGCCTGGAACCCCAGCACGCGCTACCGCTGGCTCCTGAGTGGCGGCGACGCCGGCTGGACGTGGGTCAACGGCGCCGGCGCCAGCGCGCACGACGTCCCCGACGCCGACGACTTCGTCGTCGCCCACGACCCCGGCGGGCCGGATTGGCACCGGGACGGCGTCGTCTACGAGATCTTTCCCGACCGGTTCGCCTCGTCCGGGCTCGCCGTCGACATCCCGGACTGGGCGATGCCGCGGGACTGGGACCTGCCGCCGACGGGCCGCGGCCCGGAGACGGCGCGGCAGCTCTACGGCGGCGACCTGCGCGGGATCGAGCAGCGGCTCGACCACATCGAGCGCCTCGGCGCGACCGCGCTCTACCTGACGCCGATCTTCCCAGCGCGGAGCAGCCACCGCTACGACGCGACCAGCTTCGACCGCGTCGACCCGCTGCTCGGCGGCGAGGAAGCGCTCGACTCGCTCCTGCGCGTGGCGCACGGCCGCGGACTGCGCGTGATCGGCGATCTGACCGCGAACCACACGGGGGCCGGCCACGAGTGGTTCCTCGCCGCCCAGGCGGATCCCGCCGCGCCCGAGCGCGCGTTCTACCTCTGGGACGACGATCAGGACGCCGGCTACCACTCGTGGCTCGGCCATGCGTCGCTGCCGAAGCTCGACTGGCGCTCGCCGGAGCTGCGGGCACGCTTCGAGGCCGTCGCGCGCCGCTGGCTCGAGCGCGGGCTCGACGGCTGGCGGATCGACGTCGCCAACATGACCGGCCGCCACCACGAGATCGACCTGCACCTCGAGGTCGCCCGGCTGCTGCGCGCGGCCGCCGGCGACGCTGTGCTCGTCGCCGAGCACGGGCACGACTTCCGCGCCGACGTCCCGGGCGGCGGCTGGCAGGGAGTGATGAACTACGCGGGCTTCCTGCGCCCGGCCTGGACCTGGCTGCGCCGCGACAACCTCCCCGAGGAGCTGCAGCGGATGTTCTGGGGGCTGCCGGTGGGGCTGCCGAGGCTCGACGGGACGGCGGCGGCGACGGCTATGACCACGTTCCGCACCGGGTTGCCGTGGACCGCCGTCGCGCATTCCTGGTCGCTCCTCGACAGCCACGACACGGCCCGCTTCCGCACCGTCGCCGGGCGCGAGCGCCAGCTCGTCGGCATCGGCTTGCAGATGACGATGCCGGGGGTCCCGATGGTGTTCGCCGGCGACGAGCTCGGCCTCGAGGGCGAGTGGGGCGAGGACGCGCGGCGGTCGATGCCGTGGGACCGGCCCGAGTCCTGGGACACGGCCCTCCTCGGGGAGTACCGCCGCCTGATCGCCCTGCGCCACTCGTCGGACGCGCTCAAGCACGGTGGCTGCCGGTGGGCGCACGTCGAAGCCGACTGCCTTGCGTACCTGCGCGAGACCGGCTCCGAGCGCCTGCTCTGCCTCGCCGGCCGCGATGCGCACGCGCCGGTCCGCCTCTCGCTCGCGCAGCTCGGCGCGCGCGGCCTGGAGACCCTCTACGGCTCCGACGCGAAGCTCGAGGGCGGCGACGCCCTCCTACCCGCCGACGGCCCCTCATTCCACGTCTGGAGGATGGTGTGACCGATGGCTGACGTCGCGTTCGACGAGGTGGAGAAGATCTTCGACAACGGCTTCCACGCCGTGCAGAACCTCACGCTTGCGATTGCCGATGGGGAGTTCCTCGTCCTCGTCGGGCCGTCCGGCTGCGGGAAGACGACCGCACTCCGGATGGTGGCCGGGCTGGAGGAGATCACGAACGGAACCATCTCGATCGGCGGCAAGGTCGTGAACAAGATCTCGCCGAAGGAGCGGGACATCGCGATGGTCTTCCAGAACTACGCGCTCTACCCGCACCTCTCCGTTGCCGAGAACATCGCCTTCGGGCTGCGGCTGCGCAAGACGCCGAAGCGGACGATCGAGGAGCGGGTCGACTGGGCGGCGAAGATGCTCGACCTGACGCCGTACCTCGACCGGCGCCCGAAGCAGCTGTCGGGCGGCCAGCGGCAGCGCGTGGCTATGGGCAGGGCGATCGTCCGCCACCCGCAAGTGTTCCTGATGGACGAGCCGCTGTCGAACCTCGATGCGAAGCTGCGTGTGCAGATGCGCGCGGACGTCGCGAAGCTGCAGCGCGACATTGGGACGACGACGATCTACGTCACGCACGACCAGGTCGAGGCGATGACCATGGGCGACCGGGTGGCCGTGATGACAGCCGGCGTGCTCCAGCAGGTCGACAAGCCGCAGCGGCTCTTCGACGAGCCCGCCAACCTCTTCGTCGCCGGCTTCATCGGCACGCCGCCGATGAACCTGCTCGAAACCGGGGTGACTGTCGACGGCGACGACGTGACGCTCTCGCTCGGCGGCCAGCGGCTGCGTGTTGACAAGGCGGCTCTGCGGCGCTATCCCGGGCTCCGCGGATCCTCTGGACGCATCGTCGTCGTCGGGATCCGCGCCGGCGACCTCGAGCTCGCCTCGGCGCGACCGGACCTGCCGTCGCTGACAGCGCGTATC
>JBBDWT010000222.1:0-649 GCA_040902705.1 Acidimicrobiia bacterium | reverse complement strand
CGCTCGGCTCCGAGTCGGTCGCGTACTTCCGGATCGACGCGCCGGTCGTGCGTACCGGGGGAGCGCACGCCGAGGAGGAGGAGGACGCAGGCGCCGGCGAGGGCGTCACCGCGCAGCGGCCCAACCTCGTCGCGACGATCCCCGCGGAGATCGGCTTCGAGCTCCGGCCGGGCGAGGAGATCGCGCTCGCAGTCGAGACGGCGAAGCTGCACGCCTTCGACCGGGAGACGGGTGCGCCGCTGCGCTAGCGCAGCGCTCGCCGCTGCGCTCCTCGGCATGCTCCCGGCCGCGGCGCCGGGAGCTTCGCCGCCGCCGGGTCCCGCGGGCGCAACGCTGGCAGCTCTCGGCCGGCCGGCCGTCTACGCCTCAATCGCGTCCGAGCGGATCTACTTCGTGCTCCCCGACCGCTACGCGAATGGGGACCCGGCCAACGACCGCGGCGGGCGGACGGGGATTCGCGGCGTCACCGGCTTCGATCCCACCGACCCCGGCTGGTTCCACGGAGGCGACTACCGCGGCCTGACCGACGACTGCACGACCCCGACCCGTGGGCTCGCCCGGATCAAGGCGCTCGGCTTCACCGCGATCTGGGTGACCCCGCCCGTGAAGCAGAAGACGGTGCAGGCCTCGAGCGCCGCCTACCACGGCT
>JBBDWT010000221.1:4932-11201 GCA_040902705.1 Acidimicrobiia bacterium | reverse complement strand
CGCATGTTTTCGACGCCAAAACACCCGGTGGTCAGGGCTCCAGGGTGACGTCGAAACGGTCGGTGTAGTCGCGCAGGCGGGACCGGAGCCGTGCCGGGTCGAGGTCGAAGTCGCCCTCGAGGTCGTAGGTCACGCCGCCGTGCACGCCGCGAGGGTGCTCCACCATGAACGCCTCCATCGCAGCGCGCGCGTCGGCGGTCAGGGGTTGGTCGGCGACGGCGTAGATGCGCTCGACCATCGCGAGGTCGTCGGCCATGAACTCGTCGAACGCGACGTCGATGCTCCGGTCGACCGGCAGCAGGTGGTGGTCGCGCATCCCCGCGCGCAGCATCGACTCGATGCGCTCCGCCCAGTAGTGCCCGATCTTCGGGGGGTCGACCTTCTCCTGGCTGAACCGCCCGGAGTAGCTGATCATCGTCGCGGTCGACGCGATGACCGACACCGGGTCGCGATGGGTGAACACGAACGTCGCGTCGGGGAACACCTCGAGCAACGCCGGGATCTGCTCGACGTGCTGCGGCGACTTCAACACCCAGCGCTCACCGCCGCGCAGCCACTGGCAGCACTGCAGCACCTTCCTCAGGTACGCGTACGCGGGCGTCTGGTCGTGCGCGCAGTACCAGTCGCGCCACGTCGGCATCACAGCCATCGTCTCGAACAGCATGGTCGAGCCGGCGATCGACAGGAGCTGGATCTCCTCGTGCACGTGGTCGACGGTCATGTCGTGCATGCGCTTGAAGTACGGGAGCGCGGTGTTGAGCATCTCGAGCCCCGCTGCGCAGCGCTCACGACGGGGATCGGGCTCGCCGCCGGCGACCGCCGCCTGCTCCTCGTCGGAGAGGACCGGCTCGAGGCTCTCCCAGTAGGGCAGCGAGCGCAGCGCCGGGTCCTCGGCCATGAGGTTGTGGAGGTGCGTCGTGCCCGTCCTTGGTTGGCCGACGATGAAGATCGGGCGGTCGATCGCGACGCCGAGAACCTCGGGATGTGCACCGACGAGGTGCTCGACTCGCAGGCGGTTCCGCATGTGCCCGACCATCTGCGTGTGCGCGCTCATGCGCCCGAACGCAGAGAGCCCCGCTTCGGCGTCGAGCGCACGGAGGACGACGCCGATCGGCTCTCGGAACCAGTCGGCGCCGAAGTCGTCGAGTCCCGTCTCGGCCCTGGCCGCGGCGAGCACGTCGTCCGACGCGAAGGACAGCTCGGCCGCGAGCGGCTCGACGGCCTGCATGATCTCGTCGATCTCGGGCGGGAACGTGGGGGCCGCGAGGTCGTCGATGTGGACGGATGCGGGGCGGTCGGCCATGGCACGGGAGCGTCGCAGCCGCGGCGCGCCGGCGTCCAGTGCCCGGAGTGCCCGGGGCCGACGCGAACGGCGGAGCGCGAGGGGGATCGGGAGTCACCGCCGCGCCGGCGTCCCGGGCACGACCGTTGGACACGAGCCGCGTCGCGCGGTGACGGCAGCTCAGAGGTCGATCATCGACAGCTCCGGGATCCAGCCTTCCGCACGCGCGACGACGGCTCGCCAGCGGTCTCGGTCGAGGGGGGCGCCGGGCTCGACCCGACGTGCCAGGTGCCACGTCGCTGCGATGTCGTCGTCCCCCGACCACAGATCGAACGCGAGCCCCGCGGAGAACGCGGCCCCGAGCATCGTGGCCTCGCGCACCGGCGCGACCTCGACGACGTGCTGACTCGCGTCGGCGAGCGCCTGCACGAACGTTGCGTTCGCGGCCATGCCGCCGTCGACGTGCAGCACGGCGATCCGCGCACCCGCGTCGGCCTCGGCGGCGTCGACGAGGTCTGCGCCGCGGTGGGCGATGCCTTCGAGCACGGCGCGCACGACCTCGGCGCGTCCACTGCCCCGCGTGAGCCCGACGAGCGTGCCGCGCGCGCCGTAGTCGAAGTGGGGCGTGCCGAGACCGAGGAGCGCCGGGACGTACCAGACGTCACCGGTGTCCGCGCACGACGCGGCGAGCGCGTCCGACTCTTCCGCGGTGCCGATGAGGCCGAGGTCGTCGCGCAGCCACTCGATGTTCGTGCCGGCGGCGAGCATCGCAGCCTCGATGCCCCACGTGTCGGTGCCGCCGGCGCGGCGGGTGGCGATCGGGAAGCACCCTGAGCTCGACCGGTCGGCGAACGACGGCCGTTCGGGACCGAGCACCATGTCGAGCATGCCGCCGGTGCCGAACGTGATCTTCGTGTCGCCGGCGGCCACACACCCCTGGCCGAGGAGCGATGCCTGCTGATCGCCGAGGATGCCGGCGATCGGGGGCGAGCCCACCAGCGCGGTGGCGGCGCCCACCACCCCCGACGAGTCGACGACCGCGGGGAGACAGTGCTCGGGGATCCGCAACGTGCCCAGCCGGACCGGGTCCCATGCGTCGTTCGCGGTGGTGCGGAGCGCGGTCACCTGTGCGTTCGTGCCGTCGGTGACGTGCAGCGCGCCCTCCGACAGCGTCCACGCGATCCAGGTGTCGACCGTGCCGAACGCGAGGTCGTCGCGCGCGCGATCGGGGTCCACCGCGTCGAGGATCGCCTCGAGCTTGAGCGCGCTGAAGTTCGGTGCGAACGTGAGGCCCTTCGCGCGCAGCTCGAGGCACCGACCGACCGTACGGAGGTCTTGCCACCCGATGCCCGGCGCGACCGGTGCACCCGTCGTGCGATCCCACACGATCGTCGATGCCCGCTGGTCGGCGATGCCGACGCTGTCGACGGGTCCGCCGTCGGCGAGCGCGCGCTGCGCGAGCTCGAGCGCCACCGATGCCATCGCGGCGGCGTCGAACTCGACGAGCCCCGGCACCGGCGAGTCGGGGAGGAGCCGCACGTGGTGCTCGACGACGACACGCGCCTCGGAGTCGATCACTGCCGCCCGCACCGACGACGTCCCGACGTCGACGACGAGCACCCGCCCGTTCATGTCACGCTCCCACCTGCGTCTCTCGACCCGCCTGACGACGGTGAGAGACGCAACCTTGTCACGGCCAGGCGGGGCTCGGGCCGAAAGGACTGGGGAGGCCGAGCTTGCCCGGGTTGAGGATGCCGTTGGGGTCGAGCGCGGCCTTGAGCGCGACGAGCACGTCGAACCCGCCGTCGAGCGCCTCGCGCACGAAGCGAGCCCGGTTGAGCCCGACACCGTGGTGGTGGCTCAGCGCGCCGCCGTGGTCGAGGACAGCGCGCGTGCCCGCGTCCCACGCCGCGCGGTAGTAGGCCTCGCGCTCGTCGGCCGGGGGTTGCCCCGCGAATGTGAAGTACAGGCACGCGCCGTCGGGGTAGGAGTGCGATTGGTGTGCCGACGCGACGAGGGTGTGCTCCGTCGCGCGGATCGCGGCGCTCGCGGCGTCGTAGATGCCAGGGAGCGCACGCCACGGTGCCGCGATCTCCATCGTGTCGACCACGTACCCGCGTGTGATCAGCGCCTCGAGTGCGCTCACGTCGTTGCGATGCTCGAGCCATCGCTCGAGCAGGGCGTCGCCGTCCAGCACCGGCGCGCTCGAGCACACCTCGGCGACGACCGCCATGCCGGCGTCGATGATGGTCGGGTCGCCCTCGTCGAGCACGAGGAGGGGATGCACGCCGGTCCCCGTCTCGAAGTTCCGCTGGCCCTCGATGTCGTCGTACAGGCGGAGGACGGCCGGAGTCGCGCCCCGGTGCAGGATGCGGCGGCACGCGTCGAGCCCGGAGTCGAAGGAGTCGAACGCGTAGGCGGCGCGACGCTCCGCCGGGGGGGCGGGGTGCAGTCGCAGGCGTGCACCCGTGATCACGCCCAACGTCCCTTCACTCCCGACGAAGAGCTGGGTGAGGTCGGGCCCGACCGCGCTGCGGGGCGCGCCGCCCGTCGTGACGACGCTGCCGTCGGCGAGCACGACGTCGAGCCCGACGACCAAGTCCTCGATCTTCCCGTAGCGGGTCGAGTACTGCCCCGCGCCGCGACAGGCGAGCCAGCCTCCGACGGTCGAGAGCTCGACGGACTGCGGCCAGTGCCCGACCGTCACGCCGTGCATCGACCGCAGCTCGTCCTCGAGCACGTCGCCGAACATGCCGGCGCGCACGTCGAGCAGCATCGAGTCGGTGTCGACATCGACGATCCCATCGAGGCCGCAGCAGTCGAGGACGACGCCACCGTGCACCGGCACGCTCGCACCGCACACGCCGCTGCGGCCCGCGGCGGGCGTGACGGGCACGCGCGCCTCGTTGCAGACGCGCAGCACCGCGACGACCTCGTCCCGGGTCGACGGTCTCGCCACGGCGGCGGCTCGCGCCGGAACCTCGTTGTCGAGGGCCCAGATCATCGCGAGCGGCCACCAGTCGCGACTCGCCTCGCTGATCGCGGGCGCGTCGTCGGTCACCACTGCACACACGCCCCGGAGCCGCGCCAGCAGCGCGTCGTCGACCTCGACCTGAGCGGCCTGGAGATGCGGCGTCACCGTGGCCGCGTCACCACCGAAGGCGATCGGTGGTGTCGGCTCCCCCCGGTTCGCCATCGCTCAGGCGCCGAGTGACGCGTCGAGCGCGGTCTCGGGGAGCTCGGCGGCCCTCCGCTCGTGCTCGACCGCGGCCCGGTAGCTCTGCACCTGGCGTGCGACCTCGGCCGCGTCCCACCCGAGCTCGGGTGCGAGCAGGGCGGCGACCGACTCCGCCGCGGCCGCGCTCGCGTCGCGGGCGAGGATCCGCGCGCGGGTGCGTCGCGCCAGCACGTCGTCGATGGTTCGGGCCATCTCGTGGCGCACGGCGTGGATCGCTTCGGCGCGCAGGTAGGGAAGCCCGGGGACGAGGGCGTGGCCGAGGTCGGCGTCGCGCTCGACGAGGTCGAGGACCGCGGCGGCCTCCGACCCGAACCGACCGGCGAGGTGCTCGTGGATGCTGGGCTCCGCGGTCTCGACCGGGGGCTCGAAGTGCTCGCCACCGACGATCGCCATGTGCTTGGTCTTGCTGCGAGTGCGGCGCTTCAGCAGCTTCGACGCCGCATCGATGGTGTCGGCGGCCATGCGCCGATAGGTCGTGAGCTTGCCGCCGTTGATGGTGACGAGCCCCGTCTTCGATGCTCGGACGCCGTGGCGCCGTGAGAGGTCCGCGGTCCGCTCGCTCGACGCCGACTGCAGCAGCGGGCGGAGGCCCGCCCACGTCGCGACGACGTCCTGCGCCGTGACCGTCTCGGTGCTCACCCCGTTGATCGCGCCGAGGAGGTACTCGACGTCGTCGGGTGTGCACTGCGGATCGTCGAGCGGGCCGTCGTAGTCCGTGTCCGTGGTGCCGATGTAGGTCACGTCACCCCACGGCACGACGAAGACCGAACGCTTGTCCTTGGGAACCGGCACGATCGCGGCGATGTCGTTGCGCACCTTCGACCAGGGGATGCTGATGTGGATGCCCTTGGCCGGTCGGATCGACTGCGGATGCGCGCCTTCGTCCATCGTGCGCAGGTCGTCCGACCACACGCCCGTGGCGTTCACGACGACGGGGGCGCGGACCTCGAGCTCCACCCCGTCGGCCTCGACACGCGCGCCGCGCAGCGAGCCGTCGTCGTGCTTGAGCAGGCTTGTGACCTTCGTGTAGTTGGCGATCGTCGCGCCGTGCGCCGCCGCGGTCCGCGCGATGGCGAGCGTCAGCCGGGCGTCGTCGGCCCGGCAGTCGTAGTAGATGTACGCGCTGGCGACGTTCGGCCGACGCAACGTGGGCAGGTGCCGGACGGCCTCGTCGGCCGAGATCCGCTCGTGGCGCTTCCGGATCCGGACGCCGCCGACGATGTCGTACATCCACATCGCCCCGCCCAGCGCCCTCGCGACGCGCCGGTTGATGAGACCGTCGCGGGTGAGCACGGGGATGAGGAACGGCAGCACCCGCACGAGGTGCGGCGCGTTCTCGAGGGCGAGGTGCCGCTCCTTGAGGTTCTCGTAGACGAGCCCGAACTCGCGCTGCTGGAGGTAGCGGATGCCGCCATGCACGAGCTTCGAGCTCTTCGACGACGTCCCCGACGCGAAGTCGTCGCGCTCGACGAGCGCGGTGCGCAACCCACGCGTGGCCGCGTCGAGCGCGCACCCCGCACCGGTGATGCCGCCGCCGACGACGAGGACGTCGAACTCCTCGTCGGCGAGTCGCTCCAGCGCGGTGGCACGGTCGAACGCCGGGAGGGGGGCGAGGGCCACACCGCAAGGTTACCGAGGGGTAGGTACCTGCGAACCAGTAGGCAGAGCGACCGCGCCGCACGCCGCCTGCACTTCGGCAGGCAGAGGCTGCGACGGTCCACCTCCGTCGCGCGAGTCCGCGCGACGGAG
>JBBDWT010000221.1:0-4922 GCA_040902705.1 Acidimicrobiia bacterium | reverse complement strand
CGGGCGTGCCGTCGTCGGCGACGACCGTGAAGCCGCTCGCCTCCCACGCCTTCATCCCGCCGGCGACGTTCACCGCGTCGTAGCCCGCCTGGGCGAGCGCGGCCACGACCTTCCCCGAGCGACCGCCCGAACGACAGATCACGACGAGCTGCCGATCATCCGGGAGCTCGTCGTGGCGTGCCCCGACCTCCCCCATCGGGATCCACCGCGCCTGCTCGGCGCGTCCCGCCTGCCACTCGTCGGCCTCGCGCACGTCGAGCAGCGCGGCGCCGGCTTCCACGCGCGCGCGGGCTTCGTCGATGTCGATCTCGGGGATCTGTGGTTCGCTCATCCGCGCGTCCTCTCCGACGGTGGCGTCCGGCCCGGGCGGTACTGCTCGAAGATCATCGAACCGCGCCTATTCGTTGTCGCCCCACGCGGCACCCTGCAACGCTGTCCACGCCGGGAGCAGTGGCGAGTGACCGCGCGATCGTGCTCAGGAGATCGTGGAGCTCGAGCCGTCGTTCGTGGTTCATCTGTCGGCTCCGTCCGCGAGCTCCGCGGCGAGCGTACGCATCCTCCGGTGGTCGGCCTTGCCGGCCGCCGAGCGCTCGAGCGTGTCCACGACGAAGAACCGCTTGGGTCGCTTGTAGCCGGAGAGACGCCCGCGGCACCACGCGTCGAGCGTCGGCTCGTCGAGCTCGGCACCGGCGGTCGGGACCGCGAGGGCCACGACCATCTCGCCGAAGCGCTCGTCCGGGACGCCGACCACGAGGCAGTCGGCGAGCGCGGGGTGCTCCCGCAGCAGGCCCTCGACCTCCTCGGGATACACCTTCTCGCCGCCGGTGTTGATGCACGCCGATCCCCGCCCGAGCAGCAGGATCGTCCCATCGGCATCGACCGTCGCGTAGTCGCCCGGGATCGAGTACCGGACGCCGTCGACGGTGCGAAACGTCGCCGCGGTCTTGGCGTCGTCCTTGTAGTACCCGACCGGGATCGGCCCGGTGACGCCGACCAGCCCGATCTCGTCGGTTCCGGGGGTCAACGCGCGGCCGGTCTCCTCGTCGAGCACCGCGACGCGTTCGTTGACGGCGAACCGCGCCGGCTTGATGTCGCCACCGGCCTTCGACGCGGTCCGGGACATCAGGCCCTCCGACGCGCCGAGCGAGTCGATGAGCGTGAGCCGCGGCAGGTGGCGAAGCAGCCCGGCCTTCACCTCGGGGCTCCACGTGACGCCGGACGAGGTGATCGCGCGCAACCCGCCGAGGTCCCATCGGTCGGGCTCGGCGTCGAGGGCGTGGAGGAGCGGGTGGGCGAACACGTCACCGACGATCGTGAGCACCTCGACGCCGGTGCGCTCGATCTCGCTCCACAACAGGGCGGGGTCGAGGCCGATCGCGTCCACGAGCACGACCGAGCCCGCGCCCGCGAGCGTCGACAGCGCGATGAACAGGCCGGTGCCGTGCATCAGCGGGCAGGCAGGCAGGCACGTGCCGGCCCGCTTGCCCGCGCGCGCGGCCTCGGCCGGGTCGGGCGGCTCGCTCCCCGGGCGCGCCATCTGCCACAGCGCGCGGTACAGGTCGTCGTTGCGCCACATCACGCCCTTCGGCATGCCGGTGGTGCCGCCGGTGTAGAGGAAGATCAGGTCGTCGCCGTCGGGAGGCCGCGCCGACCAGGGGCCGTCCGGTGTCGCCGCCGCGAGCGCCTGCTCGTAGCCGGCGCCCGTCTCGAGCACGCAGACGGGCGGGGTCTCGAGGTCGGTGACCGCAGTGCGCACGGCCTCACCGAAGGCCGGGTCGTGGACGACGGCACGAGCGTCGCTGTTGTCGAGCACGTAGCGGACCTCGTCGGCGACGTACCGGTAGTTCACGTTCACCGGCACCGCGCCGAGGAGGAGGGCCGCGAAGAAGGTCTCGAGGTACTCGGGCCGGTTCGTCATGTCGAGGGCGACCTTGTCGCCCGGACCGACGCCGGCGGCGGCGAGGTGCGACGCGAGCCGGCGAGCGCGGTCGTCGAACGCGGCCCAGCTGACGGTCCGCGCGCCGCAGATGAGCGCGGGGCGGTCGGGCACCTCTGCGGCGACCGACGACCACACGGCAGCGAAGCTCCACCCCGGCACGGCACGAGGCTACCGACCGCGTCGCGGTATCCCGCGGCGCAGGGAGCCGAGCAAGGGAGACGAGGCTACCGACCGCGTCGCGGGTGGATCACCGCGAACGGCAATGATGGGACGAGTGGTCACGGTCCCTGATCCGTTCGGTGTCGTCGGTGCGGCGTCCGACGTGGTACGCGGCGGCGTTGCGCGCGCGCTGCGGATGCGCGTCACGGGCACACCTCGAGGCCCTGGCGTCGCGACGTCGGGTGATCCCGGTTGGTTCGGCCCCGAGTCCGTGGCGTGGAGGGTGCACGCCGATCTCGCCACCATCGTCGGTGGGCTGCGAGCGCTCCTCTACCAGACGCTGCACCCCCTCGCGATGGCGGGAGTCGCGCAGCACTCCGACTACCGCAACGACCCCTGGGGTCGGCTGCACCGCACCGCCGAGTTCGTCGCGGCGACGACGTACGGCACGAGCGGTGACGCGATGCGCGCGGTCGAACGGGTCCGGCGCGTCCACGAGCACGTCCGCGGGACCGCGAGCGACGGCCGTCCGTACTCCGCCGGCGACCCCGACCTGCTCGCGTTCGTGCACGCGACCGAGGTCGACAGCTTCCTCGCCGCGTACCAGCGCTTCGGCGCCGGTCTCTCCGCCGAGGATGCCGACGCGTACGTCGAGGAGATGTCGGTCGTCGCCCTCGCGCTCGGCGCCGATCCGGTCCCCACCGATGTCGCGGGCCTGCGCGAGCTGCTCGCGGCATCCGAGATGCGGGCGACGAGCGAGGCACGCGACGCGGTCCGCTTCCTGATGTACCCGCCGATCCCGTTGTCCGTGCGGCCCACGTACGGCGTCATCGCCGGTGCCGCGGTCGACCTGCTGCCGCTGCGCGCGCAACTCGAGCTCCGGCTGGTCGTGCCGCCGCTCGCCGGTCCGCTCGTCGTTCGCCCCGCGCTGCGGGCCCTGCTCGGCACGTTGCGCTGGGCGATCGGGGAGTCGCCGACGCTCGTTGCCGCGCGTGAGCGGGCGAGCCGCGGGAGCTCGACCGTCGCCGCGGGCGCGTCGGGCGGGAGCTAGGCGAACGCGGGAGGGAGCGCGCCGACCGGCCGCTCGGCGACGACGACGGAGTCGGCCGCGAGCGGGAGCGGCAGCGCGCGCACTGCGTCGGCCGTGCGCTGGGTGTCCCACCCGACGTACGCGATGCCGGCCACGGGCACGAGGCCTGCACCCCAGCGGGCGAGGAGTCGGCGCGCGACCGTTGTGACGACGTGCTTCGTGACGTGGCGCCGCATGCGCCCGCGCGTGCTCTCGCCCGTCATCGCGAAGATCACGTCGTCGGCGACCTGCTGCGGAGCGGGCTCGATGCCCGCGGCGCGGAGGTCGTGCACTCGCAGCGAGGCCGCGACGTAGAGCTCGACCGTGAGCGCGACGAGGTTCGCGCCGATGACGACGGGAAGCGTCGGCGGCACCGCGGCGCCAGCTGACACGAACGCGGCGATCGTCTCGATCTCTTCGCCCGCGGCGGCGAGGCCGCCGGCGGCGGCGAGGCCGCCGGCGGCGGCGAGGATCGCCTTCGCGCTCGAGGTCCGCTGCACCGGGAGCGGGTGGGCGACGAGCATCGGCATGATGACCGTGAGCACGTGCTCGGTCTCCGTCTCGACCGCGGCGTGCGCCTGCGCGGGCGTCCGCACCTTCCGCAGCCGGTACACCGACTTCGCGAGCTCCGGCACCGCCTCCTTGGGCAGCGCCTGCATCGTGGTGCGCGTCGCCGCGGCAAGCCTGGCAGTGGCGCCGCCCGACGAGATCGCCGACGCGCTGGCACGGGTCAGGTCACGCGTGGCGACCCGGACGGAGCTGACGAGATCACGCGCCGCACCCCGGATCCTGGGCGTCACCGTGCGGGGGATGGTCGTGAGCGAAGGCATCTGCATCTCCAACGTCCTCCGGGCCGTCGGTGTTCCTCCCGTGCCGTCACGAACCGGACGGCGGGGATGCTCACCATGAGCATCCAGGTCTCCGGAACCGGGGCTAGACGGGGGTGCGCCCGTTCAGCTCGAGGGCGTTGGTGCGCAGGATCAGCTCGCGGTCGGCGGCGTCGAGCTCCTTGAGCTCGTTGACGTAGTCGAGCGGCGACGGCATGCCTTCGATGTGGGGCCAGTCGCTCCCGAAGATGACGCGGTCGGCGCCCATCAGGTCGACGACCTCGTAGACGTCGTCTTCCCAGAAGGGGTTGATCCACACGTGCCGCCGGAACGTCTCACCGGGGTCCTCGCTGAAGTAGCCCGGCATCTTGCGCTCGGTGGACGAGAGCTTCTTGAAGAGGTCGGGAAGGAACTCCGAGCCGTTCTCGACCGACGCGACACGCAGGTTCGGGAACCGGTCGAAGAGCTTGTCGAAGACCAGGGTGATGAGGAAGTCGTACGCGGCGCGCTCGATCGCGAACACGCGCACCGAAGGTGCCCACCCTCCGCCGCTGAACGCGGCGCTGAACTTGTCGTCGGCGTACCCGTTGCTCGAGTAGCCGCTGTCACCCGCATGCACGACGACGGTGATGCCCGCGTCGTTGGCGAGCGACCAGAAGGGGTCGAACACCGGGTGCGTCGGCCGGAGCTGGCCGTGGATCGTCGTCGGCGCCGCGGGGCGCAGCACGACGGTGCGCGCGTCGCGCTCGAGTGCCCACTCCAGCTCTCGGCGCGCCCACTCCGGGTCGGCGAGGGAGATGTACGGCGACGCGTAGATCCGGTCGCGGAAGTTGGCGCCCCAGTCGTCCTCGAGCCAGCGGTTGAAGGCCTCGCACATGATCGTGACGCCTTCGACGTCGTCCTTCAGCAGCTCCTCGTAGAGGATGCC
>JBBDWT010000220.1:10370-11460 GCA_040902705.1 Acidimicrobiia bacterium | reverse complement strand
ACTGTCAGGCACCAACCGGAGCCACCGCGTCAAGCATGAACCGGAGCCGCACACCCCTCCAGACGCGAATTCTGGGTTTCTGGGATGCGAATCACGCGAGATTTCCGTGCACACTCGAAGCCGCAAACCTCTGACCTGCGGTTTTGGCAGTGGGCGATGCAGGTTTCGAACCTGCGACCTCTGCCGTGTGAAGGCAGCGCTCTCCCGCTGAGCTAATCGCCCGGGACCAGGCAGATTACAGGGCGGGCACGGCGGTTCACCGGGGGAACCGGGGAACCGCAGATGCCGCAGCCGTCGTTGTGAACCCCGTGAGCGTGCCACTCCAGCCCACGCGGGAGGATGGTGTCGATGTCGTTGAGCTTCCGGGGAATCGCAGCTGCGTGCCTGGCCACGGTCGGCGTGCTCGGGCTGGTCGTGCCGAGCGCGGCTGCGCACGACGACGGAGGCTCGTCGGCACCGGCGGCCCAGGACGAGACCGACTACCTCTTCACGATCACCGGCGACTCCGGCGCGATCGAGAAGGGCGCCGAGCGCCGACTCGGCCGCCGCTTGGTCGTCACCTGGGACGGCGTCAGCGAGTCGACCCACTTCTTCTCCGATCGCCCCGAGCGCAAGGCCGGTCGCCTGACCACGAAGGAGTTCGTCGACTCCTGGGACGAGCGCTTCGGCGACGACCCGCCGAACGCCGCGCTCGCCGCACAGACGCCGGCGGGCGAGGAAGACGTCGTCATCGTCGAGATCACGAAGGCCGACTACAGCCCCCGGCGTGACCGGCTCACGATGACCGCGCGCGTCATCGGCGACGACGAGTCACCGTTCCTGACCGCGCTCGACGATGACGACGACAACATCCCGTCGACATTCGACCGCGCGACCCTCTTCGTCGACGGCGCTCCGCTGACCGCGAGCGCGACGCAGAGCGTCACGGTCAACAACAACTCTTCGAACGAACAGAGCTACGCCCTGTTCGCGGCCGGCCGAGGTGGCGGGGCCGACAGCCTCGTCGCGATCACCGGGCAGGTACCGGCTGGTCCGTTGCAGACCCACCACTTCTCGTTCGACAGCTCGCTGACCCTCGTCGTCGGTCCTC
>JBBDWT010000220.1:0-10270 GCA_040902705.1 Acidimicrobiia bacterium | reverse complement strand
TTGCAGACCCACCACTTCTCGTTCGACAGCTCGCTGACCCTCGTCGTCGGTCCTCCCGGGGGGCCGTACAGCGCCCCGGTCCCGGTCTCGATCGGCAAGGCGTACGACTTCACCGGGACCCCGACGGCCCCGGCCATCAGCCCGAGCTCCGACCGTGCGCCGTCCGACCGTGTCCTTGTCGCCAACCGCACCGACCCCCGCGGCCTCGGCGTGGAAGCGATCCTCCGCATCGGCGAGGCACCGCTGTTCAAGGCGCTCCTCACCCAGGACCGCACCGCGACCTTCGAACCCCGCACCATCCTCTTCGCGCTCTCGCCGCAGCCCATCGCCGCCGGCACGATCGTGAGCGAGTCGCTGCGCAATGGGCAGACCCTCACGATCTCGACGCAACCGAGCGGCGCGTGCGTGACGATCGACCCAAACGGCACGATGACACTCGGATCTCAACCCTGTTGACGCCGAGAACGCGCGACGCACGCGCCGCGCGCTACTTGCCCGGCGCGCGGTACCCGATGTCGGTCTTCGACGCGGCGTCGATCACCTCGGGCGCGATCAGCACCTTCGTGGTGATGCTCGCCGCACCTGATGCTCCGACGTTGAGGCTCACTGCGGCGGCGGCCGTCTCGTCGGGCAGCTCGGTGATCACGTAGCAGTCGTCCTCACCGAACGTGTAGTAGAAGGCTTCGACCTTCCCGCCGAGATGCTCGATCATCTTCGTGATCGTCTCCCGGCGGCTCGAGCCACCCTCTTTGAGCAGCCCCTTCGTTCCTTCGACCGAGTACGACACTTCGAGCAGGTACGTGGGCATCCGTCGCCCTTTCGTTCAGCCGGGGATGGCCCCGAGCTGTGCGACAGACCGTAGGCCCTCGAACGCTGCCAGTGCCGGGGCGCCCGTCGTCCGGCACCCGCTGGCGCCTCGGGACAGATCATCCGCGGGCCGGGGACCCCGGCCCCCCGTTCCGATCCGGCCCGGGAACGGCGTACACACGAGGCCCGCGAATCGTGGGAGAATGTCTCCCTTGGATGCTTGAGACGACCCCTACAGGTAGGTGACGCCGTGGCGAGGAAGGGACGAGCCCGCCGGTTCCGCGAGGCGCGGGAACTGAAGCAGGGCTTCGACGATGGCTTGTTCGCCGAGGGTGAGCGCACGCTCGCCGACGCCGATAGCGGCGAGGAGAAAGCGCCCTCCTGGCGAGACGAGAACGTCGACGACCACGACGACTGGGACGAGGACGACCCTCTCCGCATCGACGAGGGCGGCCGCCAGGCGTCGTGAGGCGCGTCAGCCCGGCAGCGTCGCCTACGCGGTGCGCGGATCGGCGCGCTCGGCATCGAGATCGAAGCGGCGGATCGCTTCCGCAACGACCTCGGTCTTGATCGCGCCTGTGCGCGCCAGCGCTTCGAGCGTCGCGACGACGACGTGCGGAGCGTCGACCTCGAAGTGGCGGCGGAGCGCGGGGCGCGTGTCGGAGAACCCGTAGCCGTCGGTGCCGAGCGGTACGAACGGCTGGGGCACGAACCGGCCGATCTGATCGGGCACCGACTTCATGAAGTCGGTGACGGCCACGATCGGCCCCGATGCGCGACCCAGGCACTCGGTGACATAGGGGACGCGCGTCGGCTCCTTCGGGTGCAGGCGGCTCCACCGCTCGGCCTCGAGCGCGTCTTCGCGCAGCAGCTTGTAGCTCGTCGCGCTCCAGACGTCGGCCGCGACATCGAACTCGTCGGAGAGGAGCTGCTGCGCGTCGAGCACCGCGAGCATCGCGGTGCCGCTCGCGAGCAGCTGGGTCGAGTGCTTGCGCTTCGTCGGCGCAGCCTTGTACCGGTACAGGCCGCGCACGATGCCGTCGCCGACACCGTCCGGCATGGCCGGCATCGAGTAGTTCTCGTTGTAGAGGGTGATGTAGTAGAAGACGTCTTCGCCGTGCTCGCCGTACATCCGCTCGATGCCGTCGCGGATGAGCACTGCGACCTCGTACGCGAACGCCGGGTCGTACGCACGGCAGTTCGGCACGCTCGACGCGAGCACCTGGCTGTGCCCGTCGGCGTGCTGGAGACCCTCACCCTGGAGCGTCGTGCGCCCCGCGGTCGCGCCGAGCAGGAACCCGCGCCCGCGCTGGTCGCCGAAGCTCCAGATCAGGTCGCCGATGCGTTGGAACCCGAACATCGAATAGAAGATGAAGAACGGGATCATCGGCTGGCCCCACGTCGCATACGCGGTTCCGGCCGCGGTCGTGCTCGCCATGGAGCCGGCTTCGGTGATCCCCTCTTCGAGGATGCGCCCGTCGCGCGCCTCGCGATACGAGAGCAGCAGATCCCCGTCGACCGGCTCGTAGGTCTGTCCGAACGGCGCGTAGATCTTCATCTCACGGAACAGCGCGTCGAGGCCGAACGTACGAGCTTCGTCGGGGACGATCGGCACGACGCGTTGACCCAGGCCCGGGTCGCGCATGAGGTTGCGCAGCATCCGGGCGAACGCGGTCGTCGTGCTCGCCTGGACCTTCTCCCCCGTGCCCTCGAGGAAGTCGGCGAACGCATCGGCGGGTGGCGTCGGGATCGGCTGGGCGCGCACGACCCGCGCGGGCAACGGACCGCCGAGGGCGCGTCGGCGTGCCATCAGGTACTCGTACTCGGGGGAGTCGGTACCCGGGTGGTAGTACGGCGGGTCGCCGTCTTCGAGCTCGGCGTCGCTGATCGGCACGCCGAGGCGGTCGCGGAAGATCTTGAGCTGGTCGGAGTCGAGGTCCTTGATCTGGTGGGTCGCATTGCGGGCCTCGAGCGCGGAGCCGAGCGTCCAGCCCTTCACCGTCTTGGCCAGGATGACCGTCGGGCTCCCCTTGTGCTCCACCGCCATGCGGTAGGCGGCGTAGAGCTTGCGGTAGTCGTGCCCACCGCGCGGGAGTCGGAGCAGGTCGTCGTCGGACAGGTGCTCGACCATGCGCGTCAGCCGCGGATCGGGTCCGAAGAAGTGGTCGCGGATGTAGCCACCCGTCTCGACCACATACTTCTGGAACTCGCCGTCGACGGTGGTGTTCATCTTGTTGACGAGGACGCCGTCGACGTCGCGCGCGAGGAGCTCGTCCCACCCGCGTCCCCAGATGACCTTGATGACGTTCCACCCCGCACCGCGGAAGGTCGACTCGAGCTCCTGGATCACCTTGCCGTTGCCGCGCACCGGTCCGTCGAGGCGCTGAAGATTGCAGTTCACGACGAAGATCAGGTTGTCGAGGTGCTCGCGGGCTGCGATCGAGAGCCCGGCCGTCGATTCGGGCTCGTCCATCTCGCCGTCACCGACGAAGCACCACACCTTCGCGGGGCTGGTGTCGACCACCTCGTGATGGTGCAGGTAACGGTTGAACCGCGCCTGCGCGACCGCATTGAGCGGACCGAGGCCCATCGAGACGGTCGGGAACTCCCAGAACTCCGGGAGGCGACGCGGGTGCGGGTAGCTCGGCAGTCCCCCGCCGAAGACCTCGCGCCGGAACCGGTCGAGGTGGTCCTCGGTGAGCCGGCCCTCGAGGAACGCGCGCGCGTAGATGCCCGGCGCGGCGTGCCCCTGGATGTACACCTGGTCACCGAACCCGCCGTCCTGCTTGCCGCGCCAGAAGTGGTTGAACCCGACGTCGTACAGCGCGGCGGCGGAGGCGAACGTCGACAGGTGACCGCCGAGCCCGGGAAAGCGATGGTTCGCGCGGTCGACCATCGCCATCGCGTTCCACCGGATGTACGAGCGGATCTTCTGCTCGATCGCCTCGTCGGCCGGGAACCACGGTTCCTCGTCGGCGGGGATCGTGTTGATGTAGTCGGTGGTGACCATCGCCGGGACGTCGACGCCCTGCTCGCGCGCCCGCTCCATCAGGCGGGCCAGCAGGTAGCGCGCCCGCGAGCGGCCGTGCGCACCGACGACCGAGTCGAGCGAGTCGAGCCATTCCTCGGTCTCGGCGGGGTCGATGTCGGGGAGCTGGTGGACGAATCCGTCGAGGAACATCTGCCCCTCAGGCTACGCGGCTACCCGGTGGTCACTGCACACCCGAGCCCCTGGACGCGTCGCGCTGCGCAGCGAGGAAAGTGGAAACCTCGGAGGGGGTTCGAGCGTCGTTGCTGCATGAGACGGGGAGTGCCGACCGGGCTCGCGTACTTCGGGGTCGCCACCGCGCTGAGCGTGCTGGCCCTGCTCGGGATCCCGGAAGGCGACACCGGCCGGTCCCCACCCGACCCGGGTGCACCGCGGCCCGTCGTCGACGCACCGCCGAGCACCACGCCGGCGTCCCCCCGGCCGGTGCTGGCGAACCACCACTAGCGCGCCGCGCGTCAGCGCGGCAGCGGCAACGGCGCGTCGTAGGCGCGCCGGATCGCGGGCCCGAGCCACGGGGCGACCTGCGTCTCCGCGGCCTCCTCGCTGAAGTGCACGCCGTCGGGACGGAGTGCCGGGTCGAGCTCACCACGGGCTGGTGCTGCATCCAGCGGGCGAGATCGACGATGCGCAGCTCCGGACGCGCCTACTGGACCTCGGTACGCGTCGTAGGTCGGATCGCCGGGCGCCCGCCACATCGAATATCAGCCTGTACGCCGGAGAAGGTCCGCCGCACTTCGCTGATCTGCGGGCACGCACTGCGTTTCCAGGTGACCTGCCAAGCTGCCTGTCGACGTCACCCATCGTTCGTGGCAGTGCTCGACGTGCTGAGGACCGATCGAGGACCGCGCGCCATCGACGCTCAGTTCGGCACGATGACCGCTCGTCCTTCGAGATCACCCGAGCGCATCGCGGCATAGGCATCGACGGCCGACTCCAACGAGTACCGGGTGACGTGGGGTGCGATGCGGCCGGCTTCAGCGAGCTCGACGACCTCCATGAGCTCCGTCACGCTGCCCCAGTACGTCGTGGCGACGGCTGCCTCGTAGGGCAAGGAGAAGAAGCTCACCGGAAGGGTTCCACCTCCGATCCCGACGATCGTCAGGTGTCCGAGCTGACGGACGACTCGCGCGCCGAGCGCAAGCGAGTCGTCGACACCGACGAAATCGAGCACGACGTCAGCCAGGCGGCCGTTCGTCGACTTGGTGAAGTCCGCGACCATGGCATCGACGTCATCGCTCGCAAGCAAGGTGCGATGGGCGCCCACTTCCGTCGCGAGCTCCAGCGCCCGCTCGCGGGTGTCTACCGCCACGACACGCGCCGGAGTGAGGGTTTCCAGTAGTTGGACGCCCATGCTGCCGAGTCCGCCGACCCCGATGACGGCAGCCGTCGAGCCAGGACCGAGGAGGGGCAACGATCGCTTGATCGCGTGGTAGGGGGTCAGGCCTGCATCCGTGAGCGGCGCAGCGTCGACCGGATCCAGATCGTGCAGCGGCACGAGATGGCGCGGATTCGGGACGAGCATCTTCGGTGCCATGCCACCGTCGCGGCCGAGGCCACCACCCGCGGCACCGATGGCAGACTGGTTCTCGCAGTAGTTCTCCATTCCCTCTCGACAGCGATGGCAGGAGCCACAGCCCCATGGCCCGTACACCAGCACCGGCTGGCCCACCTCGATTCCCCGAACGCCGATGCCGAGCGTCTCGACCCAGCCGGAGCTCTCGTGGCCGAGCGTGAAGGGTGGATCCCACGGCAGCATGCCCGGCTCGAAATCGTGCATCAGGTGCAGGTCGGAATGACATGCGCCTGCGCCCGCGATGCGGATCACGACCTCTCCCGGCCCAGGTACGGGCTCCGGGACATCGCGAAGCTGAGGTGGAGCCTTCCATTCAACGAGCTGGAGCGCGTGCACCGGACCTCCTCGTCGGGAGCCCTCTCCCAGTCTTGTTGGTTCCGTCGCACGAGGAAAGCGGACGAGATGCGGCCTGTCCGCAGTCCATGCGGGCGATCGCTCGGAGAACATCGGCGATGCCCGTCGCGGGGGTGACCGACGCACCGCCGCGCGCGAAGATGCCGGGTTGATGTCTCCGACGGTGGCACTGCTCGTGTTCTTCGCAGCCTGGGTTGCCATTGGCCTCGTCGCTTCGTTGGTGATGGGACGACGAGGACACAACCCGCTCGCGTGGCTGCTCGTCGGTGCGGGTCTCGGTCCTCTCACCCTGGTCGCCGCCCGCGCGTCCATCCTCGATGCCCGTGAGGCGCGGCCGGTCGTTGCCGATCGCGGGTCGGTGGGCCCGGGCCCGCTGAAAGTGCTCATCGGCGTCGACGGCTCGGATGCGTCGATGCACGCGCTCGAGTTCGTGGTGCGCTTGCTCGGGTCACGTGTAGGGCGTCTCGAGATCGCGACCGTCGTCGACTACGACACCACGACCCCGCGTGACGACGCGGGACACTCCGAGGAGATCCTCGCCGCGGCCGCCGTGGCGGCCGGACGGTTCGCGCCATGCTCACCGGGCACCGTGATGCTGCCGGGGAAGCCGAGCACCGCCCTCCTCGAGCATGCACACCAAGGCGCCTTCGACCTGCTGGCCATCGGGAGCCATGGGCGTGGGGTGTCGAAGCTGGTGTTCGGCAGCGTCGCGCGAGCGCTCGCCACCGAGACCGAGGTCCCCGTGATCATCGTGGGCGCTGACGCTCGTATGGATCGCGCGGAGCCTCGACGAGCCGTCGACCGCGACAGCTCGTGAGAGGAGCCCAGAGCAGCGCTTCGAGCTCATGACCTCCCCCCGATTCAGCGAGCAGTTCGCGTGGCACACGCTCGTCGCGGCTCAGATCGAGGACCACCTCGAGACTCGGCACGAGGGACTGTCGCGCGCGGAGGCGGATGCCCGGCGAGCGATCGTCGGATCGAACGAGCTCGAGGAGGTGCCGCCGCCGAGCGGCCTCACGATCCTGCTGCACCAGTTCACGAGCCCGCTCATCTACCTGCTGCTGGTCGCGACGGTCGTCACGCTCGCGCTGGGGGAGTACGTCGATGCTGGCGTGATCGCCTTCGTGCTCGCGCTCAACGCACTCATCGGCTTCACCCAGGAGCGCCGCGCCGAGGAGTCGGTGCGTGCGCTCATGGAGCTCCTGAGCCCCCACGCGCGCGTCGTGCGCGAGGGCCACGAGTGGCAGATCGAGAGCCGCGAGCTCGTACCCGGCGATGTCGTGCTGCTCGAGTCCGGAGTGCGGGTTCCCGCCGATCTTCGGCTCGTGACCATGAACGCGCTCGAGATCGACGAGTCGCTGCTCACGGGCGAATCGGTCCCGGTGCACAAGCACGCGCGGCGGCTCGATGCCGGCATCGCGCTCGCAGATCGCACGAACATGGCCTTCACGGGGACGATCGTCACCGCTGGCCGCGCACGCGGCTTCGTCGTCGCGACCGGACTCGCCACGGCGCTCGGCTCGGTTGCCGAGCAGGTCCGCACTCAGGACACCACCGAGACACCGCTTCAGCGTCGGATGGTCCGCTTCGCACAGACGATCGCGCTCATCGTCGGCATCTCCGCGATCGTGCTGTTCGCGCTGGGGATCGCACTCGGAGAGCCGGCATCCGACATGTTCCTGGCTGCCGTGGCGATGGCTGTTGCCGCGGTGCCCGAGGGCCTTCCGATCGCGTTCACCGTCGCCCTCGCCCTGGGCGTCCGCCGGATGGCACGTCGCCACGCGGTCATCCGCCACCTGCCTGCGGTCGAGACGCTCGGGAGCACGACCGTGATCGGGTCCGACAAGACCGGAACCCTCACCGAGAACCGAATGACGGTGCAGGCCCTCTGGACGGCCATGGGCGAGACCACCGTCGGTGACGGTACGCTGACGCCGCTGCACGAGGACGACCCGCGCCTCCGAACGCTGCTCGCCGGCGTGCTCGCCAACGAGGCCGAGGCCTATCGCACGACCGAGGGCCTCACGACCGAGGGTGATCCCACCGAAGTCGCCCTCCTCGTCGCCGCGTCGGAGCTCGGCGTGGAGCCCGAGGAGGTCCGTGACGAATACCGGGAGCTCGAGGAGATCCCGTTCGAGTCGGAACGCCGCTTCTCGGGGAGCGTCCGAGAGCACAGCGACGAACGGCTCCTGTTCGTCAAGGGCGCACCCGAGCGGGTCGTGGACATGTGCGACCGCATCTGCACGGAGCACGGAGAGCACCTCATCGACGGGCAGGCTGTGCATCGCGCGGCACGTGCGATGGCCGCTCGGGGGCTTCGGGTCCTCGCGATGGCGGACGGGCCCGTCGCGCAGGTCGGCGACCTCGAGGCCCCCGGCGGCCTACGCTTCCTCGGGCTCCAGGGCATGCTGGATCCGCCTCGCGCGGGCGTCGCGGAGGCCATCACCGGATGCCGCGCCGCCGGGATCAGGGTGATGATGATCACCGGCGACCACGCGATCACCGCCCGGGCGATCGCCGCCGAGCTGGGGATCGCCGACCAGGATGCGCCGGTCCTGACCGGGGTGGAGCTCGACGATCTCGACGACGACGAGCTGCGCCGCCGCGTCCACGAGGTGAGCGTCTATGCCCGCGTCGCACCCGAGCACAAGCTCGCGGTCGTGCGCGCGCTCCAGGCCGAGGGAGAGGTCGTCGCCGTGACGGGTGACGGCGTCAACGACGCACCCGCGTTGAAGGCAGCCGAGATCGGCATCGCGATGGGTCGCGGTGGCACCGACGTTGCACGCGAAGCAGCCGACATGGTCCTCACCGACGACAACTTCGTGAGCATCCACGCAGCGGTCGAGGAGGGACGGGTCACCTTCGACAACGTGCGAAAGGTGACGTTCTTCCTCCTCTCCACAGGTGCGGCCGCGATCCTCGTCATCCTGCTCGCCACGGTCTTCCGCTGGCCGCTGCCACTGCTCCCTGCACAGCTGCTCTGGCTCAACCTCGTGACCAACGGGCTCCAGGACGTCGCGCTCGCGTTCGAGCCCGGAGAGCCACACGTCCTACGACGACCACCTCGACCACGCGCCGAAGGCGTCGTCTCACGCGTGCTCTGGGAGCGCACGGTCCTCGCGGGTGCCGTCATGGCCGCAGGGACCCTTGCCCTCTACCGCTGGGAGCTCGACCAGACCGGCGACCTGACCCGGGCGCGCACGGTCGCACTCACGACCCTCGTCGTCTTCATGGCCTTCCACGTCGGGAACTCTCGCTCCGAGTGGCAGTCCGCCTTTCGGATCAGTCCGTTCTCGAACCGGTTCTTGCTCGGCGCCCAGGCGCTCGCGCTCGCGCTCCAGGTCGGGGCGCTGTACCTGCCCGCCACGCAGTACGTCCTGCGCGTGGAACCGATCGAGCTGGGCGCATGGGTGCGGATCGTCATGGTCGCATCGACCGTGCTCGTCGCGGTCGAGATCGACAAGGCGTTCAGGCGTCGCCTCGCGGCTCGCCGTGGCGGGAGAAGTGCCACGACCACGTGACGTGCCGCCAAGGCTGGCCGGCAGGCAGGTGGATGCCGATCCCGTCGAAGGCCCGGAAGATCGCGCCGTCGGGGTCACGGCCGGTGTCGTAAGTGATCCTTGCATCGAGTCCGGTGCTCCCTGAGGAGCGCGACCGTTCCCTCGTCGAGCGAGATGCAGCGGGTGCGGCCCGTCTTGGTCGACGGTCGCACCAGCGCGCGGTCGTCGAGGCCGTGGATCACCACCTGGCGCACCTCGACCGCTCCGGGCCGGTTCTCCGACAGCTCGAGCGCCTCCCACACGAGCCCGCAGAGCTCGCCCCGACGCATGCCCGTTGTCGCCGCCAGCACGAGCAGCGTCTGGACTCCGGATCCGCTGCATCGATCAGCCGATGGAGGTCCTCGAGCGAAATCGCGTTCGCCGGCGCTCGTCGGATCGGTGGCGCGCTCGCGTCGAGCGCAACGTTCCGCCCGACCAGCCGCCACCTCACGGCTTGCGTGAAGGCGCTCCGGGCCGCCTGGTGGACCTTACGGATCGTCGCCGCCTGTCGAGTCGTGCCGAGCCGCCGGTAGAGCCGATCAAGATCGAGCGTGGCACGCCGGTTTGATGTGCACCTCGACGTCCGTTTGGTACCCGCGGATCGTGTTGGGGCTCCGGTCGAGTGCCTGTACGTGCTCGAGCCACCGGTCGAGCAGCGCGCCGAAGGTCACCGAGCTGTGCACGACGGTCCGTCCGTCGACGGTCTCGGTCACGAGACGTGCTCGCGCGGCCTTCGCGTCCTTGAGCGTGCCGCGCACGGTGCGCGACGTCTGGCGGTAGCGACCGGTCGCGTCCTGGCCGAGGCTCACAACGATTTTGAACACGCCGGGCTCGAGCTCGTAGATGCCGGCGTGTCGCCGCTTCCGAGTCATGCCGCGCCTCGCGCGCCCAGTTGTCAAGACCCGGTACCCGGGTGACATTGTGGCTCCGGTACCTACCCGACACTCA
>JBBDWT010000219.1:0-1714 GCA_040902705.1 Acidimicrobiia bacterium | reverse complement strand
GCATCCCGAAGGTCATCGCGCTCGCGGTGTTCTCGTCGGACGCGATCTCGTCGACTGCATACGCGACCGAGGAGATCCTCTTCGTCACCGCGATCGGCGCGTCGAGCCTCCTGCTCGGTCTCGACACACTGATCCCGATCGGGATCGCGGTCGCGCTGCTGCTCTCGATCGTCGCGTTCTCGTATCGCCAGACGATCTTCGCCTACCCGAGCGGAGGCGGCAGCTACGTCGTCAGTCGCGAGAACCTGGGTGAGATGCCGTCGCTCGTCGCCGGATCGTCTCTGCTCGTCGACTACATCCTCACTGTTGCAGTGTCGATCTCGGCCGGTGTCGCGGCGATCATCTCGATCCCCGAGCTCGCGGACCTCGGTGAACACCGCGTGCTCGTCGGCATCGGGCTCATCATCCTGATCACCCTGGCGAACCTGCGCGGTGTCAAGGAGTCCGGTCGCCTGTTCTCGGCACCGACGTACGTCTACATCGTCACGCTCTCGGCGCTCGTCGTGTACGGGCTCGTGCGCGCGCTCGTGGTCAACGACATCGGGACCGTGCCGTTCGACAAGGAGGCGTTCGAAGGGACGCGGTACGCCGGGGGGACGCTCGGCCTGTTCCTCATCCTCAAGGGCTTCTCGTCGGGAGCCGTCGCGCTGACCGGTGTCGAGGCGATCTCGAACGGTGTGCCGGCGTTCAGGCGGCCGGAGTCGAAGAACGCGGCCGCGACGCTCACCTGGATGGCGATCATCCTGGGCACGCTGTTCCTCGGAGTCTCGGTCCTCGCCAAGCAGCTCGAGCCCTACCCGAGCCACGACCAGACGGTCCTCGCGCAGATGGGGCTGCTGGTCTTCGGCAACGGCACGATCTTCTTCGTCCTGCAGATCGCGACCGCGATGATCCTGACGCTCGCGGCGAACACCGCGTACGCCGACTTCCCACGCCTCACGTCGATCATCGCCCGAGACGGGTATCTCCCGCGCCAGATGGCGAACCGTGGAGATCGGCTCGTCTTCTCGAACGGCGTCCTGCTGCTCGCGGCCGCGGCCTCTCTCCTCATCGTCGCGTTCGGAGGCATCACGAACGCGTTGATCCCGCTCTATGCGGTCGGTGTGTTCACCTCGTTCACGCTGTCGCAGGCCGGCATGGTGCGGCACCACCAACGGGTGCGGGAACCGGGCTGGAAGCGGCATGCCGTCATCAACGGCATCGGCTCGGTCGCGACGTTCGTCGTGCTCATCATCGTCGCGGTCACGAAGTTCACCAGTGGCGCGTGGGTGCCGATCGTCGTCATCCCGGCGATCATCCTCATCTTCAAGGGGATCCACCGGCACTACAAGCGCGTCGACACGTCGCTGCAGACCGAACCGGGCTATCGCGCGAAGCCGTGGAACAACACGGTGGTCGTCCTCGTCGGTCGCGTGCACAAGGGCGTGCTCCAAGCGCTCCAGTACGCGAAGGCGCTCAACCCGAAGCAGCTTGTCGCCGTGAGCGTGGTCTCGACCCCGGAAGAGGAGGCGGAGATCCGCCAGCAGTGGCAGGAGTTCGGGATCGACATCGCCCTCGAGACCGTCTACAGCCCGTACCGGGAGCTCTCCAAGCCGGTGAAGGGCTTCATCGACGAGCTCGACGCCCGCTACGACAACGACGTCATCACCGTCATCATCCCCGAGTTCGTCGTGAGCCACTGGTGGGAGCACCTGCTCCACAACCAGAGCGCCCT
>JBBDWT010000218.1:0-11653 GCA_040902705.1 Acidimicrobiia bacterium | reverse complement strand
ACCCGTCGAGCGCGCTGCTCGAGGTGCTCGACCCGGCGCAGAACCACACGTTCCGTGACCACTACCTCGAGGTCGACCTCGACCTGTCCGACGTGCTGTTCCTGGCGACGGCCAACGTCGCCGACACGATCCCCGGGCCACTGCTCGACCGGCTCGAGGTCATCCACCTCGACGGCTACACAGAAGACGAGAAGGTCGCGATCGCCCGTGACCATCTCCTCGCGCGCCAGCTCGAGCACAACGGCCTGCGCGACGACGACGTCGACATCGACGACTCCGTGCTGCGAACCGTCGTCACGGAGTACACCCGCGAGGCCGGCGTCCGACACCTCGAGCGCGAGCTGGGCAAGCTGCTGCGCAAGACGGCCGCGCGTGTCGTCGAGGGTGCGGTGACGCCGCCCGTCTCGATCGACGAGCCTGCGGTGCGCGACGCACTCGGGCGCACCAAGGTGCACGCCGAGCCCGCGGGCCGGACCCACGCGCCTGGTGTCGCGACGGGTCTCGCCGTGACCGGTGCCGGTGGCGACGTGCTCGTCATCGAGGCGTCGTCGCTGGGTTCGCCGACCGACGACTCCGGCGCCGCGCGCGACGCCGGGCTCACGCTCACCGGCCAGCTCGGTGACGTGATGAAGGAGTCGGCGCAGATCGCCCGCTCCTACGTGCGGGCCCACGCCGACGCGCTCGGCGTCGAGCCGGTCGCGACCCACGGCGCGGTGCACCTGCACGTGCCCGCGGGGGCGATCCCGAAGGACGGTCCGTCCGCCGGGATCACCATGACGACGGCGCTCGCGAGCCTCCTCACCGGACGCCCCGTGCGGCCCGAGGTGGGCATGACCGGCGAGGTCACGCTCCAGGGCCGGGTGCTGCCGATCGGTGGTGTCAAGCAGAAGGTGCTCGCCGCGCAGCGGGCCGGGTTGACGACGGTCATCCTGCCGATGCGCAACGGGCCCGACCTGGAGGACCTGCCCGAGCCGGTGCGCGAGGAGATGACCTTCCACCTGGTGGAGGACGTCGCCGACGTGCTCGAGCTCGCACTGGAGCCCCCGGTGGGGCACCCGGGCGCCGCGATGGATCCGCCGCCGGCGATGGTGTCAGCATGAGCAGGTGCATCGCGCCTCCGCCCGTGCCCTCGCCGCTCTCGTCCTTGCGCTGAGCACGACGGCGCTGAGCGCGACGGCGCTCGGTGCCTCGGTCGGCTCGGGCAGCGGCGACACCACCGACTTCTACGCCGTCCCCGACCCGTTGCCCAAGGCGTTGCCCGGCTCCCTGATCCGGGCCGCCAGCATCGACGCGCCCGACGGCGCGAAGGCGTGGCGGGTGCTGTACCACTCGACGACGGTCGACGGGCGCGACATCGCGGTGTCGGGCGTCGTGGTCGCGCCCGAAGGCCCGCCACCCAAGGGTGGTCGGCCCGTCCTGTCGTGGGCGCACGGCACGACCGGCATCGCCGATGCGTGTGCTCCGTCCATGGACCCCGAGGTCGCGAGCCGGCTGCCGTTCGTCGAGGACTTCCTCGACGCGGGCTACGTCATCGCCGCGACCGACTACGAAGGCCTCGGGACGCCAGGTGTCCATCCGTACCTCGTCGGGGAGAGCGAGGGTCGGGGAGTGCTCGACGCCGCGCGCGCGGCCCGTCGTCTCGACGGCACGGGCGCGGGCCGCGAGCTCCTCGTGTTCGGGCACTCCCAGGGTGGGCACGCGGCGCTGTTCGCCGGGGAGCTGAAGGCCGACTACGCACCCGAGCTGCGGCTGCGCGGTGTGGTTGCGGGCGCCCCGGCCGCCAACGTCGAGATCATCTTCCCCGGAGCGGCGCGGGTGCCCCGAGCCGCGGGTTTCACGGCCCTGATCGCCAAGGGCTTCGAGGCGGCCTATCCCGATGCCGATCCGGCGTCCCTGCTCTCACCGGAGGTGCTCGCCGCCGCGCAGGTCGCGGACACCGGGTGCGCGCTCGATGTGATCGACGCCGTCGGCAAGGTCGGGAGCACGGATCTCGTCGGCGACGTCGCGTCCACACCGCCCTGGCCCGACATCCTGCGGGAGAACTCCGCGGGCCACCGCGCGGCCGGCGCGCCGCTGCTCGTCGTGCAGGGCACCGCTGACCAGGTGGTCCCGGCCGCGCTCACGGATGCGTGGGTGGGTCAGGCGTGCGCCGCGGGCGATGTCGTCGAGTACCGATCGTACGAGGGCAAGGACCACATCACGGTCCTCGGCGAGGCTCGGGCCGGCATCCTCGAGTGGCTCGCCACCCTCGCCCAGGGTGACGCCGTGCGCGACACCTGCCCCACCCCGTAACGATCCCGCACCCGCTGGTTGCGTCTCTCGCCGTCGTAGTGCGGGTCCAGGGACGCAGGCAGAGCGCGTCAGGCGATCAGGGCCTCGGCGTCGTCGATGCCGATGAACGCGCCGGGGCCGACCTTGGCGAAGTCGATCTGCTCACCCTCCACGAGCGGGAAGTGGCACGCCACGTAGTGGTTCGGGCTGACCTCTTCGAGCACGGGCTCCTCGGCCGCGCACCGCTCCTGTGACTTCGGGCAGCGCGTGCGGAACCGGCACCCGCTCGGCGGTGCGAGCGGCGACGGGATCTCGCCGCCGAGCACCTTCTCGGGGTCGGGGCGGAGGTCCGGGTCGGGCTCGGGGATCGCGGCGAGCAGTGCCGCGGTGTACGGGTGCGACGGGTGCTCGTAGATCGCCTCGGGGTCACCGACCTCGCACATCTTGCCGAGGTACATGACGACGATACGGTCGCTGACGTTCTTCACGACCGCGAGGTCGTGCGCGATGAACACGAGGGTCAGGCCGTAGCGCTCGCGCATGTCCTGGAGCAGGTTGATGATCTGCGCCTGCACCGACACGTCGAGCGCGGAGACCGGCTCGTCGCAGATGATCAGCTTCGGGTCGGTGATCATGGCCCGCGCGATCGAGATGCGCTGGCACTGGCCGCCCGAGAACTCGTGGGGACGCCGTGACGCGTTCGCGGGATCGATCCCGACGGTCTCGAGCACTTCCGTGACCTTCGCCGCCCGCGACTCCTTGTCACCGATCTTCCAGATGTCGAGACCTTCCGCCACGATGTCCTGCACCCGTCGGCGCGGGTTGAGCGACGAGATCGGGTCCTGGAAGATCATCTGCATCCGGGGCCGCAGGCGGCGCAGTGCCTCCCCCTGGAGCTCGGTGAGCTCGGTGCCGTCGAGCTTCACGCTCCCGGACTTCGGTGGCGGCAGCTGGACGATGGCGCGCCCGGTGGTCGACTTCCCGCACCCCGACTCGCCGACCAGCCCCATCGTCTCGCCCTCGAGGATGTCGAGGCTGATGCCCGAGACCGCGTAGACGCGCCGCCCACCGCTCGCCGGGAACTCGACGACGAGATCCTCGACGCGCAGCAGTGCCGCGTCCGGGTCCCGAAGGTGTGCGTTCCCGGTGCCCGCCATCAGACCTTCCCTTGTACGAGTGCGACCGCCTGGATCTTGCCGGCGCGCTGGTTGCGCTCGAGCGCCTCCGCGCCCTCGGGCGTGCCGACGGGGTACCAGCACCGGTACTGGTGGCCCGGGCTCGCGAGCTGGAGCGGTGGCTCCTCCTCGTCGCAGCGCTCCTGCGCGTAGGCGCACCGCGGCGCGAACTTGCAGCCCTTGGGAGGGTTGACGAGGTCCGGCGGTCGGCCGGGGATCGTCGCGAGCCGGGTGTGACTCGGGTCCGAGAGCTTCGGGATCGATTTGAGCAGTGCTTCGGTGTACGGCATCTTCATGTCGGAGAAGAGCACGCTCGTCGAAGCCTTCTCGACGATGCGACCGGCGTACATCACCGCGATCTCGTCGGCGCGCCCGGCCACCACCCCGAGGTCATGGGTGATGAGGACCATCGCCATGAAGCGCTCGCGCTGCTGCTGGCTCATCAGGTCGAGGACCTGCGCTTGCACCGTCACGTCGAGGGCTGTCGTGGGCTCGTCGGCGAAGAGGAGCTTCGGACCGCACGCCAGCGCCACGGCGATGCAGACACGCTGGCGCATGCCCCCGGACAGCTGGTGCGGGTACTCCTTGAGCCGGACCTTCGGCTCGGGGATGCGGACCGACGAGAGCAGGTTCTCGGCGAGCTCCCGGGAGAAGTCCTTCGAGACGTCGAGGTGCTGGCGGATCGACTCGATGATCTGGTTCCCGATCTTCATGACCGGGTTCAGCGACGTCATCGGGTCCTGGAAGACCATCGACATCTGCGCGCCCCAGTACTCGCGCATCTCTTTGTCGGACTTGTCGATGAGCTCGGTGCCTTCGAAGACGATCGACCCCTCGCGCACGAGCCCGCGCTTGGGGAGCAGGCCCATGACCGACCGCGACAGCACGGTCTTGCCCGACCCGGACTCGCCGACGATCCCGAGCGTCTTGCCGCGGTCGAGGGTGAACGAGACGCCGTCGACGGATCTCACGAGGCCGCGGTCGGTCTCGAAGTAGGTCTTGACGTCGGTGACCTCGAGCAGCCGACCGGTCGTCGGGCTCGCCGGCGTGGTCGCAGTCGTGGAGCTCTGGTCGTCGCTCACAGTCCACCTTCCCGGACGTCCAGGCGCGATCGCACCGCGTCGCCCAGGAAGTTGAGCGCGAGCACGGTCAGGAAGATCAGGATCGACGCCTCGAACACGATGTGCGGAGACGAGGAGAGCACGCCGCGGTCGAGGGCGATGATGTTGCCCCACGACGGCGTCGGCGGACGCACCCCGACGCCGAGGATCGCGAGCGTTCCCTCGGCCACGATCGCGATGGCGATGCCGAGCAGCGCGATCGAGAACATCGCGGGCAGCACGTTCGGCAGGACCTCGCGTCGCATGATGCGACCGTTCTTCGCGCCCTGCGCCCGGGCAGCGAGCACGAACTCGCGCTGGGACCAGCTGAGCGCGCTCGCGCGCGAGATGCGCCCGATCAGGGGGATGGTGACCACGCCGATGGCGATGATCAGCACCAGCTCCGGGGGAAGGCCACCGCCCTTCGCTGCTTCGTCGGCGCTGCCGAGCAGGAACGCGCTCAATGCCAGCGCGAGGACGATGGCGGGCACCGAGAGCAGCACGTTGAACATGCCCGTGAGGTAGGTGTCGACGTCACCCTTGCGGTAGCCCCCCCAGCCGCCGAGGGCTGTGCCGAGCAGCACGCCGAGCCAGGCCGCCAGCGAGTCGTCGAGGCCGACGAGCACCGCGAAGAAGACGCCGCCGATGATGAGCCCGAAGATCGCGCCGACGACCGCGCCGGCGATCACCGCGCCGATCTTCGTCTCGCGACCGTTGAAGTAGCCGGCGATCACGCCGAGCACGCCACCGACCAGGAAGCCGACGATGATGCCGCCGGTGGCGACGAGGAGCGACGTCCACGCGCCGAGCGCGAGGCGGGGGATCATGTCGCGACCGTTGCTGTCACAGCCGAGCAGGAAGCTCGACGCGTCGCCTTCCTTGGCGAACGGTCCTTTGCGCGCACATTCGCCGAAGCTCTCGGTCGCGCTGCCCCAGGTCAGGATGCCGGTCTTGGAGAGGACGGCGATCGCCACGATGAAGACCACCCAGCCGATCGCGAGCCAGGCCGCGAGCCCGAGACCCTGACGGCGCCGCGTGCCCTCGCCGCCCGCGGCGACCGCGCCGGCGACGATCTCCGCGCCCTGGCCGAGGAACCCGCCCTCGATCGACTCTTCGACGAGCCGCTCGTCGACGGTCTCCACCGCGCCGACGAGCGCACTCTCAGGAGGACGCTGCTCGGGCACGGCGAATCCTCGGGTCGACGACGGAGTACAGGAAATCGATGAAGAAGTTGATCAGGACGAACAGCACGGCGATCACGACGACGTAGCTCTGGAGCTCGATGTACTCGCGGGAGAAGATCGCCTGCCCGATCTTCTGGCCCATGCCGGGGATCCCGAAGATCACCTCGACGACGATCGCGCCACCGATGAGCGTCCCGACGTTCAGCCCGGCGACCGTGAGCAGCGTGAGGCTCGACGGCCGGAGTGCGTGGCGCCAGAGGATGCGGCGGTTCGGCACGCCCTTCGCCTTGGCCATCGTGATGAAGTTCTCCTGGAGCGTGGCGATCATGTCGCTGCGCAGCAGGCGCATGTAGATCGCAACCTGACCGGCCGCGAGCGTGATCGCCGGGAGCAGCATGTAGCGGGCGTGCTCGAGGAGGTCGGGGCTGCGACTCGGGTCGAACAGAGGATCGAGCCAGCCCGGCGCGTAGCCCGAGGTGGGTAACCATTGGAGCTCCGCCCCGATGAAGTACGAGAGGATGAGCGCGAGCACGAAGTTGGGCAGCGCGAGCAGCGCGAAGCCGGTCGTGTTGATCGAGCGGTCTCCCTTCGATCCCGACCGGTACGCGGCGAAGATCCCGAGCGGGATCGCGAAGAGCAAGGCGATGATCTGCGCGTAGATCATGAGCTGGAGCGAGACGGGCAGCGACTGCTCGACGAGCTCGCTCACCGGTCGCCCCGACGAGTACTGGTGTCCGAGGTCACCCTGAGCCAAGCCGCTCACGTAGTCCCAGTACTGCTGGAAGAAGCCCTCGTCGAGCCCGAGGTCGTCGCGCAGCTGCGCCTTCTGCTGCTCGGTCCCGAACGGGATGATGGCGTCGGTCGGGTCACCGGGCAGGAGACGGATCAGCAGGAAGGTGAAGAAGCTGACGACGATCAGCACGACCAGCAGCTGCGCGCCGCGCCGCCCGATCGTCTTCGCGAGCTCCATGTTCCCCCCTGGATCCGTCTCCTACCGGTGGCCCCCCTGACCTCGTCCTATCCCGACGTGCTGATCCCGAGCACGGGGATCCGGCCGTAGACGAACAGCGGTTTGCCGGCGCCGTCGGGCAGCTTCGGGAGGGTGAGCTTCACGTCGGCTGCGTAGCCGATCGTCCAGTCGACGTACCAGGCGGGGACGATGTACACGTTCTCCGCCATCGCCTTGTTGAAGTCTTCGTACGTCGACTTGATGTCCGACTCCGCCGACTCGCCGCGGCCCTTCTCGAGCAGCGCCTGCGTGTCGGGGTTGTTGAACTTGCTGAAGTTGATCAGGTTGCCCGTGTCGGCGTTCGCCCACCACGGGTAGTTGTCGGAGTCGGTCGAGTTCGTGTAGCCGCCGTGCAGGTTGCGCCACAGCAGCACGTCGATGTCGCCCGAGAGCGCCTTGTTGATCAGCGTTGCCTGGTCGAACTCGGCGATCTCGGCGTCGATGCCTGCCTTCCCGAGCTGCTCCTTCATGAGCTGCGCCTCGCGCGAGTTCTCGGGGTCGGTCGTCGTGCCGAGGATCACGTTGAACGAGCCGGTGTCGGCCTTCACCTTCGCGGCGAGCGTCGCCGCCTTCTTCTCGTTGTACTTCGGGTACCCCGCGTCCTTCAGGTAGCCGAGCACGTCGACGTCCATGAGGCCGTTGGCGCGGTCGAACAGGCCCTTGTTGATGATGCTGTTGATCTCGTCGCGGTCGAGGGCCTGCGCGAACGCGGTGCGGGCGTCGGGGTTGTCGAACGGTGCGCTGTCGGAGAGGAGCACGTAGTACCGGATCTCGCGCACGCCGGGCTTCTGCTCGAGGAGCTTGACCTGGCTCTCGCCGAGCTGGCGGAGCGCGTCGATCTGGACCGCGCTCGACGTGTGGATGAGGTCCGACTGTCCACCCTGGAGCTGGTTCACGCGGACCGCGGCCTCGGGGACCGGCACGAACGTGATCGACTTGGCCTTCGGGTAGCCCTTCTGCCAGTAGTCGGGGTTCGCCTCGACGACGGTCTTCTCGTTCTGCGCGTACTCCGTGAGCTTGAACGGACCGGTGCCGATCATCTTCGTCGCGCACTCTTCGCCGGCGTTGATCTGCTCCGGCGCCATGATGCCGATGCGGCCGACCTGGAAGAGGTAGTTCGGGAAGTCGACGACAGGCTTGTTGAGCGTCACCGTGACCGTCGCCGGGTCGACGACCGTCACGTCGGAGATGAAGCCGAAGACGATCGTGAGCAGCGGCCCGCTGTTCGGCGCGCCGGGAGCACCCCGGGCCGCGTCGAGGTTGAGCTTCACCGCGGCGGCGTCGAGCGGCTCGCCGTTGTGGAAGGTGATGCCGTCACGCAGGCCGATCGTCCACTCGGTGAAGTCGGCGTTGGGCTCGACCGACTTCGCGAGGTAGGGCACCGCGACGCCCTTGGCGTTCGGCACGGTGAGCGTGTCGTAGACCGCGGCGACGACCTGGATGCCGGAGATCGCGAGCTGCGCCCGGCTCAGGCAGTAGTTCGTCGTCTCGGCTTCGAGGCCGAAGGTGAGGTCGCCCTTGGGCGATGACTGGTGCCGCACCCGATCTGGGGTCGACGCGCCACCAACCGCGGCAAAGGCGGTGGTGAGGACCGCGACCACCGCGAAGGTCGCGGCGACGCGCGCCCAGCGGCGTCGAGGTGCGTGCCGGTACGAATCGCCCACTTGGTTCCCCCATGTCCTAGGACCCAGCCCGCTCGGCCGGCTCCGGCTCGATTACCGGGCAGTAGATGTTGACCCTGTGCGGGGTGTGACCCCCGTCACGCGGCGCCACTCTAGAAGGCCGGGGCACCCTGTCAATCGCGCCCGAGCACCGTTCGGGCCTCCCGCCGTCACGGGCAGCCCATCGGGCAGGATGAGGCCGATGGAGACCGCCGCCGACGTGCTGCTCGTCCTCGTCGGCGTGACGCTGGTCCTCGCGGTCTACGACTCGGCGCTGCGGACCTTCGTCCTCCCCCGGGGGGTGAGCAACCCCCTCACGAGGATCACCTACGTCTCACTGCGCTGGGTCTTCGCCAAGATCGCCCGTGAGTCCCGCACCTACGAGACCCGCGACCGGATCATGGCGCTCTACGGGCCGATCAGCCTGTTCATCCTCGTGTTCGTGTGGATGCTGATCGTGATCACGGGGTACACGCTGATCTTCCGCGCCGTCATCGTCGACACGTGGCACGACGCGATCGAGCTGTCGGGCTCGTCGTTCTTCACGCTCGGCTTCGAGCTCCCGCCACGCGGTCTGCCCGGGTACGTGGTCGTGTTCACCGAGGCCGCGACGGGCCTGGCGATCCTCGCGCTCTTGATCGCGTACCTCCCGACGATCTACGGCGCCTTCTCGCGCCGCGAGCGCGAGGTCTCGCGGCTCGCGACGATCGCGGGGACGCCGCCGAGCGCGGTGGAGCTCCTCGTCCGGTACCACAAGATCGGGTGGAACGATCAGCTGCCGACGATGTGGCTGACCTGGGAGCAGTGGTTCGCGGAGTTGGGCGAGACCCACGCCTCCTTGGCGGTCCTGACGTTCTTCCGGTCACCGAGCCCGCACCGGTCGTGGGTGACGGCGGCGGGAGCAGTGCTCGACGCGGCGTCGCTCGCGCAGTCGACGCTCGCCGTCCCGTGGTCACCCCAGGCGGGCTTGTGCATCCGGTCGGGCTTCCTCGCGTTCCACGAGATCGCCGACTACTTCGACATCCCGTACGACCCCGACCCGCCGCGCGGCGCGCCGATCAGCATCGCCCGCGCGGAGTTCGACGCGGCGTACGAGCAGATGGCTTCGGAGGGGGTGCCGGTCCGTCCCGACCGCGACCGGTGCTGGCGCGACTTCTGCGGCTGGCGGGTCAACTACGACGCGCTGCTGCTGGCGCTGGCCGGCCTGACGATGGCGCCGTACGCGCCGTGGTCGTCGGATCGCTCGCTTCGCGTGGCGCCTCCTCGGGTGTTCCGGATCCGGCCGCGGCTGCAGCCTCCACCGGCGTCCGGGCCGACTCCGGCATCACCGAGCTGAGCCACCACTCGATCCCGGTCGTGGAGGCGTGCTCCCAGGACGAGTGGAAGACGTCGAACGCGTGCGGGGCGCCGGCGAGCTCGACGTAGGTGACGTCGGCGCCCACGTCGCGCAGCGCAGCGACGAACCGCCGGGCCTGGCTGACGGGCACCAGGTTGTCGCTCGTCCCGTGCACGACGAGGAAAGGTGGCGAGTGCGACGGTGAGGGTGACGATCCGGGCGTGACGTGGTGGATCGGCGAGGCGTCGGCGTACGGCGCGAGGTCCTGTCGGGGAGTCACCCCGAGCACGAGCGAGCCGACCCATCCGGCGACCCGGCTGCCGAGCCCGGAGCCGAAGCGACCGAAGATCTCGACGAGGTCGTACGCGCCGTACATCGGGATCGCGGCGACCACGCTGGTGTCGACGTGCGCGAACCCGGGTTGGTAGGCGGGGTCGTTCTGGGTGAGCGCCACCATCGCGGCGAGGTGGCCGCCGGCAGACCCACCGGTGACGACGACGTGGTCGGGGTCGCCGCCGTACTCGGCGATGTGCTCGCGGATCCACGCGAGCGCGAGCTTCGTGTCGACGAGGTGGTCGGGCCACTTGACCCGTGGGCTCAGGCGGTAGTTCGCGGCGACACACACCCATCCGGCTCGCGCGAGCTCGTTCATGAGCGGGCGGCCCTGCGTGTCCTTCGTTCCGACGGTCCACCCGCCCCCGTGGATCTGAAGGAGCACCGGAGCGCGCTCGGAGCCAGCGCTCGGGCGGTAGACATCGAGCAGGTGGCGTCGGCCTGCGCCTTCGGCGTACCGGAGGTTCTTCACGCGCTCGACGGCGACGTCGCGCATCCACCACGGCAGCACCATCGACCGCGGCCGGCGATGCGTCCGGGCACGGTGGGCGACGCGTTCCGCGAGCACGCGGTCGAACTCCGCCGCGGCGTTGCGCGCGACGAACGCCTTGCGCACGAGGACCGCGATCGACCCGACGACGAGGGCCAGCCCGATCCATCCCGGCCAGGCGGCGAGCCCTCCGAGCGCCACGACGACGACGGTGAGCCCGGACATGATCGCGATCCACCAGCCGGCCATGCCCGTGCCGAGCCACGAGAGGAAGAACGAGGGGAGGAGGAACGCCCAGTTGGTGACGGTGACGAACGCGGGCACCGTCATCAGCACGAACGACGCGCCGACGGCGAGGAGGACCCAGGGCATCAGAAGAGCCAGTCCTCGGCGGTGCCGGGGGAGGCGTCACGACGGATGAACCACTCCTGCCCGAAGGCGAGCCGGAAGTGCTCGTGCGGCATGGCGAGGAAGAACGACGACTCGCCGACCTGCGACGCGTGGGCGGCGAGCGCGGCCCGCTTGGCGTCGACGAACGGTCCGACATCGACCGTGGTCGTGATCCGGTCGCCGGGGACGCCGAGGGTCAGCTCGTCGGGATCGCCCATGTCGTCGGGGAGGTCGGTGCCCGACGCCTGCAGCGCATCACGGAGCTCGACCATCAAGGCGCGGATCGCGTCGCGGTTCACGGTCGCCTCGTAGACGCGCGGCGTCTTCGCGAGCTCTGCGGCGCGGATGCCGACGCGGTGCACCTGGATGTGATCGGGGTGGCCGTAGTTGCCGTTCTCGTCGTAGACGGTCAGCACCTCGGCGTCCTCCTCGCGCAAGATCGCGGCGAGCTGCTCGGCCGCGTCGTCGAGGTCGGCCTGCCAGAACGCGCCGGCCGCGTCGTTCTCCGCGGTCCCGTCCATCCCGGAGTCGTGGTATCCGAGGAACGCGACGCGGTCGATCCCCAGGATCCGAGCCGACTCCGCGGTCTCACGCGCGCGCCGCTCGGCGAGCAGCTCGCCCTCGTCGAGGAATCCGTCGTCGACCTCCCCGTGCTCGCCCCCGGTGGCGATGACGAGCACGACCCGGTGCCCCTCGGCCTTGGC
>JBBDWT010000217.1:0-11699 GCA_040902705.1 Acidimicrobiia bacterium | reverse complement strand
CGCTGCGCGACGTGAGCGTCGACGTGCAGAAGGGCGAGTTCGTCTTCCTCGTCGGCCCGTCGGGCTCGGGCAAGTCGACCTTCTTGAAGCTCCTGCTCCACGAGGAGCAGCCCACCGGAGGGCGCATCGTCGTCGCCGGGCGCGACATCTCCCGGCTCTCGCACTGGAAGATCCCGCAGCTCCGCCGCAACATCGGCACGATCTTCCAGGACTTCAAGCTCCTGCCCACCAAGACGGTCTACGAGAACGTCGCGTTCGCCATGGAGGTCATCGGCCGGTCTCGGCACGTGATCCGCACGCAGGTGCCGCAGGTGCTCGATCTCGTCGGTCTGGCGAAGAAGGCCGGACGCTTCCCGACCGAGCTCTCCGGTGGTGAGCAGCAGCGCGTGTCCATCGCGCGCGCGTTCGTGAACCGTCCCTTGATCCTCCTCGCCGACGAGCCGACGGGGAACCTCGACCCGGCGACGACCGTCGGGATCATGCGCATCCTCGACCGCATCAACCGCACGGGGACCACGGTGTGCATGGCGACCCACGACGGGCGCATCGTCGACGCGATGCGCCGTCGTGTCATCGAGCTGAGCCGCGGCAGCGTCGTGCGTGACGAGGCCCGCGGCCTCTACGGGACCGGGGCGTAGCCGCCATGTGGACCCGAGCCGGCTACTTCGCGCGCGAGACGATGGTGTCGCTGCGTCGCAACCTGCTGATGACGATCGCCGGCGTGCTCACCGTCGCGGTGTCGCTCGCGCTCTTCGGCGGCATCATGATGCTGTCGAAGTGGGTCGATCACGGCACCGAGAAGATCAAGGGCGGCGTCCGCCTCGAGGTCTTCATGCTCACCAAGGCGACGGACGAGCAGATCTCCACGGTGCGCGCCGCCCTCGAGAACGACCCCGACGTCAAATCGTTCAAGTTCTTCGACAAGGAAGCAGCCCTCGAGGAGTTCAAGCGGATCTTCCAGAAGGATCCCGACCTCGTGAAGAACATCACGGCCGATGCGCTGCCGACGTCGTTCCGGATCGTCCCCGAGCGCGCCGAGCAGACCACCGCGATCCAACGGAGGTTCGAAGCCGAGCCCGGCGTCGAAGACGTCGCCACACCCGAGGAAGCCCTGCGGGGCCTCCTCGACGCGACCAACACCGCCCGGATCATCTTCATCGGGCTCTCGGCCGTGCTGCTCGTCTCGTCGCTCTTCCTGATCGTGAACACGATCCGGCTGGCGACGTTCGCACGCCGGCGCGAGATCGAGGTCATGAAGCTGGTCGGCGCGTCGAACTGGTTCGTGCGGGTGCCCTTCATGGCCGAAGGGCTCGTGCAGGGCATGATCGGCGCCGGCCTCGCGGTCGGGGTCGTCGCCGCGCTCAAGGTCGGCTTCGACACCTGGTTCGACAGCCCCGACGGGTTCTTCCGCGAGTTCTACGTGACCGCCGGTGACGCCACGACCGTCGCCCTGTACGTGATCGGGCTCGGCGTCGTGATCGGCCTCATCGGCTCGACGATCGGCCTCCGCCGCTTCCTCAAGGTCTAGGCGAGAAGGTCTAGGCGAGGCGGCCGGCCGGGTCCGTTGGGTCCGTGCCGGGCACCTGGCCCGGGTGGTGCAATCCCGGACCCGAGCCGTCGTTGCACCGCTCGAACCGAGGCAGGACGGGCCCTGTGGGCCCTGTTGCTGTTGTGAGCAGTGTTGTCTAGCCTGGATTCCCCCATGCGATCCCCCTGGTCCTCGCTCCGTGCCCGCGTCGCCGTGCCCACGCTCAGCGTGGCCGTCGCGCTGGTCCTCGGCCTCTCGAGCCTCGTCGCGACCGGTGCGCCCAACGACGACCGGGCCCGCCAGCTCCAGGATCAGATCGGTGAGGCCTCCGCGCAGGAGGCCGCGGCGCTCGCCGAGCTCGACGCCATCCGCGTCAAGAAGACGGCGGTCGACGCCAGGGTGGCCGAGCTCGACCAGCAGCTGTCCGCAGCCGAAGCCCGGCTCGCGCCGCTCGTGGCCGAGGTGGAGCGGCTCGCCCAGAGCCGCGCGATCCTCCAGGGCGAGGTCGATCGCACCCAGGCGAAGCTCGACGGCGCGCGGGACGACTTCGAGAGATCCGCGGCCGAGCAGTACCGCTCGGCGCGGCGTGGCTCCGCCTACGACATCGCGTTCGCCGCGCCGCCCGAGGAGCTCGTCCAGCAGGAGAAGTACCTCGACCGCGTCTCCGAGGAGCGCGACAACGTCGTGCAGCGGGTCACGCGGCTCCGACAGAAGCTCGAGACGCAGCGACGAGCGCTCGAGGCGCAGAAGGCGCAGGCCGACCAGGCGGCGGCCGACGCGCAGGCGGTGCGCGACGAGCTCACCGGCCTCCGCACCGAGATCGAGCCCGCGCGCGCAGAGGCCGCCGCGCAGGAGCAGGCCGAAGCTGACGTCGTCGCGAGCATCCAGGCTCAGAAGGGTGACTTCGAAGCCGAGCTCGCGTCGCTGCAGGCAGCATCCGACAGCATCGCCGCCCGCCTGCGCGCGATCGGCGCCGCGTCGGGCGAGGCCGGCGACTGCCAGGCCCGTCCCGTCCCCGGCGAGATCGGCAGCCCGTTCGGCCCGCGCTTCCACCCGGTCCTCCACTACACCCGCATGCACACCGGCGCCGACATGCGCGCCGGCTCGGGCACCCCGATCCACGCATGCCGCAGCGGGGAGGTCGTGATCGCGGGTTCGCAGGGCGGCTACGGGAACGCTGTCGTGGTCAACCACGGTGGTGGGATGGCCACGCTCTACGCGCACCAGTCGCAGATCGCCGCGAGCGTCGGCCAGCAGGTCGCCGCGGGCGACGTGATCGGCTACGTGGGGAGCACCGGCATGAGCACCGGCCCGCACCTGCACTTCGAGGTCCGCCTCAGCGGCAACCCGGTCGACCCCGCGCCGTACCTGTCCTGACCCGCCCCGCCGGGTTCCGCTCCCGGGTCGCCGTTGCTGCGCCGGACTGCGGGGGGGTCGTACGGAAGCTTCGGACAGATCTGGCCCGCCGCCTCGTTGCGTCCGTGCGTCCGTAACGCGCGTTGGCTGCTCACGGGTGGGGCGGACCAGATAACTCGCCCTCGCACGACCCCCCGCATCCCGGCGCGACAACCTCACCTGCAGATCCCGACGAGGCGCGTCACCATCCCTTCGTTGCCGTTCTTCCGCCTTGCCCTTTGGCTCGGCCTGCGTTCGCGCGGTCGTGAGTCGCGCGGCCCTTCAGCTCTGGTGAGCGAGGGATGGAAGGCACCCACGGGCGAGGGGAGCGCCACACCGCAGACGAAGGGTCGGGGCTGCACCCCGTCGAGGAGACGAGTTACTTGTCGGGCTGAGGTGTCACCCGCAGGTAGGGCTTGATCGCCTTCCAGCCCTTGGGGAACTTCTCCTTGGCGTCCTCGTCGCTGACCGCGGGGACGATGATGACGTCCTCGCCGTCCTTCCAGTCGACGGGCGTGGCGACCTGGTGCTTCGCCGTCAGCTGGAGCGAGTCGATGACGCGGAGGATCTCGTCGAAGTTCCGACCGGTGCTCGCCGGGTAGGTGATGATGAGCTTCACCTTCTTGTCCGGGCCGATGATGAACACGGAGCGCACCGTGAGCGTGTCGCTCGCGTTCGGGTGGATCATGTCGTAGAGGTCCGACACCTTGCGGTCGGAGTCGGCGATGAGCGGGAAGTTGAGCTTCGTGCCCTGCGTCTCCTCGATGTCGGCCGACCAGCCCTCGTGACTGTCGAGCGGATCGACGGAGAGCCCGACGACCTTCACGTTGCGCTTGTCGAACTCGGGCTTGAGCGCAGCGACCCGGCCGAGCTCGGTCGTGCACACGGGGGTGAAGTCCTTGGGGTGCGAGAAGAGCACACCCCAGCCGTCGCCGAGGTAGTCGTGGAACTTGATCGTGCCTTCGGTCGACTCGGCAGTGAAGTCGGGGGCGTCGTCGCCCAGTCGGAGCGCCATGGCGGTGCCTTTCGTGTCGCGAGGCTTCTTGGGGGTATGCCTCGCCAGGGTATGCCCGTCCCCCGGCAAAAGTCGAGCGCGGAGGTCGGATTTTGCCGGTCCGACGGCGCGAGCGGAGGCGGGCGCGCGCGAGGCCGCGGGCTGGTCCGGGCGTCGGCGCGGTTGACGTCCACCCGTCCGCGCGGCGAACGTGAGGCCGATGGCGGGGTACTCGGGAACACCTCTCGTGAAGAAGCTCGGGATCGTCGAGGGGAGCCGGCTCGCAATCGTGGCGGCGCCGAACGGCTTCTGCGACGAGCTCAACCTCCCGCCGGGCGTCGTGGTCCGCCAGCAGGCGCGCGGTCGTCTCGATGTCGTGGTGTTCTTCGTGACGCGGCGCGCCGAGCTCACGCGTCGCTTCCCGACGTTGCAGCGTCGACTCGAGCCCGACGGTGGCCTGTGGATCGCGTGGCCGAAGCGCACGTCGGGCGTCGCGTCCGACCTGAGCGAGAACCCCGTGCGCGAGATCGGTCTCTCGAACGGACTCGTCGACAACAAGGTCGCGGCGATCGACGACACGTGGTCGGCTCTTCGCTTCGTCTGGCGCGTGCGCGAGCGTCCGAAGCGCTGACGTCACGCGCGCACGTTCTGGCGCGCGAGGCTTGACGGCATGTGCGGTCGATTCGTCACTGCGTCGTCACCTGCGCTGCTCGCCGAGCGGTTCGACGTCGATGAGGTCGCGATCGAGGGCGCGACGGAGCCGAGCTACAACGTCGCGCCGCGCGCGCAGGTCGCGGTCGTCCGTCAGCGCGACGACCGTCGCGTCATGTCGCGGGTGCGCTGGGGCCTCGTGCCGTCGTGGGCGAAGGATCCGTCCATCGGTGATCGCATGATCAACGCGCGTGCAGAGACGATCGCGACGAAGCCGGCGTACAAGCGGTCGTTCGTCAAGAAGCGCTGCCTGATCCCGGCGGACGGGTTCTACGAGTGGCAGGTCGTCGCACCGCCGACGACGCCGAAGGGGCGCCCCAGGAAGCAGCCGGTGTTCGTCCACCGCCGCGACGGCGAGCCCATGGCGTTCGCCGGGCTCTGGGACGTCTGGAAGGCCCCGGAGGGTGCGGAGGTCGAGGGGCAGGGGCCCGACGGCTGGCTGCGCTCCTGCGTGATCGTGACGACCCGGGCCAACGACCTGCTGACGCCGATCCACGAGCGCATGCCCGTGCTGCTGTCCGAGTCGGCCTGGGCGACCTGGCTCGATCCGGCGAACGACGACGTCGAGGCGCTCGCGTCGCTCCTCGCGCCGGCGCCCGACGCCGACCTCGAGGTCTGGCCGGTGAGCACCGCCGTCAACTCGGCCGACAACGACAGCTCCGAGCTGGTGAGACCCGTCGAGCCGGACGTCGCCGTTTCGTAGGCTCCTCCCCATGGAGTCGCCGATGCAGGCCGAGGTGTACCTCGACGCGATCCGCGCCAACGCAACGGAGCTCGTCGACGCGGCCGAGCGCACGACGCTCGACGCGCCGGTCCCGACGTGTCCGGACTGGACGGTCGCTGATCTGCTCGGTCACATCGGTCGTGTGCATCGGATGGCCGCAGGCAATGCGGTGCGCGCGCCGGAGGACGGCTTCTGGCCGGGCAAGGAGATCGAGATTCCCGAGCCGGCCGCGCGCGCGGCGTGGGTGCGCGAGGGCGCCGACCAGCTTGCCGCGGTGCTCGACCGTCCGAGCGAGCAGCCCGCGTCCACGTTCTTCCCGCCGGGGAACGTCGGGTTCTGGCAGCGGCGTCAGGCGCACGAGACCGCGATGCACCGCGTCGACGCGCAGACTGCGTCCGGCGCCTTCACTCCGATCGACGCAGTGCTCGCGTCCGACGGGATCGACGAGATGTTCACGCTCATCAACAAGTCACCGCGGCGGAAGCCGCCGACGGGCGACGGTGAGAGCATCCACGTGCACTGCACCGACGTCGACGGAGAGTGGCTCGCGCGGCTCGGACCGGACGGCATGCAGGTCGAGCGCGTGCACGCGAAGGGTGACGTCGCGGTCCGGGGTGGAGCGTCCGACCTGCTGTGCTGGCTCTCCGGCCGCGGTCCCGTCGACCACGTCGAGGTCATCGGCGATGCCGAGCAGCTTCCGCGGTGGCGCGCGATCACGACGTTCTGATCCGCGACGGCCAACCTCGACGAGTCAGGCGCCGTCGGGCTCCAAGGCCGCGTGCAGGACGGCGAGCACCTGCTCGCGGCGGGCGGCGAGGGCGTCGGGCGCGAGCGGATCCTCGCCCAGCAGCGCGGTGATCAGCGCAGCATCGGAGAAGTACGAGAGGATCGCTCCGTAGCCAGTCAGCAGCAGCTGGCCCGGGTCGTACCGGCGGATGCGGCCGGCGTCCATCTCGGTCTCCAGCCATCCGGCGGCCTTCTCGAACAGCGGACGGAGCGCCTGTCCGAGCTCCTCGGCGAGGATCGGCCCGCCGTCGAGCGCCTCGCGGCGCGCCAGCCGGACGAAGTCGGGGTGCTCCTCGAAGAACTGGAACGCCGCGCCCAGCACGCGCTCGACCTGGGGCCAGCCGTGCTGCACCTCGGCGGTCGCCTCGTCGACGAGCTCGAACCAGCGGCCGAACGAGTCGAGGACGACCGCGCGGTACAGCGCCTCCTTCGAGGGGAAGTGGTGCAGCAGGCTCTGGCGACGGATGCCGACCTCGTCGGCGATGTCGTTGAGGCTCGTGCCCGACGATCCGTCGGCCGCGAAGTGACGCAACGCGACGGCAAGGATCTGCTCCTTGGTGCCGGGAGTCGCGGTGCTGTCGTCACTCATCCGCGGTGAAGCCTACCGACCGGTAGGTAGTTATGCTCGGGACCGATGAACGTGGGCGCGGCCTTCAACCCGATCCTCGGTATCGTCGTCGGCCTGCTCGTGACGCAGGCAGCGATCTTCGCGACGACGATCTATCTGCACCGGGGTCTCGCGCATCGCGGGCTCACCGTGCACCCTGCGCTCGCGTTGGTGTTGCGCACCTTCCTGTGGGTCACCACCGGCATGCGAGCGCGCGAGTGGGCCGCCGTGCACCGGCGTCACCATGCCGCGACCGACACGGTCGACGACCCGCACAGCCCCGCGGTCGTCGGGTTCTGGCGCGTGCAGCTCGCGAACGCCGCGCTGTACCGCCGGGTCGCGCGCGACGGCGTCACCACCGAGAAGTACGCACGCGACCTGCCCCCCGACCGGCTCGACCGGTGGTTCTTCGACCACGCGTTCCTGGGGCTCGGGATCGGGGTCACGCTCTCGATCCTCGCGCTCGGGTGGTCGACCGGACTGCTGGTCGCCGTCGTGCACACGGTCGCGTACCTCGGGCTGTCCGGCGCGATCAATGCGATCGGTCACACGGTCGGGAAGCGTCCGGCTGCGAACTCTGCGACCAATCTGCGATCGCTCGCCCTGATCACCGCCGGTGAGGGTCTGCACAACAACCACCACGCCGCCCCGACGTCGGCCCGCTTCTCGTTCCGCCGCAGCGAGCTCGACCCGGCCTGGTGGGTGATCCGCACGCTCGGCACCGCGCGCCTCGTGAAGGTTCGCCACCGAGAGCCGAAGCTCGTCGACGCCCGGACCTAGCGTCCTCGCGCGTCAGCACCCGAGCTCACGAGCTCGGGGCGAGTGCCCGGACGGTCTCGAGCACCGCGTCGCCGGAGCCGAGGATCGCGGGCGCGGGCGTGGTGACGCCATTGGCCGCGAAGCGTCCCAGGTGCTCGCGGATCTCGTCGTTGGTGCCCCATACGATGAGCTCGTCGAGCAGCTGATCGGGGATCGCCTCCGTCGCCGCCTTGCGGTCGCCGGCCTTCCACGCGTCCCACATCGGTTGCAGCATCTCGCCGCGACCGAGCCATTCGTGGAACTTCGCGTACACGGGCACGTTGAGATACGCGGCGATCGCCCGCCGGCCGACGAGCTGCACCAGGTCGCGGTCGGTCGTCGGGAGCACGAACACGCGGGCGACGATCTCCTTGTCGTCGCCGACATGCGGCACGACGGTGCGGACGTCGTCGGCCGACAGCCAGTTGATGATCGCGCCGTCGCCCTCGAGTCCCGCGAGCTTGAGCATGCCCGGTCGCAGCGCGGCGACCAGGATGGGCGGTATCTCCGGCACCGCGACGCCGAGACGGAAGCCGCGCACGGAGAACGTCTCGTAGTCCTCGGTGACCTTCTCGCCGGCGAGCGCGGCACGCAGGAAGCGGATCGTGTCGCGGACGCGCTGGTACGGCTTCTCGAAGGGGATCGCGTTCCACTGCTCGACGATGACGTCGGACGACGTGCCGATGCCGAGCGCGAACCGGCCCGGCGCGGCCGAGCACATCGCGGCGACCGTCTGCGCGATGGTTGCCGCACCGCGTGTGAACACCGGGACGATCGCCGTGCCGAGCCGTAGCTTCGGAGCCCATGCCGCGGCGAGGGCGAGCGGAGTGAACGCGTCGCTGGCGCCGGCTTCCGCGCTCCAGAGGTCGGTGTAGCCGAGCGCCTCGATCTCCTCGTACCAGGTGCGGTGCTCGTGCAGCGGCACGCCCTCGAACGGGACGGTGATGCCGTAGCGCTGCGGGACGCTCACGTCGGGTCGCTCATGTGCTGTCGGTCCTCATCGTTCGGCGTCGTCGTTCGTGAGATCGTCGTCGGGGAGCCACTCGCGCACGATGGTCGACTGGCTCGCGGTCGCCAGCAGTGTGCCGTCCTCGGCCCAGAGATGCACGACGCCGTGTCCGAAGCCGTCGGCGACGGCCTGCACCCGGATGTCGGCCAGCACCCAGCGGGTCGGGTGGACGCGCACCACGCGGATCGTGTTGTCGAGGCTGTTGCTGCGCGCCCGCTGGCCGCCGGCCTGGCTGATCCCGAACGGCACGTAGTCGCCGACGATCGCGAGGGCCGAGGCGCTGGCTTCGAGCTCGTCGGGCAGGCGCACCCAGACTGCGCTGCGGCCGTCGCTCGGGGTGCCGTCGAGCTCCTCGAACGAGCGGGCGTTCGCGAGGCGAAGCTCGAGCCGCTCGCCGATCGTGCCGAGCTGGTGCTGAGGAAGGGCGCGGGGAGGGCTGTCGTCGATGGACGGCACGTCCGGACGGACGGCCCACTCACCGGACCACGGGAGGTGGCGGCGTCCGAGCGCGGCGAGCACGGTGAAGATCTCGTTCCCGTCGACATGCGCCAGCACGCGCGCCTGCGACGACGTGTGACCACGTACGACCTCGGTGATCTCGAGCTCCGCGACGGTTCCCGGGTTCGCGAACTGGAGGTACTGGGCGGTAGCCCAGACGAGCGGCCGACCGGTCACGCGCTCGAGCACCTCGATGGCGGCGCCGAGCCCCGCGCCACCGAAGAGCGTTCCGAACCCCGAGCACAGCGCGCGCACGACGGGCAATCGCCACCGCAGTGGGTCCGCGGTCGGCTCGAGTCCGTAGAAGGTCAGCGCGTCCAAGCTTCGGATACTACGAGTCGCCCGGATCGGCGGGTCCGGTGGCGTCTGCGGCGGCGATCGCCCACGCGCGGCCCGCGTCGGGATCTTCGATCGCGAGCTGGAGGCGCCAGCCGGTCGCCGGCTCCGCTGCATCCCACCAGTACCACCGGCAGCGCGCGATCGCGTCGCCGAGTCGGGCGTCGTCGGTGGGCGGCCACTCGTCGAGCACACCTGCGAGCGCGCCGGTGAGCCACCACGCGCTGAATCGGCCGGCTGCGGCGCCGCGGCGACGCCCGTGCGCCCCGCCACTCGCACCGGCCCACGCGACGTGGGCGAGCGCGGCGGCGGCGTCGAGCTCCGCGACGCGTGCGGCGCGGGGGCCGAGAGCCGCAATCGCGTCCGTCGCGTCGCCCGCGACGACGACGGCGTCGGCGCGCCCGTTCGACTCGGTCGCCCACACGCGGGTCGTCTCGAGCAGCGCGACCGAGATGTCGTCCGGCGTCCCGCGTTCCGGTGCTGCCGGCAGCTCGACCGTTGCGAGCCTCGGCACGTCGGGCGAGGGGAACTCGCCGCGGAAGCTTGCGTACTCGGCGAGCGCGTACCGCGGCTCCCACGACGCGAGCCGCCACGGCAGCTCGAGCACCTCCGGACCCGTCGGCGGATCACCGCTCAGGTCCTCGCCGCGCACGACGCGCTCGTGGGCGGCGAGCATCGCCGTCATCCCGGGCGGCGCGTGAGGCGCGAGCTCGGTCCACGGGTGTGCTTGGGCAGCGACCTCCGCGAGTGGTCCGGGCGCGAACCGTCCCTCGCCCTCGACGAGCACGGCCGCCGCGTACCGCGCCGGCGCCTCGAGCGCGAGCCGGTAGGCCGCATGCGAGGCCGCGGGCCACAGCTGGCGCCCGGTCTCGTGGGCGCGGGCACAGGCTGCGTGAAGGGCCGAGAGCGCGTCCCAGTCGCGCTGGTCGCAGCACGCATCGACGAGGCGGATGAGCTCGTCGATGTCGCCCGCGCGAACGGCATCGTCCAGCACCGGTCGGTCCATCCCGGCATCGTCGCGGATCCCGCCCCGACGCGAGGCCACCCCGCGGGTCCCCGGGTGCCAGACTGTGCCTCTCAACACCGGATCGGGAGGCTTCCGTGCGCCGTCTTGCCATCCTCGTCATGGCCGTCATCGGGGTCACCGCCCTGGCGGCGCCCGCGGCGCCCGCGGCGATCGCCCAGAGCGACAGTGGCGATGAGCCGACGCTCGACGACGCTCCCTCCGGCCGCGCGCCGAAGCGCGGCGAGGACTACCGCGGCACGCTCAAGGACGCGATCGCCGACATCCAGGCCTACTGGACCGAGCAGTTCCCCGAGCTCTACGGCTCCGACTACGAGCCGATCCCCGCCAATCGCATCATCGCGGCGAAGCCGAGGGTCAAGCTGCCGAAGTGCCAGGGTCAGACGGTCACGTACGGCGACGCCGAGAACAACGCGTTCTACTGCTACAAGTCGAACTTCATCGCGTACGACGACGTCGGGCTCTTCCCTCGGATCCACCGCGACTTCGGCGGTCTCGCGGTCCCCTTGGTGCTGGCGCACGAGTGGGGTCACGCGATCGAGGACCGCGCCGGGAACGCAGACCAACGCACGATCCTGAAGGAGCTCCAGGCCGACTGCTTCGCCGGGTCGTGGCTCAAGCACGTCGCCGACGGAGACTCCAAGCGCGTCAAGCTCAAGGACGGCAACCTCGATGCCGCGCTCGCCGCCCTCCTGAACTTCGCCGACGAGCCGGGCACCAGCGAGGAGACCGAACCGGGTGCTCATGGCTCCGGGTTCGACCGGGTCTCGGCGCTCCAGCAGGGCTTCGACGACGGCGCCGAGGCGTGCGCGCCGTACTACGACACCCCACCGACGATCGTCGAGATCCCGTTCTCGGACGAGCAGGACGCGGCCACCGGCGGCAACGCGCCGGCCGAGAAGGTGATCCCGGTGGGGGTCGACCTGCTGAACGACTTCTACACGCAGGTCGAGCCGGCCTACGTCCCGAAGACGATCGACGACGTGTACGCGTTCGACGCCGACGACGAGGACAACCTCCCGGTCTGCGGCGGCACCGAGCAGGACAAGGAGACGGTCGACAACCGGCTCTTCTACTGCATCGACGACGGCAACTTCGGGTTCGACGAACCGTACGTGCAGCACGTCTACGACGACATCGGCGACTTCGGCGTCGTCACGTTGCTGGCGAACCCCTTCGCCACCTACGTGCAGACGATCCAGCAGTTCCCGGGGGTCGACGAGAACGCCGACAACGCGGTGCTCGGTGCCGACTGCTACACGGGTGGCTTCGCCGCCGCGATGTTCAAC
>JBBDWT010000216.1:0-11715 GCA_040902705.1 Acidimicrobiia bacterium | reverse complement strand
ACTGATCCCGATCACCGCGGGCACGGTGCTCTTCGACGGGACCGACATCACCGGCGTGAAGCCGTGGCGGATCGCGCCGCTCGGGATCGTGCAGGCCCCCGAGGGACGCTCCGTGTTCGGCACGCTCACCGTCGAGGAGAACCTCACGCTCGACTTCCGCCGCAACCTCGGGCGCAAGGGCGTGCGGGCAGGCCTCGAGCGAGCCTTCGAGCTCTTCCCGCGCCTCGGCGAGCGGCGCAAGCAGCTGGCGGGCACGCTGTCGGGGGGTGAGCAGCGCATGCTCTCGCTCGCGCGCGTGCTCGTCCGACCTCCCCGACTCCTCATCGTCGACGAGCTCTCACTCGGCCTTGCGCCGATCATCATCGACGAGGTCTATGCGACGCTCGCGCAGGTCCGACAGGAGGGGACTGCGCTGCTCCTCATCGAGCAGTACGTCGGCCATGCGCTCGAGCTCGCCGACTCCGTCGTACTGCTCCAGCACGGCGAGGTCGCCTACGACGGACCCGTCGGCGACATCGGCGACATCACCGAGCGACTGCTGTCGACGAATCAGACCTGACGCCGTCCGGGCTGACGCAGGTCAGCTCACGACGCCGCGGAGCTTGAGGTCCACGACCGTGTCCCAGTCGAGGCCGAGGTCCGCGAGAATCGCGTCGCCATGCTCGTTGAACTCGGGCGCGCGCTGGGGGAGCGCCGGCTCCTCGTCGTACTGCACCGGGGCGGCCGCAAGCTGGAACGGGATGCCTTCGGCGGTCTGACAGTCGACGACGTAGCCGTTTGCTTCGGTCTGCGGGTCGACGCTGGCCTCGAGCGTGTCCTGCACCATCACCCACTGCCCGGAGAAGCTCGAGAAGCGCTCGCGCCACTCGTCCCCGGTGCGCTCCGCGATGGCCTGACCGAGCAGCTCGGTCGCGACGGCGGCGTGCTCGCGGATCGTGTCGGCGTCGGCGAAGCGCTCGTCGACCGCGAGCTCGGGACGCCCGACGACCTCGCAGATCTCGGCCCAGTACTTCGCAGCCTGGAGGCACGACAAGGAGAGATACTTGTCGTCCTTGGCCGCGTACGTCTTCACCAGCGGGTTCCCGGTCGAGGCACCCGCGGGCATCGGTCTCCACCCGACACCGTGCTGGAGCGACAGCGCGAGGGCTGCGCCCATCGACCACAGGCCGACGCTCAGGAGCGACACGTCGACCGTCGTCGCTTCACCCGTGCGCTCGCGGTGGAACAACGCTCCCATGATCCCGCCTGCGATGGTCATCGCGCCGATCGAGTCGCCGAACGCCGGGGCGGGTGGCATCGGCATCTCGTCGTCGCCTTCTTGCTTCATGCCCATCGCGATCCCGGCCCGGCACCAGTACGCGAGGGAGTCGTAGGAGCCACGCGCCGCATCCGGCCCGCGCTCGCCCTGGCCCGAGCCGCGGACGTAGATGATGTCGGGGTTGTGCGCACGGATGTCCTCGACGTCGATCTTGAGCTTCGTGCGGACGGGGGGAAGCTTGTTGGTGAGGAAGACGTCGCACGTCGCCGCGAGCTTGTAGAGGATCTCGGCGCCCTCTGGTGACGACAGGTCGAGCGCAAGGCTCTGCTTGCCGCGGTTGGAGTGCTCGAGCAGCACGTGGACCTGCGAGCTCAGCATCGCGATCCCGCTCGACATGAGTCCGCGCATCGCGTCGCCGCGCTCGACGTGCTCGATCTTGATGACCTCGGCACCCCAGTCGGCGAGCAGGGCCGACGCCGCGGGGACGAAGGTGTGCTCGGCGACCTCGAGCACGCGCACACCCTGCATGACAGCAGTCATCGTTGTCTCCTCTGTCCGTCGTTCGCCGAGCTCAGCGAGTGCCGCTCACGGGCACGGTGGCGTAGCCCGCGACGTTGGCCATCTGCACGCGACTCAGGCCGTCCGCGTCGACCTCGAGTCGCCGCCAGCGCGTGGAGAGCTCCTCGATCGCGATCCGACTCTCCATGCGGGCGAGCGCGGCACCGAGGCAGCTGTGGACGCCGTGTCCGAACCCGATGGTGATGCCGGGCTGGCGCTCGACGTCGAACTCGTCGGCGCGCTCGAACGCGCGCGGATCGCGCGTCGCCGCGCCCGTGATGAGGAGCACAGGTGATCCGGCCGGGACCGTGCCGCCCTCCATCTCGCGCGCTTCGGTGCAGAAGCGGCCCTGGTACTGCGAGGGTGGCAGGTAGCGGAGGATCTCGTCGACGGCCCACGGGATCTTCTCGCGGTCGTCGACGACCTTCTGCCACTGGTCGGGGTGCTGCCAGAACAGCACCACCGCGTTGCCGACGAGCTTCGTCACCGTCTCGGCCCCCGCCCCTCCGAGGAGCGTCACGAAGCCGGTGATCTCGGCGTCGTCGAGGCCGGTCAGGTCACCGTCGCCCCGGTCGACGGTGACCTGGGTCAGCCGCGAGAGCATGTCGTCGCCGGGGTGCCTGCGCTTCTCCGCCGTCAGCTCGTGGAAGTACACCGCGGACTCGAGCACCGCCTGCGAGTTCTCCTCGCTCGGCTCGAGCTGCCCGGGCTCACGGTGCAAGCTCTGGTCGAGCCAGTGCCGGATCTGCTGGCGCTCGCCCTCCGGCACGCCGAGCATGCGCGAGATGACCTCGACCGGGAACGGCGCGGCGAAGTCGGCGACCGCGTCGAACTCGTTCGGGTCGGACAGCTTGTCGAGGAACCCGCAGATGACCTCGCGGATCATCGGCTCGAGTGCAGTGACGGCCCGGGGCGTGAAGACCCGACTGACGAGCGCGCGGTAGCGATCGTGCTCCGGAGGATCCATCATGATGAGGCTGCGGAAGCTCGCCACCACCTCCGGGTCCATCGAGAGCGTGAACAGCTCGATGCCGTGCGCGCTCGAGAAGCCCTCCCAGTCGCGGTGCGCGGCGAGGACGTCGGCGAAGCGCGACAGCGCGTAGAACCCGTACTGCTCGCTGAAGTACACGGGTGCCTCGTCGCGGAGGCGGCGGTACACCTCGGTGGGGTCGTTGAAGTACTCGTCGGAGAACGGGTCGAACTCGATGGGTGTCTCGGTGATGGTCATGCCTGCTCCTCGCGGCGGGGGGCGACGGTCACGTACGGCATGGACAGGCTGGCACCGCCGCGCAGCACCGCGTCCACGACCCCGATCAGCTGGTCGACCTCGATGAGCGTCCCGCTGATGTAGCCGCTCGTGACCCACCCGGTGCCGAGCTCGGTGGCGAGCTCGGGGTCCCACCCCTGGGTGAACTCCGTCATCGAGTCGCCCTCGCCGCCGGCACAGTCGCCGACGACGAGGCGGGTGAAGCCGATCGTCGGGTGCTCGGCGCGCCACGCGTCGACGAGCTTGTCGAGCGCGGCCTTGCTCACGATGTACGCGCCGAGCCCCGGCCACGGTGGCGTCAGTGACGCGCTGACCGACGACACGAACGCGGCGACACCCCGGCTCTCGGTGAGGTGCGGGACGGCCGCCGCGGCGATGCGGGCCGCGCCGGTGACGTTGGTGGCGAAGACGCGCGCCCAGGTCTCGGCGTCGGTGTCGACGAGCCGGGCGAGCGGACCGATCGCCGGCGCGTAGAGCAGCGCGTCGATGCCACCGAGGGTCGTCGCCGCTTCGTCGATCGCTGATCGGCACGACGTCTCGTCGGTCACGTCGCACTCGATCGCCAGCGCCGGGGGGCCGGCCTCGGCGGCGGCGGCATCGAGCCGCTCCTTGCGCCGGGCCAGCATCGCCACGTGGGCGCCCCGCTGGGCGAGCCCGATGGCGATCGCGCGGCCCAGCCCGCTCGATGCCCCGACGACCACGGTCCGCACGTCGATCGATCCTTCCCCCGGCGAGTGACGCAGATGTTAGACAAGAGCGCATGGGGACGACGGAGGCGCAGCCTTCACGGGGAGAGCCCACCGGAGCAGGGTGGTCGGTGCCGTGACGACGTTGTCAGATGACCGGGGCCCCGACCTGACCTCCGCCGCCGGCCGGTACGTCGGCGCCCGCGTCGACCGGACGGAGGATCCGCGCCTGCTGACCGGCCGGGGCACCTTCGTCGACGACGTCACCCGGCCGGGGATGCTCCACGCCTGCTTCGTCCGGAGCCCCGTCGCCCGGGCCCGCATCGGCGCCGTCGAGACGGCGGAGGCGCTCGCCCTGCCCGGGGTGCACGCGGTGCTGCTCGCGGCCGATCTCAACCCGGATGCCCGAGAGCAGTGGCACACCTCGCTCGGCCCGGACGTCCCCGAAGCCCCGCGGCCTCCGCTCGCCGACGGTGAGGTGCGCTTCGTCGGCGACCCGGTCGCCCTCGTGGTCGCCGACGACCGCTACATCGCCGAGGACGCGGTCGACCTCGTCGTCGTCGACTACGAACCGCTGCCGGCGGTCGTCGACTACGAGACGGCCGAGACCACCGACGGCGCCGTGCACGAGGGCACACCGGACAACGTGATCGGCGGGATGGGCGGGCCGCCCGCGGCGCCGGTCGACGCGGTGTTCGCGGCCGCCCCGCACGTCGTCTCCGAGACGTTCCGTCAGCACGCGTACTCCCCGGTGCCGATGGAGACCCGCGGCTTCGTCGTCGAGTGGTCGCCCGCGAGCGGCGAGATGACGATCTGGGCGTCCACGCAGGTGCCGCACGAGATCCGACTGTTCTGCTCCCGGCTGCTCGGCGTGCCCGAGCACCGCATCCGGGTCGTCATGCGCGACACCGGCGGCGGGTTCGGCCAGAAGGTCCTCGTCCAGCGCGAGGAGATGTGCCTCATGCTCGCGGCGCCGAAGATCGGCGCGCCGATCAAATGGATCGAGGACCGGCGCGAGAACCTCATGGCGGCGAGCCAGTCGCGTCATGAGCACGGGACCGTGCGGATGGCCTTCGACGCCGACGGCACCATCCTCGCCGCAGCCCTCGACCACGTGCAGGACGCGGGCGCGTACCCGACGCCCTGGCCGGTGGGTACCGCGGCAGCCGTCGGCATGCTGTTCCCCGGGCCGTACCGGATCCCGCACGCAACCTTCACGTCGAAGGTGCTGTTCTCCAACACCGTGGGCCGCGGCGCGTACCGCGGGCCGTGGCAGTTCGAGTCAGTCGCACGCGAGGTGCTCCTCGACATCGCGGCGCGCCGGCTCGACATCGATCCCGTGGAGCTGCGTCGGCGCAACCTCCTACGACGCGACGAGCTGCCCTACGCGAGCGCGACCGGCTTCGTCTACGACCACGTCACGCCGTCGGAGACGTTCGAGCAGGCGCTCGAGATCCTCGACTACGAGGCGTTCCGCCGCGCGCAGGCGGGAGCCCGCGCCGACGGTCGCTACCTCGGCGTGGGCACGTGCACGTTCATCGAGCCGACCGCGCCGGGCTACGGCGTCTACGGCACCGAGGGCGCGACGATCCGCATCGAGCCCTCGGGCCACGTCAACGTGTACGTCGCCGGGGGCTCGAGCGGCAACAGCCTCGAGACCACGGTCGTGCAGCTGGTGGCCGACGAGCTCGGCGTCGACATCGACGACGTGGGCACGGTCCAGGGCGACACCGCGGTCACCCCGTTCGGCGCCGGTGCCTGCGGCAGTCGGAGCGCGTCGATGACCGCCGGCGCGGTCGCCGAGACCGCGTCGATCCTGCGCGAGCGGATCCTCGCGATCGCGGCCCACCGCCTCGAGGCGGCGGTGGAGGATCTGGAGCTCGCGGGCGGTCGCGTGAGCGTGCGCGGCACGCCGTCGAGGGGGGTCGCGATCGCCGAGATCGCCCGCGTGGCGTACCTCTCGCCGTACGAGCTGCCGCCGGGGACGCCGTCGGGGCTGGAGGCGAGCGGTCGCTACACCGCCGCGACGCCGCAGGTCTGGACGAACGCGACGCACGTGTGCACCTGCGAGGTCGACGTCGTGACCGGCCAGGTGCGGCTGCTGCGCTACATCGTCAGCGAGGACTGCGGGCCGATGATCAACCCGGCGGTCGTCGACGGCCAGATCGACGGGGGGACGGTCCAGGGCATCGGCGGCGCCCTCTACGAGCACCTCGTCTACGACGAGGACGGCAACCCGCTGACCACGACCTTCCTCGACTACCTGCTGCCGACCGCGTCCGAGGTCCCGGTGATCGAGCACGGGCATGTCGAGAGCCCCGGACCAGGGCCCGGCGGGTACAAGGGCGTCGGCGAGGGCGGGGCGATCGGTGCACCTCCCGCGGTGATCAACGCAGTCGCGGACGCGCTCTCGCCGTTCGGCGTGACGATCACCGACCAGCCGCTCAGTCCGTCGCGGCTCGTCGCACTGCTCGAGGACGCGTCCGGCAGCCTCACGGGCGCGACGACATGACGAACACCGAGTCGCCAACACCGAGATGACGAACACCGAGATGACGAACAGGGGAGCATGATGGGTCAGCTCGACGGCAAGGTCGCGGTCATCACCGGCGCGGGATCGGGGATGGCGAAGGCCTCGACGCTGCTGTTCGCGCGCGAGGGCGCGAAGGTGTTGGCGGCCGACATCAGTGGTGCCGAGGAGGGCACGGCCGCCGACGCCGGCGACGCCGTCGTCCCGTTCCACGCCGACGTCACGAACGAGTCCGACGTCGAGGCGATGATCGCTCGGGCCGTCTCCGAGTTCGGGCGCCTCGACGTTCTGTGCAATGTCGCGGGCATCGGCACCGGAGGCCTCATCGCCGACGTGACGATGGAGGACTACGACCGCACGCTGAACGTCGACCTGCGTGGCGTGCTCCTCGGGATGAAGCACGCGATCCCGGCGATGCGCGAGAGCGGCGGCGGCTCGATCGTCAACTGGTCGTCGATCGGTGGGCTCAACGCGTCGACCGGGACGGGTGTCTACTCGGCCGCCAAGGCCGGGGTCATCGCCCTGACGAAGGCGGCCGCCGTGGACTATGGCCGGAAGGGCATCCGCGCCAATGCCATCTGCCCCGGCTTCATCCTGACCGAGATCATGGGCGCCGCGGGCCTGGAGACGTACGCCGGGATCACCGAGAAGGCCGCACTCCGGCGCGGCGGTCAGCCCGAAGAGGTTGCCGAGGTAGCCATGTTCCTCGCGTCCGACCGAGCCTCGTTCGTCACCGGGGCGATCATCCCGGTCGACGGCGGTTGGATCGCCCAGGTCGCGTAGCGACACCGACATCAGCACCAGGACGAGCACGAGCACACGACGAGCGTCAGGACGGACATGACCGAGACGATCCAGAGTGACGTCACCTACGACCCCTACGACGTCGAGATCAACGCGGACCCCTACCCGGTGTTCCGCCGGCTCCGGGAGGAGGCGCCGCTGTACCGGAACGACGCGCACGACTTCTACGCGCTGAGCCGTTTCGACGACGTCGAGCAGGGACTGAAGGACGCGAAGACCTATATCTCCGGACGCGGCGCCATCCTCGAGCTGATCAGGGCCGACATGGAGATGCCATCAGGCGTGATCATCTTCGAGGACCCACCGATCCACACGGCGCACCGAGGTCTTCTCTCGAGGGTGTTCACCCCGAAGAAGATGAACGCGCTCGAGCCGCAGATCCGCGACTTCTGCGCCCGCAGCCTCGATCCACTCGTGGGTGCGGGTGGCTTCGACCTCGTGCGGGACCTGGGTGCCCAGATGCCGATGCGGGTGATCGGCATGCTGCTCGGCATCCCCGAGCAGGACCAGGAGACGATCCGCGACAAGTCCGATGCCGCGCTGCGGACCGAGCCGGGCAAGCCGATGCTGGTCTCGCAGGACGCGCTCGCCACCGGCGAGGCCTTCGCCGAGTACATCGACTGGCGGGCCCGGCACCCGTCGGACGACCTCATGACCCAGCTGCTCCAAGCGGAGTTCGAGGACGAGACCGGCACCACGCGACGTCTGACGCGCGAAGAGGTGCTCACGTACGTCAACGTCGTAGCAGGGGCCGGCAACGAGACGACGACTCGCCTGATCGGTTGGGCCGGCACTGTGCTTGCCGACCACCCGGATCAGCGCCGCGAGCTCGTCGAGGACCGGTCACTGATCCCCAACGCGATCGAGGAGCTCCTGCGCTACGAGCCACCGGCACCCCACGTCGCGCGGTACGTGGCCCGCGATGTCGAGCACCACGGTCAGGCCGTCCCCGAAGGCAGCGTCATGATGTTCCTGGTGGGTGCGGCGAACCGCGACGACCGTCGCTTCCCCGACGGCGACCGCTTCGACATCCGACGCGATGTCGGCCAGCACCTCACCTTCGGCTACGGCATCCACTTCTGCCTGGGCGCCGCGCTCGCGCGACTGGAAGGCCGCATCGCGCTCGACGAGGTGCTGACGCGCTTCCCGGAGTGGGAGGTCGACCGGGACAACGCGCGGTTGTCGCCGACGTCGACCGTGCGCGGGTGGGAGACCCTCCCCGTCGTCGTTCCGTGAGGGAGATGAGCGAGTCCATCGAGCGCTTCGAGATCCACGTCGACGATGCGGTCCTCGACGATCTCCGCAGCCGGCTCGCGCAGACGCGCTTCCCCGACCAGATCGAGGGCACCGGCTGGGAGTACGGGATCCCGACCGACTACCTGCGCGAGCTCGTGACGTACTGGCGCGACGACTACGACTGGCGCGCGCAGGAGGCGCGGCTCAACGAGCTCGAGCACTTCCGCACGCGGATCGACGGTCAGTCGATCCACTTCGTCCACGCGCGCTCCCCGCACGCCGACGCCCTCCCGCTGCTCCTCACCCACGGGTGGCCCGGCTCGATCGTCGAGTTCCTCGACGTCATCCCGCGGCTGACGGATCCCGAGGCGCACGGCGGTGAAGCCGCCGACGCCTTCCACGTGGTCGCGCCGTCACTGCCCGGCTACGGGTTCTCGGAGCCGACGCGCACGCCTGGTTGGGACCCGTGGAGGATCGCGCGGGCGTTCGTCGCGCTGCTGGATCGTCTCCGCTACTCGCGCTACGGCGCGCAGGGCGGAGACTGGGGTTCCCAGGTCACGATGCGGATCGGCGCGCTGGATCCGGATCACTGCGTGGCCATCCACCTCAACATGGCGTTCGCCGACCCGCCGGGCGAGAAGGTCCCGCTCAGCGACGACGACGAGGCGGCCCTCGCCGCGATGCAGCAGTTCGTCCGCGAGGAGACGGGCTACGCGATCGAGCACTCGACCAAGCCCCAGACCGTCGGCGCGGCGCTGAACGACTCGCCGGCTGGGCTGCTCGCCTGGATCGTGGAGAAGCTCCGCACCTGGAGCGACTGCGACGGTGATCCCGAGAACGTCTTCACCCGCGATCAGATGATCACCAACGTCATGACGTACTGGGTGACGCAGAGCATCACGTCGTCGGCGCGGCTGTACTGGGAGCTCCAGCACACGGGGGAGCCGGCGCCGGGGCGCATCGACGTCCCGACCGGGATCGCGTCCTATCCGAAAGAGGTGATCCGCTTCCCGCGTCCCTGGGTCGAGCAGCGCTTCAACGTGACGCACTGGGCCGACATGCCCCGCGGCGGCCACTTCGCCGCGATGGAGCAGCCCGAGCTGTTCGTCGACGACGTGCGGGAGTTCTTCCGGACGGTCCGCTGAGCGACGACCGGCAGGCGCCGGCAACCCTTCTGGGCGATCAGGCGATCTCGGCGTGCGTCCCGGGGAGCGCATCGAGTGAGTCGAGCTGCACGCCGTCGCGGCGGATCGGTGTGCCGTTGACCAGCACGTGCCGGACTCCGGTGGGCTCCTCTGCCGTCAGTCGCTCGCCGTCCGCCGGGAAGTCGCGCACGCGCCGGAGGGGCCCGGTGCCCACGGTCTGCGGGTCGAAGACGCACACGTCGGCCCAGCTTCGCTCGCGCAGGGAGCCGCGGCGCACGAAGCCGAAGATGTCGGCCGGCTCACCGGTCAGCTTGTGCACCGCCTGCTCGAGGGGCATCACCTCACGCTCGCGGACCCACTTCCCGAGCAGGTCGGTGGGCAGCGGAGCGTCGCACAGCTGGTCGACGTGCGCGCCCGCGTCCGAGAGGCCCAACGCGACGCTCTCGTGCGTGAGCAGGTGGCCGACGGCGTCGACGTCGTCGTTGGCGATGTACGCGCGGAACCGCGTCGAGAGGTCCTCGGCCAGTGCGAGCTCGCACATCACGTCGAGCGGACTGCAGTCGCGCTCGCGCGCGAGGTCGGTCACGCGACGGCCCTCGAGCTCGGGGAACTGCTGTGACTCGGAGACCTCGAAGGTGTCCCAGCGCGGCCGCATGGGCGACTCCTCGAGGTCGTCCGCGGCCCGCGCCCGCCACTCGGGGTCCCGGTAGGCGGCCATGCGCGCATCGCGGTCACCCTGCATCAGCTCGCCGAACACCTTGCCGGTGTTGAGGCTGTACGGGTCGGCGAGCGTGAACTGCATCGTGAGCGGACGCGGCGTGACCTGTGGCCAGACGTTCGCGCCGTGGGTCAAGGCCTCCTCGTGCAGCCGGACCGGCTCCAGGTGCTTCCCGCCCGGCGACGCGAACAGGGGATAGGTGAACGGGCGGCCGATCCGCGGCTGCCAGTCGTAGACGTCGGCATAGCTGCACTGCTCGCCCGGCGTGATGAGGATGACGCCCTTGCCCGCCTCGCCAGTCGCCCGGAACAGGGCGTCGACCTCGTCGCGCCCCGCGAACCGGCTCGGGACCGGCTTGCCGTCGACGCCCCGGTGCGCGTACGAGAAGCTCGTCGAGAATCCCGCAGCACCCGCGTCGATCGCCTCACGCACGAGCTCGCACATGCGCCCGATCTCGTCGGCCGTCGCCTCACGCTCGTAGGCGGCGTCGCCCATCACGTACAGCCGCAACGCCGAGTGCCCGCAGTACGCCGTGAAGTTCAGCACCGTTCCGTGGCGACGCACGGATGCGAGGTACTCGGGGAAGGTCTCGAAGTCCCAGGTGACGCCCGCGTGCAGCGTCGCGGCATCCATGTCCTCGACGTTCTCGAGCGTGCCCACGATGACGTCGCGGTGCTCGGGCCGGGTCGGCGCGATGGCGAAGCCGCAGTTCCCCGCGACGACGGTGGTGACGCCGTGGTACGACGACGGCCGGAGCGCCGGATCCCAGAACACCTGCGCGTCGTAGTGCGTGTGGATGTCGATGAAGCCCGGTGTCACCGCACACCCGGAGGCGTCCAGCTCCTGGTCTCCGTCGAGATTTGACCCGACCTCGGTGATCACCCCGTCGGTGATCGCGACGTCGGCAGCACGGCCGGGCGTGCCGCTCCCGTCGTAGACCGTTCCCCCACGAATGACGATGTCGTGCGGCATCTGGACTCCCTCTCGACGATCGGTGAGGCGCGCGACGACCCGCCTACGGCGCGGTCGTGTCGGTGGGCTTGCTCAGGAGCTTCGTCACGTCGGTCGGAGGGGGACCGGCGGTCGTGCCGCCGTCGACCGGCAGCACGATCCCGGTGATCTGGGCCGACCGGTCGCTCGCGAGGAAGAGCATGGCCTCGGCGACGTCCCTCGGTGCGCCCATGCGCTGGAGCGGCTGCATGGCGCGGACGATGCTCGCCTGGTCGTAGGTCGCGTTGATCGCGGTGGCGATGTGGGCCGGTGCGACGCAGTTCACGCGGATCTCGTGCTGGGCGAGGTCGATCGCGATCGACTGACTGAGGTGGACGACCGCCGCCTTCGCGGCTCGGTACGTCATGAGCCCGGCGCCGGCGTTGATGCCACCGATCGACGTGGTGTTGATGATCGAGCCGCCGCCGTGCTCGGCCATGTACCGGGCGGCGCGCTGGCAGCCGAGCATCACGCCGAGGACGTTCACGGCCATCACGCGCTCGAAGTCGCGCAGGTCGTCGTC
>JBBDWT010000215.1:0-12090 GCA_040902705.1 Acidimicrobiia bacterium | reverse complement strand
GACGACGCACGCGAGGGTGCGGTCGCGTTCGCGGAGAAGCGCCTGCCGCGCTGGAGCGGCCGCTGAGCCACGTTGCCGGGCGTGCCCGGCAACGGGGATGATGGCTCCATGGCGACCCCCCAGCTGTCCATCAACCTGCGCACGTTCTCGGCCGAGGACCCGGGCGGGTGGGAGCCGGTGCTCGACCTCGCGCGGGCGGCCGATGCGGCCGGCGTCGACCGGGTCCTGCTCTCGGACCACGTCGTCTTCGGCGAGGACCTCGAGGCCTACGGGCGCCCCGAGACCGGGGGCGTCGAAGGGGGTCGTCAACCGACCGGGCCCGACGGCCACTGGCTCGAGCCGATGACGACGCTCGCGGTCCTGAGCGGGATGACCTCGAAGGTCCGCCTCGGCACCAACATCCTCATCGCGGCGCTGCGACGACCGGTCGTGCTCGCGAAGAGCGCGTCGACGCTCGACGTCTTGTCGGGCGGCCGACTCGACCTCGGGGTGGGCATCGGCTGGCAGCGCGAGGAGTACGAGGCCGCGGGTCTCGACTTCGGCGCGCGCGGCCGACTGCTCGACCACACGCTCGAGGTCTGCCAGACGTTGTGGCGAGAGCCACGCGCCACGATCGACACTGCCGACCTGGCCTTCAACGGCATCCACATGATGCCGAAGCCGCTGCAGCCGGGCGGCGTGCCGGTCTGGGTGAGCGGTCGCCTCAACGGCCGCGTGGTGCAGCGCCTCGCGCGCTTCGGGACGGGTTGGATCCCCTGGGGGGACGACGCGAACGACCTCGCCGAGTCGATCCCCCGGATGCGCGCCGCGCTCGAGGAGGCCGGGCGTGACGCGTCCGCGCTGGAGGTCGCGGGGACGCTGCCCGTCGCCCGCAACGAGGACAAGACCATCGACCTGCCCCGCACCATGGACCGCCTGCCCCCGCTCGTCGACGCGGGCGTCACCGACTTCCGCGCGCATCTGGTGATCCCGGCCGGGTACGACGCCGCGACCGAGTACCTGGGCGGGGTGATGAGCGCGTTCCGAGCCGCGACCGGATGACGCAACCGGGGCCGCACCAGCACCTGGAGCTGCGATACCTCGCCGAGCGCTACGCGAGTGGCGTCGACCGGCGGGATCGCGTGCTGTTCCTCAGCGCGTTCCTGCCGGACGCCCGGCTCCGTGTCTTCAACCCGTCGGAGACGTCCGAGCCCTCCGAGATGCGCGGCCACGACGCGATCGGCAAGGTCACCACACGCATCGCCAAGTACGACCGTACGTTCCACCTCATCGGCAACAGCCGGTACGAGGTCGACGGTGCATCCGCGACGGGCGAGGTCTACTGTCTCGCCCATCACCTCGACCGCACGGGGACACCCGTCGACCACGTGATGCACATCCGCTACGTCGACGAGTACCGCCGCGCCGACGGCGGGTGGAAGATCGCCGACCGAAGCGTGCTCGTCGACTGGACGGAGTCGCGACCCGTCAGCGCATCGACCTGAGCAATCCGGTCGACGACGACGACGTCAGCTCAGCACACGCTTCTTGAAGCCGGCGACCCCGAGATGGGTGAACAGCACGCTGAAGCCGATCACCGCGCCGTAGATCGCCCACAGGCTCATGTGCTCCGACGGCGTGAGCGCGGCACGGAAGCCCTCGCTCACGTACACGAGCGGGTTCACGAGCACCGCGATCTGGAGCCAGCGGATCGGCTCGAGTGCCGCCCACGAGTAGTAGATGGCGCCCAGGAACGTGAGCGGGAGCACGATCACGCCGAAGAGGATCGGGACGGTGCGCGGCTCGAAACGCGTCCCGAAGGTGAGGCCCAGCGCGCCCGCCATCAGGCACGCGAGCGGCATCAACGTGAGGAGCACCGGCCAGTCGATGTGGAGGTTCACCGGCGTCGCCGGGACGACCGCGGCGATGGGGAACACGACCAGGGCCGAGAAGAACGAGATGATCGCACCCGCGGTGATCTTCTCGAACGCCACGAGCGAGATGGGGAGCGGTGCCTGCACGCGGTCCTCGATCTCACGCGTGTAGCCGAACTCCTGCACCATCGGCAGCGCGACCGACTGGATCCCCTGGAAGATGATCGAGAGCGCGACCACGCCGGCGACGAGCAACGTCGAGAACGAGCCGGTCGCATCGCCGACGGCCCCGCCCACACCCTGCCCGATCTTCGGGAAGACGTAGGTGAAGACGAACATCAGGAGCAGGGGCTGGAGCAGCGTCCGGGGGACGACCTCGCCGAGGTTCTTGCGCGTCACCGTGAGGTCGCGCGCCAGGAGCGCACCGAACGCCACGAGAGAGGCCGCGCGCGGGCTGCGCCTCGGGACGAGGTCGGTCGGTGCAGTGAGCGTCGGAGTCACAGCGGCTGGAGTCATTCCCGCAGCTCCTTCCCGGTCAGGTCGATGAAGACGGTCTCGAGCGTGGGCTCGGTCACGGACAGGTCGGTCACGGTGAAGCCGCCCTGCTCCGCCGCGTTGACGACGGCCGGGAGCACACCCTCGGTACCACACACCTTGAGCCGCACCTTGCCCTCGACCTGCTCGGCCTTCTCCACGCCGGCGACCTCCCGAGACAGCACGAGCGCGAGGGCATCGAGGTCGCCGGTGGCGGTGACGGTCACATAGGTGTCCGCGCCCGTGGCCTGCTTCAACGCGACAGGGCTGTCGAGCGCGAGGAGCTTGCCGTGATCGATGATCGCGAGGCGGTCACAGAGCATGTCGGCCTCCTCCATGTAGTGCGTCGTCAGGAGGATCGTCTGGCCGTCGCGGTGGAGCTCTCCGAGGATGTCCCAGAGCGCGATGCGACTCTGCGGATCGAGGCCCGCCGTCGGCTCGTCGAGGAAGAGGATGGCAGGGCGGTGCATGATCGCCCGGGCGACCATCAGGCGCTGCGCCATCCCGCCTGACAGCGTGAGCACGGAGACCTTGGCGCGATCGGTGAGACGGAACTGCTCGAGCAGGCGATCGGCCTCGCGTCGGGAGACGCTCGCCGACATCCCAAAGAACCGACCGTGGAAGTAGAGGTTCTCCCAGACGCTGAGCGAGCGGTCGAGGGTGTTGGTCTGCGGCACGACCCCGATCACCTGCTTTGCCGCGACGGGATGCGCGACCACGTCGACGTCGCCGACGAACGCCTTGCCGCTCGTCGGTATGACGCGCGTCGTGAGCATGCCCCCGGTCGTGGTCTTCCCCGCGCCGTTCGGGCCGAGGAGGCCGAAGATCTCGCCGGCGCCGACCGACAGGTCGAGCCCATCGACCGCGCGCACGCCGCCCGGGTAGACCTTGGTGAGCTGCTCGGTGCGGATCACCTCGTCACGTGCCACCGGACTTCCTCTCTGCTGCGGAGCTGCTGAAGTGCGCGTGGAGTCGCGTGAGCGTGCGCTCGAGCACGCGTTGCTCGTTGTCCGACAGCAGGGAACGCAGCTCGACGTCGCACCTCTCCGCGACGACGCGCAGGCGATCACGCAGCTCGCTGCCGGCGGGCGTGATCGAGACGCGGACGACGCGCCGGTCGTCCGGATCACGGCGCCGTTCGACCAGGCCGTCGCGCTCGAGCCGGTCGAGGTGCGCGACGAGCGTCGGTGCCTCGATGTACATGCGGTCCGCGAGCTCACGCTGGCTGGGACGGTGGTCGGAGTTGTTGAGCACCATCCAGGTGATGAGCGATCCGCCCTGTTCGGCGAGACGCGCGTCGAACCACGCCTGCGAGACCTTGCCCGTGCGACCGATCTGGCGACCGATGAACTCGTGCATTCGGAGCCGAATCATAAGGGTCCTAATGATTTCGGTCCAGCCGGCGGGCCACGCGACGGCGGCCGGGCGCGGTCCAGTGGCGGGCGGAGGCGAGATCGGGGTACGACGGCTCGACACGCGACCGACGCGCGGCCGCGAGGGGGGTCCGACATGGGAACCGAGGTGGGCTTCACGCGACCCGACTGGGTGCGCAGGCTCGTCGTGATGGGCCCGAGCATCGGCGACGCCGCCGACATGGTGCCCCTCGATGCCGACGAGCTCGTCGCCACCGCGTCACGCGCCACCGGGCTGACCGACTTCGGCCCGCCCACCTGGGAGGAGCCGTTCCGGCGGCTCGTCGACGCGCTCGACACCGAAGCGTCGCTGCACGTGCTCGGGCGGCTGATGACGCGGCACGATCTCCAGCGCCATCTGCAGACGCGCCTGCGCGTGACGCAGACGCTGCGCGACCGCCCCGCCATCGCGGACGAAGAGGTCGTCGCGCCGGTGTTCATCACCGGGCCGGCCCGATCCGGCACGAGCATCCTGCAAGAGCTGCTCGCGCAGGACCCCGGGCTGCGCGCGCCTCTCGCCTGGGAGCTCGCGTTCCCCATCGCGCCACGCGCGGGTGAGCCCGATGAGCGGGTGGCGTGGGCCGAATGCGAGTTCGACCTCTGGTGCGACGTGCAGGAGGAGTTCCGCGCGGTCCACGAGCTGTCGGCCCGGCTCCCCGAGGAGTGCCTGTGGCTGTTCGCACCCGAGTTCGACTCCGGCTTCTGGGCGACGTGCGCCGACATCCCGAGCTTCATGGCGTGGCGGGCCGGCACCGACATGGAGCCGCCGTACCGCTTCCACCAGACGATGCTGCGCGTGCTCCAGCACGGCGCGCCCGCGCGCCCGTGGGTGCTCAAGTCACCGGTCCACCAACACCGCCTCGCGACCCTCTTCTCCGTCTATCCCGACGCGCGGGTGATCCAGACCCACCGCGATCCGGTTCGGGTCGTCCCCTCGGCGGCCAGCACCGTCGCCGCGGGTCGATGGCTGCGGTCCGACTCCGTCGACCCCCTGGAGCTCGGGGCGTCGATCGCCTTCGGCATGGGATTCCTCCTGAACGGTGTCGCGGAGCAGCGGTCGTCCGGCGCGCTCCCCGAGGACCAGATCGCCGACCTGCACCACCTCGACCTGCTGCGCGATCCCGTCGCCGCGATCACGGGGGCCTCTGAGCGCCTCGGCCTCCCGATCGACGACGCGCTCCCCGACCTCGTCACCGGCTATCTCGCGGCACGTCCGCAGGACAAGCACGGCACGCACCGCTACTCCGCGGCCGACTTCGGTCTCGACGTCGACACGATCCGCGCGGAGTTCGCCCCCTACACCGCCACGTTCGGCGTCGAGCTCGAACCGGCGCCCTGAAGGCGCGGCCGCCCGGCGTGCATCACTGGAGCAGTGACGCGACGACATTGATGAGCGTGGCCAGGATCACGGCCCCGAAGACGTACGAGAACAGCGCGTGCTGCAGGACCGTGCCGCGAATCCGCCGCGTCTGCACGTCGGTGTCCGACACCTGCCACGTCATGCCGACCGTGAACGCGACGTAGGCGAAGTCGCGGTAGCTGGGCTCGAAGTCGGGGCCCGACTTGAAGTCGATCCCGCCCGCCTCGTCCTCGGCGTAGTACTCGTGCGCATACCGCAACAAGAAGACCGTGTGCACGACGCACCACGACGCAACCACGGTGAGCAGACCGAGCGCGATGAGCAGGACTTTCGCGGTGTCGTCCTCGTGACTGGCCTTGTGGAGGTCGAGCCCCACGCCGGCGAGGCTCGCGAGGCTCGCGGTCAGCAGCAGGAACTGTGCCGACAGCCGGCTGTCGTCCTCACGGCTGGCGAACGCCCGCGTCTCGGCGGCGTCGAAACGGCTCGCCGTCAGGTAGACCCAGAGGACGGTGATCAGCGCGGTGACGTCCCAGCTGACGAGGATGGTCGCCTCCCACGGGAGGAACCACGCCGCGACTGCTCCGGCGATCGCGCCGAGACCGACCGCGACGAGCGCCCGGGTGCGGGCGGAGAGCAGCCAGAACAGCTCGACGTGGCGTCGACGGTCGCGCGCCGGGTTCACGTCGGGTCCGATCTCACGTCGGGATGCCGCTGAAACCCTCGACGGCTGCACAGACGCCGCCGTCGACGAGCAGGTCGGTCCCGGTCATGAACGACGCTGCGTCCGAGACGATGAACGCGACGACGACAGCCAGCTCCTCGGCGGTTCCGAAGCGACCCAATGGCGTGTGCTCGAGCATCACCGCCATCGCGGGCTGCGCATCGGCTTCTTGACGACCCTGAGGCGTGTCGATCATCCCCGGTGAGATCGAGCAGATCCGTGCACCGCGCCGGCCCCATGGCACCGCGGTGCGTCGCACGAGCCGCTGGACGCCGCGCTTGGCCCACGCGTACGCGAGCCCGGAGTCCTCGATGCCCGGCCCCACGGCGCGAGCGAGTGCATCGAGAAACCCCTCGTCGAGCGGGTCGTCGAGCACAGCATCGACCGCGGCATCGGCGTTCGCGGCCATCAGGTGTGCAGCCATGGACGCGAAGCACACCGCGGCGGTGCCTTCCGTGACGAAGGGCGCGAGCGCGTCGATGACGAGCGCCGTGCCGATGAGATCGACTTCCAGGATGGTCTGCCAGGTCGCCATCGTCGGGGAGACGCCGGCAGCATGGGCGACCGCACGCAACTCGCCGTGTTCGGCGACGAGCCCGAGCTGCGCGACAGCCGCTCGATCGGCGACGTCGACCGCCAACGGCACGATCTCGGCCTGTGCGCCGAGCTCGTCCGAGACGCCTTGGAGGCTCGCGACATCACGGTCGACGACGACGAGCGTGTCGACCGTCTCCACCATCCGGCGCGCGCACGCAAGACCCATCCCCCGGCCTGCGCCCGTCACCACTCCCACCGTGCGGCTGCTCATCGCTGTCCCCATCGTTGCGCTTCGGACGTGGAACCCTCCGCCCCACGCTCGGCCGGGTCGAAGACTGCCACCGAGACAAAGGCCGTGACGACGATCGTGGACGCGGTGCTTCGGCTCGTCGAGCGCGACGGCTTCGGCGCAACCGAGCTACGAGCGGTCGCCCGCGAGGCCCGGATGTCGTTGTCGACCATCTCCAAGCACTTTCCTTCCCGCAATGCCCTCTTGCTCGCGGCAGTCTCGCACTGGTGCGTGAGACTGACGGCTTCTCCCAGCTCTGGCATCAGGGTCGGACCACATCGGATCAAATCGCCTCGAGGACGAAGTCGAAGGCGACGGAGTACCAGCGCACGTCTTCGTCGACGTTCGCCGGGCGGTTCGGCTCGCCGGCCTTCAGAGCTCTTGTGCTGCTCGCACCTGTGGGCGTTGCCCGCGCCACGCGGCCTCGAGCAGCCTGCGGATCGACGGCTCGTCGACGGCCGTCGGGTTGAACGTGGTCTCGGACACGGCCCGTCGCGCAGCTTCGTCGAGCCCTTCGTGGGGCATCCCCAACGACTCGAGGCTCACCGGTGCGCCGACGGCGGCCGCGAGGTCGAAAAGCGCCGCGGCCGGATCCGCGACGTCCATCGCGCTCCCGACCTCTTCGATCGCCTCGGGCGCGCCCTTGGCGTTGTACGCCACCACGTGCGGCAGGACGACCGCGTTCACGTCGCCGTGCACGAGGCCGAAGCTGCCACCGAGCACGTGACAGACCTTGTGGTGCAGCGCCATCCCGACCGCGGCGAGGACTGCGCCCGCGAGGTACGCGCCGTACAGCAGATCGGAACGCAGGTCGACATCGTGCGGATCGGCGTTCAAGCGCGGCAGTGCGGCCGTGAGCACCCGGATCGCATCCTGTGCCATCAAGGACGTGATCGGGTTCGCGTCGGGCCCGTAGAGCGCTTCGACGCTGTGCGCGATCGCGTTGAACGCGCTCGTCGTCGTGACCGCGACCGGCAGGTCGACCGTGAGCTCCGGGTCGTACACGACCGCGCGTGGCAGCACGCGCAGATCACGCCCCGTCTCCTTGTGCTCGCCGGTGAGCCCGTAGATCGGTGTCATCTCGGAGCCCGCGTACGTCGTCGGCACGGCGACGATCGGCGCGTCCCGAACCAGCGCGATCGCCTTGCCGAGTCCGGTCGTCGAGCCGCCGCCGACGGTCACGATCCCGTCGATCTCGTGATCGGTGGCCGCTTGGCGCGCGGCGTCAGCGAGCTCGGTCGGCACGTGCTGCGCGACCTCGTGCCAGCGAGTCACGACCCGGTCATCGAGCAGGTCAACGAGCTCGTCGGCATCGGCCTTCGCGTTCTCGTCGGCGATCATCATGACCCGCCGGAGCCCGAGCGCGTCGACCTCGGAGACGATCTCCGAACGGCGACCGGCGCCGAACACGATGCGGCTCGGCAGCGCGTTGTAGGTGAAGGGCTTCATGCCGCACGTCCCGGCGTCGCCTCGAGCGCGCGCAGCGCGTCGAGCTCGTCGAGGCGCGGCGGATCGGTACGGTGCGGCGTCTCGCTGACACGGAGCGGCCAGGCCGTGGCCGCACGTGCGTCCTCCGCTTCCACGCCGGGATGCAGGTCGGTGAGCACGAGCTCGAGCGTGTCGGGATCGGGCCGCAAGATGCCGAGATCCGTGATCACGATCTCGGGGCCGGCGCCGACGAAGCCCAGCGCGCGACGCTGGCCCGGCCCGTCGCCATGGCCGACCGACGTGACGAAGTCGAGCCGTTCGACGAACGTGCGCGCGCTCTGACGCACGACGACGATCACCTTGCGGGCGGACGCGGCGATCTCGGGTGCACCGCCGGCGCCGGGCAACCGCACCTTCGGCTCGTCATATGAGCCGATCACCGTGGTGTTGATGTTGCCGAACCGGTCGAGCTGCGCGGCTCCGAGGAACCCGACGTCGACCCGTCCGGCCTGGAGCCAGTACGAGAAGATCTCGGGGACCGAGACGACCGCGTCGGCCGTCTCCGCGAGCTCGCCGTCACCGATCGACAGCGGGAGCCGGCTCGGCTTCGCACCGATCGTGCCCGACTCGTACACGAGCACGATCTCGGGTGCGTGCGTCAGCCGGGCCAGGTTCGCGGCTGTGCTCGGCAACCCGATGCCGACGAAGCAGACGGTCTGGTTCGACAGCTCGCGCGCCGCCGCGACCGTCATCATCTCGTCGGCGGTGTAGGTCGGTTCAGACACGAGTCATCGCCTCCGGTGCGACCGAGTCGAGGTACTCGGTGAAGTTGCTCGTCCCGCGGATGTGACGGTCGATCCAGTCGGTGAACCCGGCGCGATCTCGCGCGATCTCGTCCCAGGCCGCGTAGAAGCCGTTGTCGCGCTCGGTGTATCCGTGCGAGTAGGACGGGTGCGATCCTCGCGGGACCTCGCAGACGGCATCGATCACCCAGTGCGGGAGCACGACACCGTTGACCCGAGGTTCGAAGCCGTTGACGATCTCCTCGACTGTCACGATCGAGCGTTTGGCGCACAGCACCGCTTCCTTCTGGACGCCGCTGATGCCCCAGAGCATGACGTTGCCCTGCTCATCGGCCTGCTGTGCGTGGACGATCGTGACGTCGGGCCGCAGCGCCGGGACGGCTGCGAGTTCCTCGCCGGTGAACGGACACGTGATCGGCACGATCGTCTTGGTCTGTGCAACGAGGTCGGTGCCCACGTAGCCGCGGAGGACTGCGAAGGGCAGCCCGGACGCTCCGGCCACATATCGCGCCGCCATGCCGGCGTGGCTGTGCTCCTCGAGCTCGATCCGCGCGGGCCATCCGTGCTCGACCGCGTCGCGGAACCGGTGCAGCGAGCCGACTCCGGGGTTGCCTCCCCAGGAGAACACGAGCTTGCGGGCACATCCGGCACCGATGAGCTGGTCGTAGACCAGGTCGGGTGTGAGCCGGACGAGCGTGAGCTCGCGCCGAGCCTGGCGGATGATCTCGTGCCCGGCGGCGAACGGGATCAGATGGGTGAAGCCTTCGAGCGCGATCTCGTCACCGTCGTGCACGTGGGCGGCGATGGCGTCGCGCAGGGTCGTGTGCTCGGCCATCAGCGCGGATACCAGATCGGGAGGTCGGCATCGACGTTGATCCACACCGACTTGGCGTCGGTGTACTCGTGCATGGCTTCGAAGCCCATCTCGCGCCCGTAGCCCGACTCACCGACACCACCGAACGGCGAACCGGGGTTGACTCGCTTGTACGAGTTGATCCAGACCATGCCGCTCCGGATCGAACGCGCGACGCGGTGCGCACGGCTCAGGTCGCGCGTCCAGAGCCCGCCGCCGAGCCCGTACTCGGTGCTGTTCGCGATCGTGACCGCGTCGTCCTCGTCACGGAACGTCGAGACGGTCACGAAGGGCCCGAAGACCTCCTCGTGACACACCCGGCTGGCCGGGTCTGCACGAACGACGGTGGGGCGCACGTAGAAGCCGCGCGCGAGCTGCGCGTCGTCGGGGGCGGATCCACCGGTGAGGATCTCGCCACCTTCATCGCGTGCGACCTTCACGTAGCCGAGCACACGGTCGCGGTGCTCGGCCGAGGTGAGCGGGCCCATCTCGGTCGCGGGATCGGTCGGGTCGCCGAGCCGGATCGACTCGGCGAGCCCGACGAAGCGCGTCAGGAACTCGTCTGCGATCCCTTCGTGGAGCAGCAACCGCGAGCCGGCGATGCACGCCTGTCCCTGGTTGTGGAAGATCGCGAACGCCGAGCCGTTGATGGCCGCGTCGAGATCGGCGTCGTCGAACACGATGTTCGCTCCCTTGCCACCGAGCTCGAGCTGGATCCGCTTCAGGTTCCCGGCCGAGGCCTCGACGATCCGCCGGCCAACGGCTGTCGACCCCGTGAACGCGATCTTGGCGACATCGGCATGGCGAGCGAGGTGCTCGCCTGCGACCGGCCCGAGCCCGGGCACGATGTTGACGACGCCAGGCGGCACACCGATGTCGGCCCCGAGCTCGGCCACGCGCAGCGTGGTGAGAGGGGTGAGCTCAGCCGGCTTCAGCACGACGGTGTTCCCGGCTGCGAGCGCGGGACCGAGCTTCCAGCTGGTGAACAGGAGCGGGAAGTTCCACGGGACGATCTGACCGACCACACCGACGGGCTCACGCGTCACGTAGTTGAGGAAGCCGGCCTCGACGGGGACGACGCTGCCCTGGTACTTGTCGGCGATGCCCCCGAAGTAGCGGAACGCCGCCGCGGTGCGCGGCACGTCCAGCACGGTCGAATCGCGGATCGGATGCCCGGTGTCGAGCGTCTCCAGGCGCGCGAGCTCGGCTGCGTGGTCCTCGATCGCGTCTGCCAGCCGCAGCAGCAGCCGGCCGCGTTCGGCGGCCGGGGTATCGCGCCAGGCTGGAAGCGCGTCGGCGGCTGCCACGACAGCCCGGTCCACGTCGACGGCCCGGCCCTCGGCGACCTGCGTGATGACGCTCCCGTCGTGCGGGTTGAGGACGTCGAACACCCCCCCTTCGGCCGCATCGAGCCACTGGCCCCCGATGAACAGCTGCTCGCGCACGCCGCCTCCGCTCCGACGATTCACCGCGTCAGAAGTCGACCGGGTTCGTCGGCGCCTTGCCGCTCGCGATGAGATCGGGCAGCTCGGGCGACGCGTTCTCCCAGACGAGGAGCATCGAGCGCTTCGGGGAGTAACCCTGGTGGCGGATGTCGCTCGGCATCGCGGCGACGTCACCCGGCTTCATGACGACACGCGCGCGGAGCTTGCCGGTGTCGCGGTCTTCGACGGTCCACTCGATCTGGTCGCTGAGCTGCACGAACCACTCGACCCGGTCGTTGCCGTGGATGATCGGCAGGATGTACTCCTCCGTCGTCGGGCAGTAGAGGCTGTCCTTGCACACCGAGACGACGGACGGGTTCCAGGTGACCTGCGAGCGCGACAGGTACTTGAAGAGGTTGAACGCGCAGACCCTGTCCTCGAAGCCGGGCTCTGGCTCGATGTCGGGTTCGTCTTGTGGCACGTCGGCGAACATGCGATTCACGGGGTGGCCGTTCGTGTCGCTGCGAAGCTCTTCGTCGCCCGGGACGCCGACCATGCGAGCGGCGGCGACCCGGCGCCGCGTGACCGCGTCGGTGTTGCTCCCTTCCTTCACGCCGAAGGGCGTGCCGGTCTCGACGGGGGACGCGAAGGGGTCGAAGGTGCTGTTCGTCCAGTCGTCGAGCATCGCCTTGAACGTCTCGCGGATCTGCGGCGTCTCGAAGTTCTCGAGATGGTCGAGCTCGGCAGTGCGGTATGCCTCGTTGAACCGACCGGCGAAGAGATCGACGGTCCCGTAATGGTTCACCGTGCCCAACACGGCATCGAAGTTGACGATCCCGTAGAAGAAGTCCCACGCGACGTCACGCTGGATCGCCC
>JBBDWT010000214.1:0-12109 GCA_040902705.1 Acidimicrobiia bacterium | reverse complement strand
CGAACCTACGCCGCACCAAGCCGCACGTCGACGCCTTCTTCAGCAGGCTCCTAGGCGGGCAGGTCGAGCGGGTGACCGGCGCGGGTCTGGGCGACGAGGTCGGCCAGGCTGAACCGGCCGAGGAACTGGCCCATCTCCTCCGAGACGCCCGACCAGACCTCCTGGAGGACGCAGTGGCCCTCGCAGTGGTCGTGCTCGCCGATCACGGTCACGAGTGGGCCGTCGACCGCCGCGAGGATCTCCGCGAGGGAGATCTCGTCGGCGGGGCGGGCCAGCACGTAGCCGCCACCCACGCCACGCTTCGAGCGCACGAGCCCCGCACCCTTGACCGCGAGCAGGATCTGCTCGAGGTAGGGCTGGGGCAGGTTGGTCCGCTCCGCGATCTCCTTCACCGACGTCGGTCGGTCCGACTCGTGGAGCGCGAGCGAGAGGAGTGCGCGGGCGGCATAGTCGCCGCGCGTCGACACCTTCATGGTTCGTTCATGGTCGCGCATCCGGCCGGCCGCGGCGAACAGGCTCGGAGCCGTGCTCTGGTGCGGGGCGGCGGAACCGACGGTCGGTAGCCTGCGGGAGATGTCGTTGGAGCCGGTCGTGCCTGTGTACGACGGCCCGGGGATCGCGTCGATCGTGCCCGCGCTCCTGGGCGCGACCGACGACGAGTGGCTCCCCGCACCGGCGCGCGAGGCACGCTCCGTGGTGGTCCTCGTCGTCGACGGACTCGGCTGGGACGCGATCCAGACGCATCCCGACACCCTCGCCCGCATCCGCGCGCTCGAGGGCGACAAGGTCACGAGCGTCGCGCCGTCGACGACTGCGGCGGCGCTCACGTCGATCTCCACGGGGCTGGCGCCGTCGCAGCACGGACTCGTCGGCTTCCGCATGCGCGTCGACGGCGACGTGCTCAACGTGCTCTCGTGGCAGCGCGAGGGCAACAAGCGCCCACCCGAGCCGAGCATCGTGCAGCGGCACGCGCCCTTCCGCGGCCAGCCCGTCCCGGTCGTGACGAGGAGCGAGTTCCACCGGACCGGCTTCACGGACGCGCACCTGCGCGGCACCCGGTTCTCCGGGTGGCGAGCGGTCTCGACGCTCGTCGAGCACTGCCGCGTGCTCGTCGAAGCGGGGGAGCCGCTCGTCTACGCGTACTACCCGGGTGTGGACGAGGTGGCCCACGGCTACGGCCTGCACGACGGCTACTACGAGTCCGAGCTCGCGTTCGCGGACCGACTCGTCGGCGAGCTCCAGGGCGCGCTGCCGGACCACGCCGCGGTGCTCGTCACCGCGGACCACGGGCAGGTGCACCTCGGTCCCGACTCGTGGATCGAGCTCGGGGCGATGTCGGAGCTGGTCGAGACGTCGGCGGGCGACGGCCGCTTCCGCTACCTGTACGCGCGGCGGGGCGCGGCCGACGAGCTGCTGGCTGCCGCGCGCGAGGCGCACGGGCACCACGCCTGGGTGCGCTCCCGCGACGAGCTCGTCGCCGACGGCTGGCTCGGCCCCCCGCCACCCGGGCCCGTGCGCCGGCGCCTCGGCGACGTCGTCCTCGCCGCGAGCACCGACGTCGCCTTCGTCGACCCGGCGCTGCCGCGCGAGGCGAACCTCCGCTCGGGCCACGGCTCGCTCACCCCCGACGAGATGTGGGTCCCGCTCCTCGCCGGGCGAGGCACCCGCTAGGCAGACGGCGCCGACGCGGCACCCGCGAGCCCCTGCGGTCGTGAACGCGCTCGTGCGCGCGCGGCTATCGTCGGCCGGAGAACTACACACCTGTAGTTCTCCACAGCTGTGGAAAAGCCACCTGTGGACAACCCTGGTCCGGTGGCCCGCTGAGCTCGTCGTTCGTCCACCTACATCTCCACACCGAGTACTCGATGCTCGACGGTGCGGCGCGCGTCCCCGAGGTGATCGCAGCCGCGGTCGCCGACGGTCAGCCCGCGGTGGGGATCACCGACCACGGCAACATGTACGGCGTCCTCGACTTCTACCGCGCCGCGCGCGCCGAGGGCGTGAAGCCGATCATCGGCACCGAGGCGTACTTCGTCACGTCGAGCCGGTTCGACCGACCCAAGCGCGCCGAGCACGAGATCTTCCACCTCACCGTGCTCGCCATGAACCTCGCGGGCTACCGCAACCTCATCAAGCTGTCGTCGTCCGCCTACCTCGACGGCTACTACTACAAGCCGCGGATGGACTTCGAGCTCCTCGAGCGCCACTCCGAGGGGATCGTCGCGACCACGGGCTGCCTCGGCAGCGCGGTGTGTCAGGCGCTGCTGCGCGACGACCCCAAGGCCGCGCTCGCGGTCGCGGCGCGCTTTCGCGACATCCTCGGGCGCGACTCGTTCTTCGTCGAGCTGCAGGACCACGGGCTCCCGGAGCAGGCACGCGTCAACCCCGGCCTGCTGCGCATCGCGCGCCAGCTGGGGATCGGGCTGCTCGCCACGAACGACAGCCACTACACGAACCGCCACGATGCCGAGGCGCACGACGCCCTGCTGTGCGTGCAGACGGGACGCACGCGCGACGACCCCAACCGGCTGCGCTTCGAGACCGAGGAGTTCTATCTGAAGACCGCCGCGGAGATGCGGGGCCTCTTCAGCGACTACGAGGAGTCGTGTGACAACACGCTGCTCATCGCGGAGCGCGCCGACCTCGAGCTCGAGTTCGGCAACGCGGTGCTCCCGACGTTCCCGACGCCGCCCGAGCACGACGAGGACTCCTACCTGCGCGAGCTGACGACCGCCGGCGCGCATGCTCGCTACGGCGAGACGCTGCCGCCGCACGTCGCCGAGCGCCTCGAGTACGAGCTCGGCGTGATCCAGACGATGGGCTTCTCGGCGTACTTCCTTGTCGTGTGGGACCTCGTCCGGTACGCGAAGGAGCAGGGCATCCGGGTCGGCCCGGGGCGGGGGAGCGCGGCCGGTTCGTGCGTCGCGTACTGCCTCGAGATCGTCGACATCGACCCGATCCGCTACGACCTGCTGTTCGAGCGGTTCCTCAACCCCGGTCGCAAGCAGATGCCCGACATCGACATGGACTTCGACTCGCGCTACCGCGGCGACATGATCAAGTACGCGGCGGAGCGCTACGGCGACGACCACGTCGCGCAGATCATCACGTTCTCCACGATCAAGGCGCGGGCGGCGGTGCGCGACGCCGCGCGCGTGCTCGGCTACCCGTACCTCGTCGGCGACAAGATCGCGAAGCTCATGCCGCCGCTCGTCATGGGCCGCGACACCCCGCTCGCCGCGTGCCTCGACCTCCAGCCGAAGCACGAGGACGGCTACAAGATGGCCGCCGAGCTGCGTGACCTCTACGAGGCCGACCCCGACGCGAAGCGGGTCATCGACGTCGCGCGCGGGCTCGAAGGCATGCGGCGCCAGGACGGCATCCACGCGGCCGCGGTCGTCATCACGCGCGAGCCGCTCACCGAGTACCTCCCGATCCAGCGCAAGCCCCAGGACGGCGGCGACCTCGCGTCGGCACCCATCGTCACGCAGTACGAGATGCACGGGGTGGAGGAGCTCGGCCTCCTCAAGATGGACTTCCTGGGCCTGCGCAACCTCGACGTGCTCGAGGTGACGCTCGACCTCGTCGAGGCCACCACCGGGGTCCGCCCCGACATCGACCACGTGCCGCTCGACGACGAGAAGACGTTCGACATGCTGCGCGCCGGAGACAGCATCGGTGTGTTCCAGCTCGAGGGCGGACCGGTGCGCTCGCTGCTGCGCTCGCTCGCGCCGACGTCGTTCGAGGACATCGCGGCCCTCGTCGCGCTGTACCGCCCGGGCCCGATGGCCCAGAACTGGCACAACGAGTACGCCAACCGCAAGAACGGGCGCAAGGAGGTGACGTACCCGCACCCTGACCTCGAGGAGGTCCTGGCGCCGACGTACGGCCTGATGATCTACCAGGAGCAGCTGATGCGCGTCGCGCAGCAGCTCGCCGGGTACACGCTCGAGGAGGCCGACAACCTCCGCAAGGCCACGGGCAAGAAGGACCGCCAGCTCATCGCGAGTGAGCGCAGCAAGTTCGTCGACGGCTGCGCGGCGCAGGGGCACGACCGCAAGTTCGGTGAAGAGATCTTCGACACGATCGAGCCGTTCGCCGACTACTCGTTCAACAAGTCGCACTCCGTCGGCTACGGGTACCTCGCGTACCAGACGGCGTACCTGAAGGCGAACTACGGCGTCGAGTACCTCGCCGCGCTGCTGACGAGCGTCAAGAGCAACAAGGACCAGACCGCCGTCTTCCTCAACGAGTGCCGCCAGCGGAACATCGATGTGCTCGTGCCCGACGTCAACGAGTCCGAGCAGGACTTCACGGTGAGGGTCACGTCCGAGGGCACGAAGGCGATCCGGTACGGCCTGTCCGCGGTGCGCAACGTCGGTGAGGGCGTGGTCGCCCATGTCGTGCGGGCGCGCGAGGAGGGTGGGCCGTTCACCGACTTCTACGACTTTTGCGACCGGGTCGACCCGGGCGCCCTCAACAAGCGCACGGTCGAGTCGCTCGCCAAGGCAGGCGCGTTCGACTCACTCGGCCACACCCGCAAGGGCATCGTCGACGTCCACGAGCTGGCCATCGAGCGCGCGCTGAAGCTGCGGCGCGAGCGCGACGCCGGGATCATGAACCTGTTCGCCGACACGAACGACCCGAGCGTCGCGCCTGTCTTCGAGGAGCAGCAGCCGATCGGCGCCGACGAGTACGCGAAGACGCAGCGCCTCGCGTTCGAGAAGGAGATGCTCGGCCTGTACGTCAGCGATCACCCGCTGTTGGGCGTGGAGCACGCGCTCCGCCGACTCGTCGACGGACCGCTCGGTGAGCTGCGCGAGAAGCAGGAGGGCGAGACGTGCCGGGTCGGCGGGATCATCACCGGGCTCAACCGCAAGTACACCCGCAAGGGTGACCTGATGGCGACGTTCGTGCTCGAGGACCTCGGGGCGGCGGTCGAGGTGATGGTCTTTCCCCGCGTCATGGCGGAGTACGGCCACGTGCTGGTCGACGACGCGATCATCTGCGTCCGCGGCCGGCTCGACCTGCGCGACGACCAGGGCAAGATCGTCGCGGGGGAGATCACGGTCCCGGAGCTCTCCGTCGACGACGGCGACGCGCCGGTGCGGATCCAGGTCCGCCTCGCGGCGCTCTCCGACGCCAAGGTCGTCGCGCTGAAGGACCTGCTCCTGCGTCACCCGGGCAACTGCCCGGTGTTCTCCCACCTCGTGGGCCCCGACAAGACGACCGTGATCCGCCTCGGCGACGAGTTCCGGGTGGAGCCCCGCAACTCGCTGTACGCCGAGCTGCGCGAGCTCTTCGGCCCTGACTGCATGGCCTAGCGGCACGCTGCATGGCCTGACGCAAGGCGCCCACCTACAGTCGCCAGCCGTGGCTGGTGTGCGACCGATGGTGACGGAGCGAGCGTGGAGCGGGGCCGGGTATCCCGGCCCCGCAGCGAGCGACCGATGGTGAAGGGACTGATCTGTGCGGGGGGTGAGGCGACGCGGCTCGGCGAGCTGACGCGCGTCACCAACAAGCACCTGCTCCCGGTCGCGGGCTGGCCGATGATCCTCTACCCGCTGCGGCTCCTCCAGCTCGCGGGGATCGAGGAGGTGCTCGTGGTCACGGGCACGCGCCACGCCGGGCAGATGATCGACCTGCTGGGCGACGGACGCATGCAGACGCGAGGCGGCGAGGACGAGCTGCTCGACCTCGACCTCACGTACAAGGTGCAGACGGAGGCGGGCGGCATCGCGCAGGTCGTCGGCATGGCCCGGGAGTTCGCGGCGGGCGGCAAGCTCGTCTGCGTCCTCGGCGACAACATCTTCGAGCACGCCCACAGCGACGACATCACCACCTGGGCGAGCGAGGGCGACGGTGCGCAGATCTTCGTCAAGGACGTCCCCGACCCCGAGAACTTCGGCGTGGTCGTCTACGACGACTCCGGTACGGCGATCGACATCTCCGAGAAGGCAGGTGTCGTCGACATGCGCTACCCCTCGCCGCCTTCGAAGGACGCCGTCGTCGGCCTCTACTGCTATCCCGCGGACGTGTTCGAGGTGATCGACGAGCTCGAGCCCTCGAGCCGCGGCGAGCTCGAGATCACCGATGTGAACCGCTACTACGCGTCCCACGGTCGGCTCGCGATCCGCGAGGTCCGCGGGTGGTGGGAGGACGCCGGGAAGCACTGGCAGCACCTCGCCGACATCGGTCGCCGGATCGAGGACACCGGCGTCAACAAGCCGTCGCCTGCCTGACCGTTCCGTCAGTCGGCTCGGGCGACCCGGACCCGGACCCGGGGCATCGTGCTACTCGCGACCGGCGCGACCGACCGCCTTGCCCACCTGGTAGGCGACGAACGCGATGATCACGTAGAGCGCCAACGCGAACAGCGATGCTGCGATGTTGAGCAGCGGGAACAGCACCACGCACGCGATGACGATCACGACGGCGATCGCGACGACCTTGAGTCCGAGCGGCGCCCGGGGTCGGTCGAGATCGTCCGGCATCCCGCCGAGCGTACGCCGCCGCCCAGCCATCGCCCGGGCGGCGAACTCCGCCGGACACCCTCAGCGGAACCTACGCTGCGACGCGTGGAGATCGGTGTGCTCGGAGCGACGGGGCCGGCCGGCCGAGGGCTTGCTGCCCACCTGGCCAGCGTGGGACACGAGGTGATCGCGGGCTCTCGCGAACCGGCGCGCAGCGCCGCCGCCGTCGACGAGCTGCGCGGGCGTTGGAGTGAGCGGGTCGCCGGGCTCGAGGCCGGCTCGAACGCAGACGCGGCTGCGGCGCGCGACGTGGTGATCATCGCCACGACGTGGGACGCGGCCGTCGCCACGACCGCGGAGCACAAGGAGGCCCTCGCCGGCAAGGTCGTGATCTCCATGGCCAACGGCCTCGAGCGGGTCGACGACGAGTTCCGCGCGGTGCTCCCGGTCGAGGGCTCCCTCGCCGAGGCGGTGCAGGCCGCCGCGCCCCGCTCGCGCGTGGTTGCCGCGTTCCAGCACGTACCGGCCGCAGCCTTCGCGGCGCTCGACCGTCCGTTGCGCAGCGACGTCATCGTGTGCAGCGACGACGTGGAGGCCGCAGCAGTCGTGCGGGCGCTGATCGCCGACATGCCCGAGCTGCGCGGCTTCGACGGTGGTTCCCTGGCGAACGCGTTGGGGATCGAGGCGTTCGCCGCGTTGCTGCTCTCGGTGAACCTCCGCCAGAAGGGGAGGGGGACGCTCCGGCTCAGCGGCGTCGACCCCCTGCCGCACCGGTGACCATCCACATCTTCGACACCGCGCAGCGGCGGCTGGTGCCGCTCGAGGTCGGCCCGGTGGTTCGGATGTACGTGTGCGGCATCACGCCGTACGACTCGACGCACCTCGGCCATGCCGCGACCTACCTCGCGTACGACCTCCTGATCCGCCGCCTCGAAGAGCTCGGCCACGAGGTGCGGATGGTGCGCAACGTCACCGACGTCGACGACTCGATCCTCCCGAAGGCGCGTGAGCTCGGCATCCCGTACCTCGAGCTCGCGGCAGCAGAGCTCGACCGGTTCCGGTCCGACATGGAGGCGCTCGGGATGCGGCCCCCCATCGCCGAACCCCGTGCGACCGAGTCGATCGACGGGATGATCGAGATGATCGGCCAGCTCCTCGACGACGGGCACGCGTACCTCACGCACGGGACCGTGTACTTCGACGTGTCGACGTTCGAGCGCTTCGGTGAGCTCTCGCACTACTCGCGGGAGCACATGCTGAAGCTCGCCGCCGCACGTGGCGGCCGTCCCGACGACCCGCACCGGCGGGATCCGCTCGACTTCGTGCTCTGGCAGCCGTCGCTGCCCGACGAGCCCGCGTGGCGGGCGCCGTTCGGCGTCGGTCGACCGGGTTGGCACATCGAGTGCTCCGTGATGGCGATCCAGAACCTCGGACCGACGCTCGATCTCCACGGTGGTGGGACCGACCTCATCTTCCCGCACCACGAGTGCGAGATCGCCCAGAGCGAGAGCGTCACCGGGAAGCCGTTCGCACGGCATTGGATGCACTCGGCGATGGTGAGCTACGAGGGCGAGAAGATGAGCAAGTCGCTCGGCAACCTCGTGTTCGTCAGCGACCTGCTCGAGGTCGTCGACCCACGCGCGATCAGGCTCTCGTTGATGCGCCACCACTACCGCGCCGGCTTCGAGTGGTACGACACCGACCTCCAAGAGGGCACCGCACTGCTGCATCGCCTCGTGGCGGCTGCGCAGCGAGAGACCGGTGCCGACCCCGCGCCGTTCGCCGAGCGCGTGCGGGCCGCGATCGACCACGATCTCGACGCGCCGCGCGCCTTGGAGGCGCTCGATGACCTCGTGAGCGCGATCCTCTCGGGCGGGGACGACGCGTCGGCACCGGTCGTGCTGCGCGAGCTCACGGCGCTCCTGGGCATCGACCTCGACGCGCCGCTGGACGGCGAACCCGCGGGCTGAGACGCCGCGCTGAGACGTCGGGTCGAGACGTCGGGTCGAGACGCCGGGTCGAGACGTCGGGCGAGACGTCGGGTCGAGACGTCGGGTGGGAACGCCGGAGTGGCGGCGGAGGTCGCTGGTACCGTCGGTGCCGCATGGCGCCCGAGATCACGATCACGCTGCCCGACGGCTCGGCGCGCGCGGTCGACAAGGGCACGACGCCGGGCGAGGTCGCCGCGTCGATCGGGAAGCGCCTCGGCAAGGACGCGCTCGCCGCACGGGTCGACGGCGAATGGGTCGATCTCGGTGCACCGCTCGAGCGCGACGCAGCCCTGGAGATCGTCGTCCCGGCGAGCGACCAGGGGCGCGAGGTGCTGCGGCACTCGACCGCCCACGTGATGGCGCAGGCGGTCACGGACCTGTACCCCGGGGCGCGCTACGCGATCGGGCCCGCGATCGAGGACGGCTTCTACTACGACTTCGAGCTCCCCGGCGGGGCGCACTTCAGCGACGACGACCTCGAGCGGATCGAGGCGCGCGTGCGCGAGATCGTGTCGGAGAACCAGCCGTTCGAGCGCGACGAGGTCGGGCGCGACGAGGGGCTGCAGATCTTCGCCGAGCAGCCGTACAAGCGCGACATCATCGAGAAGGTCGACGCGTCAGAGGTGGGCGACGGCACGGTGATCAGCCTCTACCGCAACCCGCGTGCGGGCGCCGAGGCGTTCGTCGACCTCTGCCGCGGCCCGCACGTCCCCGCGACCGGGCGCTTGGGCGCGTTCAAGCTGCAGAAGGTCGCCGGCGCGTACTGGCGGGGTGACGAGCACGGGCCGATGCTCCAGCGGATCTACGGCACGGCGTGGGAGTCGAACAAGGCCCTCGCGGAGCACCTGCATCGCCTCGAGGAAGCGGAGCGCCGGGACCACCGGCGCCTCGGTGCCGAGCTCGACCTGTTCTCGTTCCCCGAGGAGATCGGTTCCGGGCTCGCCGTCTTCCACCCGAAGGGCGCACTCGTCCGCAAGCTGATGGAGGACTACTCGCGCGAGCGGCACGAGCAGGCCGGCTACGAGTTCGTGAACTCCCCGCACATCTCGAAGGAGAACCTCTTCCAGACGTCGGGTCACCTCGACTGGTTCGCCGAGGGCATGTTCCCGCCGATGCAGGTCGACGAGGAGCACGGCGTCGCCGCGACCTACTACCTCAAGCCGATGAACTGCCCGTTCCACATCCTGATCTTCCGGAGCCGCCTGCGGTCGTACCGCGAGCTGCCGCTGCGGTTCTTCGAGTTCGGCACGGTGTACCGGTACGAGCGCTCCGGCGTCGTGCACGGTCTCACGCGCGTGCGCGGGCTCACGCAGGACGACGCGCACATCTTCTGCACACACGAGCAGATGCTCGACGAGATCACCAGGGCGATGCACTTCGTGCTCGACGTTTTGCGCGACTACGGGCTCACCGACTTCTACCTCGAGCTCTCCACCCGGCCCGAGGGCAAGGCGGTGGGCACCGACGCCGAGTGGGCCGAGGCGACCGAGGCGCTCCGCGCCGCGGCCAGCACGATGGATCTCGACCTCGTGCTCGACGAGGGTGGCGGCGCGTTCTACGGACCGAAGATCTCGGTGCAGGTGCGCGACGCGATCGGTCGCACGTGGCAGCTCTCGACCATCCAGGTCGACACCCAGCTGCCCCAGCGGTTCGAGCTCGAATACGTCGGTGCCGACAACGACCGGCACCGTCCGGTGATGATCCACCGCGCGCTCTTCGGCGCGATCGAGCGGTTCTTCGCGATCCTGCTGGAGCACTACGCCGGGGCGTTCCCCGCGTGGCTCGCGCCGGTGCAGGTGGCTGTGCTGCCCGTCGCCGATCGTCACGCCCCCTACGCGACGCGGATCGTCGATCGGCTCGAGGCCGAGGGGTTCCGCGCGGAGGAGCACAGCGCGCACTCCGACTCCCTCGGCGCGCGGATCCGGCGTGCGAAGGGCGAGAAGGTCCCGTACGTGCTCGTCGTCGGCGACGAGGACTCCGACGCCGGCACCGTCGGCGTCAACCGACGGGGGAGCGAGGCACCCGAGCGCGGGGTGCCGGTGGACGACTTCGTCGAGCGGTTGGCCGCCGAGGTCGTGTCCAAGACATGACGCTCGAGCGGCTGTGGGCGGGCTGGCGCACCGGTTACATCGAGAGCGTCACCACCACGCCCCCGTCCGACGACTGCCTGTTCTGCGAGCTCGCGCGTGCGGAGCGGGACGTCGCGCTGCTGATCGTCGGGAACCGGCACGCGTACGCCGTGCTGAACGCGTACCCGTACACCTCGGGCCATCTCATGGTGGTCCCGGTGCGCCACGAGGCGGAGCTCGACGGGCTCGATCCCGACGAGGCCACCGCGCTGATGGCGATGACCCAGCAGGCGACCGCGGCGGTCCGATCGGCGTACCGACCGGAGGGCATCAACGTGGGGATCAACATGGGTCGCGCCGCCGGCGCCGGCGTGCCCGGTCACCTCCACGTGCACGTGCTGCCGCGCTGGTCGAGCGACACCAACTTCATGACGAGCGTCGCCGAGGCCCGCGTGCTGCCCGAGCCCCTCTCGAAGACGTGCGACCGCCTCCGCGCCGCCTGGCCCACCTAGCCCTGGTTGCGTCTCTCACCGTCGTGGGGCGGGTCGAGGGAGGCAGGTGGAATGCTCCGGCCGCACCGGAGTGCGGCAGAGAGACGGACGCTCGGTAGCCTCTCGCCGTGTCCGCGCGCGACGAGCACCCAACCGCCACGCATCGGGACGCCGAGGAGCCGGTCGACGAGCTCCCGGCGGACCTCGACGTCACCGCGTTCGTCGGCCCCGAGGTGTTCCCCGACATCCGACGGCGGCGCATCGCGGGTGCGATCCTCGCCGTCCTCGGGCTCGCGTCGCTGCTCGGCGGGGTGAACGCGAGCAACTCCGGGCTCGTCGCGGCCGGCGTCCTGCTCCTGCTCCTCGCGCTGTACCACGTCGCGGCGGCCTGGCCGCTGCGCATCGACGAGACCGAGGCGCTCGCCGCGGCGAGCCGCACCGTCGGCTTCCCGGTCGGGCACGCGTCGGCGCAGCTCGGCTGGCGGGGCCTGCGCTCGCGGCCGTCGTGGCGCATCCTCCTCTACAGCGCCGACGCGCCACCGACGCGGCGCGGCCTGGTCGAGCTGGACGCGGTCGATGGCGAGGTGCTGGGCGAGTACGTGGAGCAGAACCCCGAGGACTGGTCGCAGTACGGCCTCGACGACGCGACGCCGACGCCTCCGGTCCCTCGAGCTGCACCGCCCGCGTCGTCGTCAGCGACGTGACGCGACCCGCTCGGCGGCGATCTTGTCGGCGAGGTGCGACGGCACCGGGTCGTAGTGCGAGTGCGAGATCGCGAAGCGGCCCCGACCGGCGGTGATGGAGCGCAGGTCGATCGCATAGCGCAGCACCTCCGATGTCGGCACGAACGCGGTGACCTGCATCCGGCCCCCGCCGACGGCGCTCGACCCCTGGATCCGGCCGCGCTTGGCGTTGAGGTCGCCCATGATGTCGCCCTGTGCCGCCTCGGGCGCGGTGACGGTCAGCTCACTGATCGGCTCGAGCAGGATCGGCGTGGCCTTCGCCATCGCCTCCTTGAACCCGAGAGAGCCCGCCATCTTGAAGCTCATCTCGGACGAGTCGACGGAGTGGTACTTGCCGTCGTA
>JBBDWT010000213.1:9210-12214 GCA_040902705.1 Acidimicrobiia bacterium | reverse complement strand
CGATGGAGGCGATCAGAGCCTGATGGCTGCGAGCGTGAGCGCCGCCGTGCCGAGCACCGCTCCGATGTTCGTGAGCACCAGCGTGCGCGTCTGCGAGGAGATCGCCTGGGCGAGCTCGGACCGGAAGGTCCCCAGGAGGTACTTCTCCATCGCATCGAGATCGCGCTTCGTCGCGACGTCGGCCCAGCCGACCGGCGGCAGGTGCTCCATCAGCGTCCCCGCTTCGTCCGCGCCGAGCACCTGCTCGAGCCGCTGATGCAGCACGTGGCGCGACCGCTCATCGATCGTCATCGTAACCTTCTGCGTCTCTCGCGAGCTCCTGGACCGCTCCGACCATGATGCTGGCGAGCCGTGACGCTGGCATCGGGAGCGCTCCTCCTTGCAACCGTTGGTTGCGTCTCTCACCGTCGTGGAGCGGGTCGAGAGACGCAGGTAGACGCGCGTTGCCCGCGCATGCCGGTGACTGCTCGCGCAAGATCTCTGGGATTCGATCGAACCGGCAGCGCGCCCGGCTTCGCGGTGATCGAGAGGGTCGAGCCGGACGCCTACGCGGTCGGCTCGGGGCGGGGCAGGGGCTCGACACCCATCGCCCGGAGCGACTCGTCCGACCAGCCGGCGTCGGCGCCGTAGAAGCCGAAGAGGTGCTCGATGGTCTCGATCACCTTCGGTTCGAGCTCGGCCCACCGGTCGACCGGCGCCTCGACGATCACGTCGTTCGAGGAGACGGTCACCTTGGTCGCCCCGAGCCCGAAGAGGCGCTCGGCGAGCACGTCGGGCGGACGACGGCCGCCCGTGGCCTGACCGGGCGACGAGTAGCGCTCGATCGCCATGCCCGTGAGCGAGCGGTTCGTGTCGAACATGCGAATCGTCGGCGATGCGCCGGGCTTCGCGGTGACGGTGATGTCCTGGCCCATGGGCTGCACCTTACGCGCGTGGCTCGAGTGCCTGGTCTCGAGTGCCTGGGCATGCACCTCGGGCAGATCCACCGTCATGTCGGGAACATCACGCGAACAGCCGGCCCGGCGGAGGGGGCAGCCCACGCCAACACAGGTCCTCCATGAAGATCCACGAGCGCCGATGGATCGCGCTCGGCCCGTAGCCCCGAAGCGCGTGCTTGTGCACGGGCGCGGGGTAGCCGACGTTCGACTCGAAGCCGTACGGCGGGAAGTGGTCGGCCTCGTCACGCATCAACGCGTCGCGCGTGACCTTGGCGACACACGATGCCGCGGCCACCGCGAGCACCGACGCGTCGCCCTTGATCACCGTCGTGCACCGGTCGCCGAGCCGCAGGTAGTCGTGGTTGCCGTCGAGGATCACCCGGTCGGGCTCGTAGCCCTGGGCGGCGAGCTGGCCGAGCGCCCGGTTGGCGGCGATGCGCAGGGCCGCAGTCATCCCCAGCTCGTCGCACTCGAGGTGCGACGCGTGGCCGACCCCGACGGCGACGGCCCAGTCGCGCACCGACGACGCCGCCCGCTCGCGCTCGGGACGGGTGAGCTCCTTCGAGTCGCGGATCCCGCGGAGGTGCTCCGGTGCCGGGACGACGGCACCCACGGTGACGGGCCCCGCCCAGGCCCCACGCCCGACCTCGTCGATCCCGACGACGACCCGCTCGCCCGCCTTCCAGCACCGCCGCTCGAGTCGCAGCGTGGGGGTGACGGCCACCCGCCGAACCTACCTTCCGTCCGTCTCCGACCGTGCCTTTCCGTGCGGCGTCATCTCACCAACTCCCACGAGCGTTCACACGCCCGCAACCCACCCTTGATCTCGACGTCGCCCTCGGCCCATAGCATGGAGCCATGGAACCCGGGACCCGAGTCGAAGTCCGCACCCGCTTCGACCAGCACTGGACCCGCGGGTTCGAGGTCGCCGACGTGCGCTCGGTCGAGGGCGAAGGCGAGGGTGGAGGCGGGGCGCGCTACCTGATCCGTCGCCGCAGCGACGACTCGGTGCTGCCCTCCGAGTTCGCGTCCGACGAGATCCGCTCGGAGAAGATGGGCCGCAGCATGTGGTGGGTCTGACGGACGTCTGACCGGACGTCTGACCGGGCGCGCGCCGGCACCGCCCGCGCGCGCGTGCCTCGTCAGCCGGCGCGCAGGGTCGCGATCAGGTCGTCGACACCGACGGCTTGCAGCGTGGTGGTGCGCATCGTCCCTCGTGCCGCGAGCGCGACCGCGGCGCGCGCCATCGTCGCCTCGTCGGGCGCTTCGATGACGTTCAGGAAATCCCACTGACCGAGCAGCGCGTACTGCGCGACGACCTTCAAGCCCATCGCCTCCACCTCGGCGGTGACCTCGTGGATCCGTTCAGGTTGCTCGCGGATGCGCGCCCAGCCGTCGGGTCCCACAGTCGTCAGCATCACGTACGTCGGCATCGCGTGATCACACTCCTCGTGACGTCGGTCGGTCTCCCAGCACCTCGGCGAGATGGTCGTCGTTCATGCGAGCGGCCAGTCGTTCACGATGAGGGCTCCAATGATGCGATGTTCTCCGCCTCGCCCGGGTCGGGCTCGGTCGTGAACCAGACGTCGATCATCTCGCGTGCGACCTCCGGGCTCGTGAGGCGCAACCCCATCACCAGCACGTTCGCGTCGTTCCACATGCGCGCACCGGATGCGGTCTCGGCGTCGGTGCACAGCGCGGCGCGCACACCCGGCACCTTGTTCGCCGCGATCGATGCGCCCGTCCCCGTCCAGCAGAACAGCACCGCCGTGTCACAGGCGCCGTCGGCGACGAGCCTCCCGACCTCCCGTCCGACCTCGGCCCACTGACGGTCATCGCCGCCGGGCGGACCGACGAGCACGAGCTCGTGACCGCGGTCCCGGAGATCGGCGACGACCTCGTCGGTCAGCGACGTCTGCTCGTCGGACCCGAGGGCGATGCGCACCGGGCCGACACTACGAGGAGCGGGCCACCACCGAAAAGCGCGACCGGTGCGAGCACGCCACCGGGTCAGAGGCCCAACGCGGACTGCACCTCTCCGAGACGCTCGAAGCGCTCGTACTCCA
>JBBDWT010000213.1:0-9200 GCA_040902705.1 Acidimicrobiia bacterium | reverse complement strand
TGACGACCTTGTCGGCGAGCGCACCCTTCGCGAACACACGGTCGGCGAGCAGCGCGGCCTTGCGGTCACTGGTCCCGTCACCCACCAGCACCGTGTGGCGGCCGCGGTGGCGGGCGTCCTTGATCGGCGCCTGCTTGCAGGTGCCGCACGTGGAGCACGGGCAGCACCGGTCCTCGTGCGGGAACTCCAGGCGACCCCTCTCCCAGTCGACCGTGTTGCTCAGCAACGAGACGCCGAGCGCGGCCGCGACCTCGTCGACCCGGATGCCGAACCCGTCGGACACGATCATCACGTCGGCACCGGCCGCCCGCAGCGCCTCGACCAGCGGGCGCGCCCCCGGATCGAGCGGCACCTCGCCGACGACCGCGCGCAGCTGCACGCGGTCCGTGGGTAGGAGGTCCCACTCGTCGAGCAGACACTCGCGACTCCCGATCTCGCCGCGACGGTACGCGTCGCTGATCTCCCGCCAGCCCGGCGATCCGAGCCGTTCGAGCACGTGCACGCCGGTGTCGGCCTCGGTGATCGTCCCGTCGAAGTCGACGAAGACCGACGTCCCCGAAAGATCGACGGGTGAGCCATCGGCCGGCACAGGCTCGACGGGCAGGGCGGGCAGGGCAGGCGGCTCCGGCACGGCGCCGATGCTACGGGCCGGCCCGGCGCGCGCCGGACCGTAGAGTGCACGTCATGCCGCCGGTGCCCGTCGGGATCGTGCCCCACACGCACTGGGACCGTGAGTGGTACGCGTCGTTCCAGACATTCCGCGTCCGCCTCGTGCACCTCGTCGACGAGCTCCTCGACCTCCTGGAGCGCGACGAGTCGTACGAGCGCTTCCTCCTCGACGGTCAGACCATCGTCATCGACGACTACCTCGAGATCCGCCCCGACGCAGCCGAGCGCCTCGCGAAGCTCGCGGCTGCCGGGCGCCTCCAGGTCGGACCGTGGATGGTCCTGTTGGACGAGTTCATGGTCTCGGGCGAAACGATCGTCCGTGACCTCCAGCTCGGGATCGAGCGTGCGACCGAGCTCGGTGCGGTGATGGAGGTCGGGTACCTGCCCGACATGTTCGGCCACGTCGCGCAGATGCCCCAGATCTTCCGACTCGCAGGCTTCGAGCACTCCGTCGTCTGGCGCGGCGTCCCGAACGCGATCGACCAGACGGCCTTCTCGTGGGAGTCACCCGACGGCTCGCGCGTGCGCGCCGAGTACCTCTACGGGTCGTACTCCAACGGGCGCGACCTGCCCCGCGAGCCGGAGGGCCTGATCCGGCGTGCGCACGGCTACGAAGCCGAGCTCGGCCCCGCGCGGCTCCCCGGCGGTGGCATGCTCCTCATGAACGGCAGCGATCACCTGCTGCCGCAGTCGTGGCTCGGTGACGTCGTCAAGACCGCCAACGCGACGCAGGCGCACTACCGCTTCACGGTCACCTCGCTTCCCGAGTACCTCGCCGACCAGCCGACCCCGGACGACCTCCCGGTCTGGTCGGGCGAGCTTCGCTCCGGCGCGCGTGCGAACGTGCTCATGGGCGTCGCGTCGAACCGCGTGGACGTGCACCGGGTGTGTGCGGCGGCGGAGCGCGCACTCGAACGCCGCGCCGAACCGCTGAGCGCGCTGTTCCTCCCGGCCGAGCGGTATCCCGACGCGCTCCTCGACATCGGCTGGCGCAACCTCGTCCTGAACAGCGCGCACGACTCCTCCTGCGCGTGCAGTGCCGACGAGGTCGTCGACGCGGTCGTGGTCCGCTACCAGGAGGCACGGCAGGTGGGCGACGCGCTCAGCCGCGAGGCGCTCCACGGCCTCGCCGGGCGGGTCGACGCGGCCGCGGGGGGGACGCTCGTCGTCAACCCGACCCGCGTCACCCGTGGCGGCCTGGTACAGGTCGTCGTCCCCGGCGAGGGCGCGGTCCACTTCGTCGGCCCCGACGGCACGCCGCGCCCGACCCAGGCGCTGCGCGAGATCGGCGGGGAGGGCTTCGCCGCGATCGTCGTCGGGCGCAAGGTGCGCTGGGTGCTCGAGATGATCCGCGGGCCCGAGTTCGCGGGCACCCGGATCGCGAGCGTCACGCGCGAGAAGGTCGCGCCCGACGACTGGCAGTACACCTTCCACGCCGTGCGCCCCGGCGAGGAGCCGATCGACCTCGAGCACCTGCGCGACGAGCTGCTCGCGCGCGGTGATGCCGACGCGACCCTGCGGTTCAACGTGCGGCTCGCCCCGGCTCGCGAAGTCCTGTTCTCGGCCGCCGACGTCCCGGGCTTCGGCTGGCAGGCCTACCGCCCCGTCGCCGGGGCCGGGCCGGAGAGCGCGGTGACGGCCGAGGGCGCGACCGTGGCCAACGAGCACCTCCGCGTCGACGTCGATCTCTTCGACGCGACGTTCACGGTCACGACGAGCGACGGGCTCTCCATCCCCGGCTGCAACCGGTTGGTCGACGGCGGTGACGGCGGCGACACGTACAGCTACTCACCGCCGGCCGAGGACCTCCTCGTCGACCGGCCGGTCGGCGTCGAGGTCGAGGTGCTCGAGCAGGGGCCGGTGCGCGCGTCGCTGCTCGTCACCTCTCGGTACGAGATCCCCACGCACGCAGTCGGCAACAAGCGCTCGTGTGCGAACCGGAGCGGGGAGACCACATTCGTCGCGGTCGCGACGACCGTCGAGGTCCGCGCCGACGAGCGATTCGTTCGGGTTCACGTCGAGCTCGACAACCAGGTTCGCGACCACCGGCTCCGCGCGCACTTCCCGCTCCCGGCGCCCGTCGGCGGGTCCGACGCGGAGTGCGCGTTCGCGGTCGTCCACCGCGGGTTGACCGCCGAAGGGGGCCCGAATGAGTTCGGCCTGCCGACGTTCGTGTCCCGCCGGTTCGTCGACTGCTCCGACGGCGCAGCCGGTCTCGCCCTCCTCCACGACGGGCTGCTCGAGTACGAGGTCCTCACCGACGTGCCGGGCATCGGGAGCGAGCTCGCGCTCACGTTGCTGCGCTGCGTCGGCTTCCTCTCCCGCTCCGAGCTCGTGCTGCGGCCCAACCCCGCCGGTCCTCTCGATCCGCTGGAGGGCCCGCAGCTGCAGGGACGCCACGCCGTCGACTACGCCGTGCTCCCGCACCGCGGCGACTGGCGCGCCGCGAAGCTGCACGACGCCGCCGACGAGCTGCTCGTGCCGCTCGAGCGGGTACGCGCCGACGGCGTCGAGGGCGCGCCGACGCCCGCCACCGGCCACGCGCTGCGCGTCGACGGCGCCGAGGTCTCTGCCGTTCTGCGCGACGCCGAGGGGTCGCTCGTGGTCCGCGTGTACAACGCCTCACCCGAGACCGCGATCGTCCGGGTGGTGCACGGAGCCGCTGCCGCCCGCGGCGACGTCATCGACCTGCGCGACCGCACGTTGGGCACCTTCGACGGGGGCCTCGAGCTGCGTCCGTGGGAGATCGCGACGCTGCGCTTCGCCGACTGATCGGTCAGCCTTCGAGCGCGAAGACCTCGTACGGAGTGTCGAAGCCCTGGAGCGTGCGCCGGCCGAGCGCGCGAAGCGGCACATCGCTCCCGAGGCGGCGGGCAGTCTCCGGGTCGACCACGATCTGGCCGGGCTCCGCTTCGGCGACGAGCCGGGCGGCGAGGTTCACGATCGGCCCGTACAGGTCGCCGTCTCGGGTCACGATCTCGCCGGCGGCGAGCCCGACCCGCAGCTCCGGCAGCTCGGGATCGTGCACGAGCACGCGAGCGATGTCCGCGGCGTGGGCCGCGCTGCCCGCGACGAACATCACCTCGTCGCCGATGGTCTTCACGAGACGCGCGCCCGGGCGGGCCACCGCGGCGAGCGCCCGCTCCTCGAACCCGACGACGAGACGCTCGAGGTCCTCGGGGGCGATCCGTTGCGTGAGCGCCGTGTAGCTGACGAGGTCCGCGAACCCGACGACCGCATCCGACGTCTGTTGCGCCGTCGGCTTCACCCCCCACGCCGCGTAGCGCCTCCCGGCGTCGACCAGGTGCCGTCGGTGGACCGTCTCGAGCATCGGGTACACCGGAGGGATCACCTGCTCCGCGACCGCGACGAACGCGCGCGCGACGTCGATGTTCGTTCCGCCCTCGGAGCGCAGGGGCGCCTCGAGCACCGACCGCGCGCTCGAGATCGCAGCGTCGGCGAGGCGCGCCATCGATGCCCCCGCGGTGCGCGCGAGCGAGATTGCCGCGTCCGGGCCGAACGCGGCCGACGCCAGCGCATAGAAGGTGAGCAACGGCACGTCGGCCTCCGTGCACACCCGTGCCTGCGCCTCGGGCTCGACGAACCCCAGCGCCCGCCACACGCGACGCGCGAACTGCGGGTCCATGTCGGTGCGCCCGATCACCTCGTCGAGCGTGAGCCGCTCGGAGCCCTTCACGATGACGCGCTCCGCCGCGACCGCGTGGAGCCGCTCGTCCGCGATGGCGTCACGGATCTCGTCGAACGTCGCGCCGTGCTCGAGCGCGAGATGGATGAGCTCGAGCCGATCGCTCGCATCGGGCGCCCCCGGGTCGTAGAGCCCCATCTCCTCGAGCTCTGCCGCGGCGGGCACCGAGATCGTCATGCCGCCGCGCCGGTGAGCAGCGTCTCGCCCTGCGGGTCGTCGCTCCACCACTCCGCATCGAGCCCGGGAGCGCAGATCCGCACGCCGGGAGGCGCGGTCCACAGCAACGCGGGTCGGCTGCCGTGCCAGCGCACGGCATACGACAGCGGACCGGCGCGAGTCGGCAGCGCGTGCACCTCGATCGGCTGGCCGCGCCACGACTCGGGGAGCTCGGAGAGCAGGATGATCTGCTCGTCCCCCGAGCCCCGCGCACGCTCGGGCTCCTCCCACGCGAGCAGTGATCGCACGCACAGCAACAGCTCCGCGGCGACCGAGCCGACGCCGCCGGGCGTCGCCGCGCGTGCCGTGAGCGTCTCGAGCTCGCCGAGCGAGGGCGGACGGTCGGGTCGCGACCGGGCGCGCCGGCGCTCCCGGCCGGGGAGCCGCCGCCACGCCGCGTCGGCCTCGGCGTCGAGCCCCCAGTCCTCGAGCGCGGCGAACACCACCCCCGACGGGCGCGGATCCTGACCCGCCAGCATCACCTGGGCGCGCGCAGCACGCAGCGCCGACATGAGCCGGTCGTCGGGGAGCTCGGCACGCATCCCGCGCGCCAGCTGCGCCGCCCACCCGCGCGCCACCTCCGCGGCCGACGGGAGCGCCTTGAGATCGACGAGCTGGCCGTCACCGGCCGATGCGATCGCGGCGCGCACCGACACGCGGTGCGGCACCGGGAGCAGGAACGCCGCCTCGACGCGACCGCTGCGATCGCGGGTCGCGGGGAACGGCCCTTCCTGCGCGACGCCGCCGCACACCTCGAAGTCCGTCGAACGCGCGGTCGCGACCGCCCACCGCGACGGAACCCGGGGCAGGAGCAGCCCGGGTCGCTTGTCGATGATGACCGTCGATTCGGTCACCGCGACGGCGCGCGCTGCCCGGACCACCAACGCCACCACGAACGGAGCCGGCGAGTCGTTCGTCACCTCGACCACCACGAAGCCGTGGCCCTGCGGGACGCCGTACACGTCGGCCACCGCGTCGCCGCCGGGAACGCGCATCGCCGTCCGGACGACGGGCGTGTCGTCGAGCAGCGTCTGGCGCACCGCGGTCTCGTGCTGCGGCGTGCGCCACCGGTCGTCCGCGCCGATCCGCCAGTCGAGCGTCCAGCCGAGGTGATCGGGCGTGACGACACCACGGGAGTCCACGCGTGCGCCGCGTCGGCCCTCCCCGTCGGCGATCCCGAGCGTCCCGACCCTCGTCATCGGTGAGCGTTCACGTCCGACGGATCATGCGGGCGGAGCGCTGCGGATGCCGTCGAGCTCGGCCTTCGCCTCGCGCACCATCAGCGAGAGCACGAGGTCGGCGGGCTTGGCGCCCTCGTAGAGCACCGCGCCGACCATCTCCGCGATGGGGAGGTCGACTCCGTGCTGCTTGCCGAGCTCGAGCACCGCGCCGGTGCTCTTGACCCCCTCGGCGACCATGTTGGTCTCCGAGACGATGTCGTCGAGCGTGCGCCCGCGCCCGAGCTCGACGCCGACCCTGCGGTTCCGGCTCTTCTCGCTCGTGCACGTCGCGACCAGGTCGCCCATCCCGGCCAGGCCGGAGAACGTGAGCGGCTCGCCTCCGAGCGCCACACCGAGACGCGCGAGCTCGGCGAGGCCACGCGTCATGAGCGCGGCCTTCGTGTTGTCGCCGTATCCGAGCCCGGCGGCGATGCCCGCGGCGATCGCGATCACGTTCTTGAGCGCGCCCGCGATCTCACAGCCGACGACATCCGGGTTCGTGTAGACGCGGAACGTGCGCGTCATGAAGAGGTGTTGGAGCGTCACCGCAACCTCGGCATCTCCGATCGCGATGACCGACGCCGCCGGCTGACCCTCGGCCACCTCCCTCGCGAGGTTGGGTCCGGTCAGCACACCGATCCGATCGCTGCGGTGTTCCGCCAGGACGTCGGCGACGACCTCGGTCATCCGGAGAAACGTGCCCTGCTCGACCCCCTTCGACAGGCTCACCACCGGCGTGGTGTCGTCGATGGCGGCGGCCGCGTCGGTGAGCACCGCGCGGAAGCCGTGCGAAGGGACCGCCACGACGACCACGTCTGCTCCGTCGCACACAGCGGCGAGGTCCGCGCTTGCCCGCAGGTGCGACGGGAGTGCGATGCCGGGGAGATACCGATCGTTCTCGTGCGCGGCGTCGATCCGCGCCGCGAGCTCGGGTTCACGTGCCCACAGCGTCACGTCAGCGTTCTCGGCGACGACCGCCGCGAAGGCCGTCCCCCACGATCCGGCGCCCACGACCGCGGCACGCGTCACGACGTGCCCGCTTCGTGACGGACGACGGGCCGCACGACGGCACTGTCGGGCGCCCGGACCCACCATCCGTCGTCGTCGGGAGCCGGGGTCTGCGGGTAGACGGCACGGGCCCGGGCGACGCAACGGGCGACCGCGTCCATGATCCGGTCGGTGGCGTCGTACACGTCGTCGTCGGGCCCGACGCGCACCGGATCTCCGACGATGACGCTCTCGGCGACGCCGCGGCGCCAGTGCGCCTTGCGGCCCTTGAACAGGAGCCGGTGCGCGCCCCACAGGCCGACCGGCGTCACCGGGACCCCGGTCGCCGCGGCGAGCCGAGCCGCGCCGGTCTTGCCGGGCATCGGCTCGAGGTCGAGCGAGATCGTGCCCTCGGGGAAGACCGCCACGCACTCACCGTGCTCGAGCGCAGCCACGGCGTCGGCCAGCGACGCGGCGGCGTCGGACGTGTTGCGATGCACCGGGATCTGGCGGATGCGTCGTAGCCCCCACCCGAGTCCCCGCTTGTCGAAGAGCTCGGCCTTGGCCAGGAACCGCACCCGCCGACGCCGACGGTCGGCGAGATACGCGAGCACCAGCGGATCGAGGTACGAGATGTGGTTGCTCGCGAGGATCACCGGTCCGTAGGTCGGCACCCGGTGCGCGCCTTCGAAGGTCCAGCGCATCCCGTGATGCAGCGGCGGGAGCAACGCGGTGCGCGCCACTGAGTAGACGGGCTCCACGCCGGTAGCATAGGCAGCCCCATGTCGCGCGCCGGAGTGCTCCGAGCCGGAGTCGTCGTCCCGATCCGGTCGTTCGCCGGCGCCAAGCTGCGCCTCGCTGATCACCTCTCCGACGAGCACCGCGCCGACCTGCTGCGCGACTCGGCGACGAGGGTCGTCGCGGCGGCGGCACCGCTCACGGTCGTCGTGGTCACGGCTGCTCCGGAGGTCCGCTCATGGGCCGAGGCGCTCGGGCTCGATGTCGTCGACGATCCCGGTGGTGGCCTCGACGCAGCGGCGGATGCCGGACAAGCCCGGGTTCGATCGCTCGGCCTCGTCCGCGCCGTGATCGCCCATGCGGATCTCCCGCGCGCCGAGTCGCTCCTCCCCCTCGCTCGTGACGACGACCGGGAGATCGTCGCTCTCGTCCCGTGCCACCGCGACGACGGCACCAACGTGTGCTCCGTGCCGGCCGCAACCCCCTTTCGCTTCGCGTACGGACCGGGCTCGTTCCGCCGCCACGTCGCGGAGGCCCAGCGCGCCGGTGCGGCAGTCCGCGTGGTGCGCCGCGCCGATCTCGCGTTCGACGTCGACGTGCCCTCCGACCTCGCCGATCTCGACCCCGCACTGCACCCGTGAGGCTCAGCCGCGACACGGGCGAGACCCCGAGCATCGACCTGCCGGTCCCCCGGCGCGCGCTCGCGATCGGAGCCCATCCGGACGACGTCGAGTTCGGGTGCGCCGCGACCCTTGCGAAGTGGACCGGGGCCGGGGCCGACGCGCAGCTGCTCGTGCTCACCGACGGATCGAAGGGGAGCTGGGATCCTGGCGGCGACCCTCGCGCGCTCGTCGCGACGCGCCATGACGAGCAGCGCGACGCCGCCGCCGCGCTGGGGATCAGCGAGGTGCACTTCCTCGACCTCGTCGACGGGGAGCTGACGGGGAGCCGGGCCGAGGTCGCCGCGGTGTGCGAGGTCATCCGCCGGGTACGCGCCGACGTCGTGCTCGGGCACGATCCGTGGAAGCGATACCGGCTCCACCCCGACCATCGGCACGCGGGCAACCTCACGATCGAAGGGATCGTCGCCGCCCGCGACCCCCATTTCTTCCCCCGCCTCGGAGCGCCACACCGCCCCGACCGGTTGCTCCTCTTCGAGGCCGACGTCGTCGACCACGTCGAGGACATCGACGCGACGTTCGACGCCAAGGTCGCGTCGCTCCTCGCCCACCGCAGTCAATGGCTCTCGACCATGGGCATCGAAGCCGGCAGCGATGAAGAAGGTGCCCAGCGCGCCGCCTTCGTCGCCGAGCTCCGCACCGTGGCCGAAGTCGCGGGTGCGCTCGTGCCCGACCACCCGGTCGGGCTCGGCGAGGCGTTCAAGCTGATCGAGCCCCTCTAGCCGGGACCGGGCTCCTCCGCACCGGACGTCCACGCAGCACGCCCTCCGCGCAGAACGCCTCCGCGCAGAACGCCTCCGCGCAGAACGCCTCCGCGCAGAACGAAGGGGCCCCGGAGGGCCCCTTCGCCTGAGAGGTGGAGCGGTTGGAGCTTGGTCAGCGGCGCTTGCGGCGACGCTTCGTGACCTTCGTGGCCGGCGCTGCCTTCTTCCGGCGACGCTTCGTGGCCTTCTTGGCCGGCGCTGCCTTCTTCCGGCGACGCTT